>NZGQ01000028.1 GCA_002689565.1 Methanobacteriota archaeon | reverse complement strand
AGTCTCTACAGATGTTTCCGAGACTTGCCAAGGAGTAAGAGATGCTGATTACCAGGAATATGTTTCAGACAAGATTTCAGATGGTAAAACACCCCTAGATTACTACGCCTGGGTAAATTCCGTTGAAGCAGAGGAAGAAGAAGCATCATCCAGTGAAAAATATATGGACACAGCAGCCGAGATATTACCATTCTTAGGCGCAGGTTTTGCATCAATCGTTGCAGTCCTGTTGATTTATGCAGGAATAGGAAAAACTCGTCGCCGTCGAGCATTAGTAAAGACGTACGGAGTACCATTCGTCCCTGATGGAGAAAACAGTGCGGAAGCCGAAGCATTGGAAGGAAAAGCCGGGCTTTCGGGTTCGGGCGGCGTGGAATCCGACAAGTTTTGGGATGATGATGTTGCACCTATGGAGGTGGCAGTTGGTGACGATGGTAATGAGTTGGGAACTGGTTTCGATGACATCGACGTTAAAGGAGAAGTTTCAACATCTCAGAACGCAGAGATAATGGAAGAATCATCATCTCTCGAGGAATTAGCTGGTTTGCCAGAACAGACCTCGGCAAATGAAATCAAGCCAGCGTCTCAACAACCAGAACCAACAGCGCCTCCTGAAGCACCACCATTACCTGCAGAGGGATTGCCTGAAGGTTGGACCATGGACCAATGGAAATGGTACGGTGCTGAATGGCTCGCTAAACAAGGAAAGTGATTATTCAGCTCGCCAAGCGATTGGTAGGCTAGATTTCAGCTCTCCTAATTGATCTCCTGTGTAAACAGGTTTTCCATCGACTTTCAAGGTATTTGCAATCAGCCACAATACTGCGTTCCAACTCTTCGGTCTTGCAAATAACTCAACCTCGCCCATTGTTGCTTTTACGAGTAATTTACCTGCATCACTATTGCCATCAAAAATAGCGTGTACTAGGTCATTGGTTGAGAGTAAGTGCCCTGGAGGTCTCCAATCCATCAACTCACCTCAAACCTTGAATGGAGCTAAATTCAATCGCTGTACTAAATGTTCAGAACTAACGTCTGCGACTTCTTTCATCTGAGTACGAAGGGCTTCTAATTCTCCGTTCATTTTTGCTAATTTGTGTGCTCTAATCATCTCGGTTAGAAACGAATCTACACTGCGATGTCCGTCCATTGTTCGCAATGTGTTCAATTGTCTTCTAACTTCATAACTTACACTTACTGAGGTCATCCCTTCCCCGGTCATGACTTCCTTGCACGCTGTTGACTACTTGAATCCCGCGCGTAACCATCATCGAATAATGCTGGTTTGAGCACTCATTCAAAATGACCGGCCTTGTTTCTCCAGCAGCAATCGAGGATGTTCTGTAACTCCGAATTGCCTTCGCATTTCCTGGACGCGTCCATGATATTCTTTTGTAAGAGACCAGTATTCTCTGCTACCGGCTCCTGCTCCACTCTTGCTTGGATTATTGAGAATGACAGTTGGTGCACCAGTCCATGCTGCTTCAGCGACCTTTGCCAATCTTCGTATTGGTGTTTTGAATACCTTTTTGGGAATCTTGGATTGGACCTCATTGCAAACGTGTAGGGATAACTTCGAGCGCTGATCAACCATAGTCATTGCAACACCAAATATCTTCAAGTTTCGATTAATTCTCTTTTGAATCATTTTTACACTGTTCATCAGCATACTGAAACCTTCCAGTGCGTAATATTCTGCTTGTACAGGGATAAATACCCAGTTTGCGGCACATAGGGCATTGATCGATAATAGGCCGAGCGATGGAGGTGTATCGATAATTATGTGGTCAAATTTGTCAATAATTGGGGCCAGTGCTTCTCTCAGTCTGGTTTCACGTCCTATTCTGTGACTAAGTTCAATCTCTGCTCCCGAGAGATGGATGTCACTTGGAAGAAGCCAAAGATTGTCAATCGACAAATCCTTTGGCACTCTATTCGAGTTGTCGTTTCTTTTCGACCACGCTTTTTGCATTGAATCGGTGAGTTCTTGCGGAGAAATCAGATATTCTTCCATCAACGGTAGTTCTTCGCCTCCGTCATTAACTAGCAAATCATATGCGGTTTTCTTGATTTTTTTCTTTTCGACACCAAAGGATGTTGCACAATTTCCTTGCGGATCTAAATCAATCAGCAATACCTTTGCTGGAGGGACTTTGAATTTTTGATTACCCTTTGCTAAAGCAGCTGCTAGGTTGACTGCAGTAGTTGTTTTTGCACATCCACCTTTTTGATTTGCAACCGCTACTACCATCTTGTAAGGATTCATTCAACCACCTCGAAACTTGCTGCCGTGAACCTACGAGTTAGGCGCCCCTCTGTAAAGAGTCGCATTTGTCGAGTAGTCATCATCCCTGTTGTATAACAGGAACTGGAACTTCGGATAGAATCTTTCTAACAATGTGCATTCCGGTAATTCCACGAATCTTTGCTTCTGGCTTCATTACGATTCTGTGAGAGATAATTTGCAATGCGATTCCTTTGATATCGTCCGGTATTACGTAATCCCTTCCATCGATTGCAGCCGCAGCACGGCCGGTCTTGAACAACGATTGGCTAGCACGTGGCGATGCTCCGTTTACAACACGGTGATCTTCACGAGTTCTTTGTACAATTTCAACGATGTAAGATAGAATGGCAGGGTCGACGTGTACGGTCTCTAGGGCCTTTTGCATTGCGACCACTTTCTTTGGTGAGGTGATTTGCTCAACATCGTGAGCATCCTTTCCACGTAACTTACGTCGTGCTAGAATAGCCTTTTCTTCTGCTCGGTCAGGGTAACCCATACTCATCTTCATCAGGAAACGATCCATCTGAGCTTCAGGAAGAGGATATGTTCCTTCTTGCTCGATAGGGTTCTGGGTAGCAAGTACGACGAAAGGAGCAGGTAGCTTGTGTGTGATACCTTCGATTGTCACCTGCTTCTCTTCCATAGCTTCAAGCAAAGCAGCCTGTGTCTTTGGCGGAGCACGGTTAATTTCGTCCGCTAGTAAAATGTTAGAGAATAGCGGACCTGCACGTAGTTTGAATTCACCAGACTTTTGGTCGAACATGTATGTTCCCATGATATCGCTTGGTAGCAGGTCAGGTGTGAACTGAACACGCTTGAATTTACATCCTAATGCACGAGCGAATGTGTTGGATAGTAGCGTCTTTGCTAGACCGGGGAAATCTTCTAGCAACATGTTACCATTTGATAGAATTCCAACGGTTACTCTGCGTAGATTTTCGTTCTTACCAATGATAACCTTTGACACTTCGCCCATCAATGAATTTGCAATTGAAGATACGGTGGCAATAAGGTCCTTTGTGCGATGGTCGCCTGCTGGCGCTCCTGCTTGGAATCCTGCGTTCATACTATTAGCACTCCTCGGTACAAGAAGACAACCACCTCACTCCATACTTCAAGGTATTGCGTCGATAAGTCGTTGAACATCATAGCCTGTGACGCTTGTATCATCGTCCCCAAAAGTGATCTTGCTTGCGATGTAAGCGTGTGATCTCTTCAAGAATTTCTTCTTCAATCGGAGTAAGTTCGAGTTTGCGTAAACGCTTTGCATGAGCAGATGGAATATCCACCCAGAATTCATCCCCTTCCTCAATCTGTCTTCCAACAGTAGGGCCCATGACTGCGACGGCTAATTCTTCACCTTGATGGCCTTGCTTAACTTCCTCGCTTGCTCTAGTGCGCAAGCTTCTGATTTGGCCAATCGGAGTGCCATCGAGTTTCATGATCTTTTGTCCGACATGAACTCTTCCTCCAACAACTCTCATTCCAACAATCGCTGGACCCTTGTTTCTGAATGTGTGATCTTTCAGATACAACAAGTGTCCTGGATATACAAGATTCTCTCTTGCAGCAGCATCCATTTCAGCTTTGGTAGAGTCTCTCCATTCTTCGAATTCTTCAAGAATTCGGTAAATGATATCTGCACTAATAAATTTGATTTCTGCATCTNTTCCTTCCAGTTTTGATTGNACTTCTGNGTTTCCTTTTACCGAGAACCCTAAGATGATTTGATTTAGNGGGTCATCAGCACACTGCGCAGTAATAATGTCTCTTTTNTTNACTGGCCCAACGGTTGCCATTCTGATTGGAATTTCCATTTTNTTTAGTTCGAAGGCCAAAGCCTCTAGCCCACCAACAGTATCGGCTTTTATGACCACGCCTTCTTCAGCGATGTCAACGGATATTTTCGTTTCCTTGTATGCTTCCTTTTCAGCAATATCTCTTGCCTCATCTGTATTTGTCTGACGGAGGGTAGTTCCTGCCAGGACGTTTTCTAGATTAGGAGCGACTATTTTCAGTCCACAAGCAGCAACAGCATTGTCACAGGCTTCCCAGCGATCACCAGCATCTCTCATTTCCGACATTCCTTTGGGCCTAAACATGCCCTTTATGTGAGTGCTAAATGGGCCGTCAGCACCAACAAGAGTGATGCTGTCACCTACATTCAATTCGCCTCGATTAAGAATTACATCGATGGTTTTACCCAATCCCCTCTCGTCTTTCATTTCGAGAACAGTACCTTCTCCGTCGCCAAGTGTGTCTCTTAGGCGATCTTCTAGGAATCTTTCTGCAAGGCCGACAGTCACAGTAAGAAGATCTTGTAATCCTTCTCCATCCTTTGCAGAGCAGGGTACCATTGCAAGATTTGACTTGAAATCGCGAATCTTGTCATAGCGCTCAATATTGAAACCATGCTCGCTGAATTGGCCTAGTAACTTCCAATACTTTTCGTCAAAGAATTGCTTAACGTCATCCCTTTGGTTTGCCCATGATTCAATGAACGACCTTCCTCTTTCAGTTCTCCAACCGTGAATACGATCAACCTTATTGGCTGCGACAACGAATGGTGTTTTCTTGTCTCTTAGTATTCTCAGACTTTCAATAGTCTGCGGTTGTAAACCTTCCATCACATCTACTACTAAAATTGCGATATCAGCGAGTGCTCCACCTCTGCTTCGCAAACTTGTGAAAGAATGGTGTCCGGGAGTATCAATGAATAGTAATCCAGGGCTATTGAAATCCTTGCCGGCAGTCATTGCTGCGCATGTTTCATTGAGAATTTTTGCAGGAACTTCTGTAGCGCCAATATGCTGAGTTATACCGCCAGCTTCTCGATCCATTACGCTTGCTTGCCTTTCGCTTCCAAGAGATCTGAAGTGGTCAAGAACACTGGTTTTACCATGGTCGACATGGCCCAATACTGACACGATTGGTTGACGCTGCCATCCGAGATTTTTGACCTCTTCTTCAGGGGCTAAATCCTCTTCTGACATATTAAAATCTCCAATTGGATTTTTCAATTTTGCAATTGAAGTTCAATTTCACTCATAGACCCAAGATTGACTATCTTGGACCCAGTTGTTTATGCCCTCAGGGAACCACAATCCGAGTTCGAATTCTGCTGTTTCAGGAGCGTCGGATCCGTGAATCATATTGTATCCAATATCCATTCCAAAATCTCCTCTGATTGTTCCTGGAGCAGCTTCTCTTCCATTGGTCGGACCAATTAGATTTCTTGCTACACTGATAGCGTCTCTTCCAGACCATGCCATACAAACGACAGGTCCACTAGTTACGAACTTAATCAGACCTGGGAAGAAAGGCCTCTCAGAGTGAACCGCATAGTGTTCCTTTGCGATTTCCTCACTAGGAATTACTTGTTTTAATCCAACAAGTTGTAGTCCCTTTCTTTCAAATCTCTGGATGATTTCTCCAACCAATCCTCTTTGCACACCATCAGGCTTTACCATAACATAGGTAGTCTCCATACTAATTCCACCAATGCCTGCGACTGGCAAGCCCTATTTGAGCGCAACGATTGTAGNAAACTAGCCAATATGGCTCAGATTCCGCCCTTTACGTAATGACGGGTCCACTTTACCTTGCGTGAGTTTCNCTTTAGCTTGACTGCATTTTTGCGAGCTTTGCTGTTTGCGAACCACTGGACAGTTCCATCTCTACGGATGAACATCAGTCCTGTTCCGGGTTCGATAATTTCTCCGGAGAAACTGCAGATTCTTTGTTCTGGCATTATGATCACCTATAGTTGAGTTTACGGGCTTCTCGGCCAGTATCGATTAGCATTAGTATATCACCGACACGAACAGGTCCTACCACGTTTCTTGTGATAATTCGACCAACGTCTCTTGGATTAGGCGCATCATTAACACGCACTTTCACTTGAGTAGCTTCTCCGGTCATTCCGGTTCTACCTACNATTTCGACGACCTCAGCAGGCCATCCTCCGAGTTCTTCAGACATTTCTTATTCCTCCGAAATCAGTGGTATCTTCAGNTGGAAAGCCCCTTGATGAGCTCTACAACTTCGTTGAATTTTTCTTGAGCNCCCTTTGAAACTTCTAGAAGAGCAAGNGATGCTGTTTTGACGCCGTTNGGCATTCCNGCTTCCTTTGCTAGGAACTCTTGGCTAGGNACGTATCCAAATGGAATATCTTTCTCAGCGCAGATTAGAGGNATGTGAGCCAGTAATTCTGGCGGGTTAACATCCTCTGCCATAATGATGAACTTTGCAGTACCGCGTTCTGCAGCCTTAGTTACCTCATTAGATCCTTTCTTCATTCTTCCGTTGTTGTTNGCCTGAACCATCTCGTAGATCTTGTCTGCGACATCGCTAGGGGTTTCGTATGACACGTGTGCACTCATTGAAATCACTCTCATGCTTATGTGAAGCAAGGTTGCGCAGAACCTCTTGAATATAAACACCACGGNTTGGTAATATGGGCCTACATTCCTAGATCCTTCAGNATATTACGCACACCACGAGCCAGTGCGGCACCTCCTGAAATCACAGCGCGCCTATTTGGGAGACTGGAGGTTGCATGCACGCCGTCGACGTGATTTGATAGCCGGGCGATGGCTCCTCCGGTAAACAAACCATGAGTACATGCGGCGTGCACTTCAACCGCACCTTGGCTTCTAAGAGCGTCTGCAGCTTTACAAATCGTACCTCCGGTCGCTATCATGTCATCAACGATAGCTACGATTTTACCATCGACTTGCAGATCTTTGGCTTTATGTACAATAGTATGAGCATCAATCCTTGTTTTTTCAAGATAGGAGAATGGTAGATTTATTGCTTCTGCAACAGCGCCGGCTCTATCTATCGCTCCTTTATCTGGAGATAGAATAAANTCNGGATTNACATTCTNNTTAAGGAAAACTGCAATTTCAGGCATGGCAGATGTAAATGCCACAGGTATCGGCATTNCTTCCAAAGCAGCAGGNGCATGTAAATCGAAAACTACAATCCCGTCGCAATGTGCAGCAAGCAGCCTTCCAATCGCTTTCGCACTGATCGCTTCGCCTGGGCGGAATCTTTTGTCTTGCCTTGAATATCCAAAATATGGAATTGCTACGATGACTCCCGGGCCAACAGGATTCATTGATTGAGGGCCGATTTCTTTGAGATTTTCTGTACGTCCGGCTCTAACGTCTCTTAACGCTTCCAATAATAGCAGAGTTTCTACAATTCCTGCATCAGGGAATGTGTTTGATACCAAAACAACAGGCTCNTTACGAACAGCTTCAATCGAATGTTCGGGGATTCTGATATATCCTTCAGAATCTGGGAATCTTCTTGCTTCGAGGGAGTGGTGTTCCCAGCCTAATTGTTCTGCTAGGTCAATTGCGAGTTCNCTGGAGTTGCTCCCAGAAACCACTACCATGTTGCCAGTGCCGGTGCGGGGGCTAAATGAGGGTTCTCATGTTNAATANAATTTTACAGTTANACGGAAACTGNNNATAAAACAGTTACTGTAATCGATTAATGGTGCGCGAGGCAGGACTTGAACCTGCGACCTCCCGGTTATCAGCCGGGTGCTCCAGCCGACTAAGCTACCCGCGCAAAGGCAGTTCGCCGACCCACCTTCCCGTNATAAAGACGACGGTAAGGTCATTCCTCGATTATAGCATCGGGGTCGTTTGCTTGCAAGTATGAAGGCAAGCCTAGCAGTTTGTCGAATGTTCTAGACAGAACAACTTCGTCCAAGCGCTCACGAGTTCTAGCGAGAGCTGTAATTGGAATATTGATTGTGCCATCGATGCCATATTGCATCTGTATGCCAATTCTTGTCTTCACGACNACGGCGCGGTAGGTTCTCTTAATTTTCACTAGATCNGTAATTACTCCNATTTCCATTCCTTGGTTATCGAGAACNGCTCTGTCCATCATTTCATCTGGAGCGTATAGTTTCTCATCGATTCTAACTGTGTTTCTCCAGCGTCTCTGAAGTTCTCTCATTGATTTTGAGAGTTTTACNGCACCGTCNTTTCTGATNCTGTGTATTAGTTCCTTNTGTAATGGTGCGAGTTCAGCAGGTTTACGCATAAATTCGTCTGCAACTCCTGGCTCTACCATTATGCGCATTGAGCGCACTCTTGCTTCGTTCGGGTGGTGTCTCTCTCCTACGATAACTCCCACCTTTGTGTCGTTCACATATACATCTCTTTGGAGTAACTCCTGGATGTCATAATCGTTGTTCGGCATTTTTCCCATCTCCTTGGTCTTCGGGCACTTGACCAATCTATCCTCGACAGTGGCGACTATTATACTTGCCCCCTTCTAAGAATCCTTTTCCAATTGGATTTGTCGCATAATTCTTCTATATCCAATTGGATAAACGGTTGCGTTTCATTTTTTGGACACGTCTCAAAAGATTAGTTTCAATTGGTGTCGCATAATGCTACCTCAAAATTAAATTATATCTAAATATTTCAATTGAAAATTTAAAAAACTAATTGAAAAATAACAAGAGAGACAACCTCATGAACGACTCCCTTTTCGCTATTATCTAATGGCAATACTTGTCAAAGGAGCAACCTGCTCATTAGGTGAAGCAGTAGTAGACAAACTACTCTCAATGGATATTGACGTGATAGCTCAAGAGCCCTCTCATCGCTTAAGGAATCAAACCCTTTTCAAGTTCTCATCAGTCAAGTTAGAGGAAAGTGGGGAAGGATTTACGATCTCATTTGATGGAAGTTCAGCAGATGTTGAAATAGGAAATCACGTTATTGTCCACGACTTGATTCCCACTCGTCAAGACAAGTGGATGCCACAAGAGATTCTACATTGGTCCAAACAAGTAGAAGTTGAGAGTGATTCGAGGTATTGGGTAAGTGTAATCGATGCTGCTAACGCTATTGCTCATATTGCAAAATCCAAGAAAACAGTATCTAATTTGCATATGTGCGGGAGAAGAGAATGGCTAGCAAAGGACAGCAAAGCGGAGTTTGACATGCTATGGTCTAGAACAAATCAAGGCTTGAGTGGTGAATTTACTGCAGAAACTCTGTTTGGTCATGAAATTGCTGGAATGGAAGCAAAGCCGATTACTGGNTTGCAAAACAATAGACCGNATTTGGAACCATTACACGAGTTGTTGTTAGAAATTACNGGTGATGGTTGGAGGCCTTTGATTCCATTGAGNACNGCNATGATGGCATTGATNGCNGATCTTCTTGGTTAGTCGAAGATATTATTCGCTTAGCCTAAGTGTAAACAATATGGAAATACGGGCCTTGCAAATATCTGATTCCAGTTCGATATGGGAGATTAATGAGCAAGGATTGCCCGGAACAGGCAAGGTCTCGGAGCAAGAAATTCTTGACCTCTTGAATTATTCATCACTTTCAATTGGCTTGTTTGATAGTAATTCCTTGCTAGGATTTGTAATTTGTTTGCCACCAAAAACAGCCTATGGGAGCCTCAATTATTTATGGTTCAATGAAAGATATGACGATTTCCTCTACGTAGACCGGATAGCGGTATCAACAGCGAATAGGAATCAAAAAATAGGCTCGAAACTTTACCAGGCAGTCANCGATACAGCATCTAAACTCGGAGTACCAATCGCAGCAGAGGTTAATCTTCGGCCACCAAATCCGGATTCAGTTCGTTTTCATCAACGTCATGGGTTTACTGAAATCGGTCAATTTGAACATGGCCAAAAAGCAGTCATCATGATGTTGAAGCAATAGAGTGGTGCGAGAGCCGGGACTCGAACCCGGGTTCAAGCGTTGGCAACGCTCGGTGATAACCACTACACTACTCTCGCAAGTGTAACCATCGGATTGGACAGGGGTATAAACCGTTGTCGATGGTAAATTTGGAAAACATCAAGCGTCTCCAAATCCACCTAGGCCGCCTTCTTCGTCCGAGCCACGCATGACATAAATTGCAGCACCAACAATGGCAATAACTCCCAATCCGCCTAATGCGACATAGGTTAACGTATCTCCCGCATCAACAGAGGCTGATTCTGAACCAGGTTCTTCAAGTGAAATTACTATCGGCTCTTGTCCGGTTTGAGCTCCGTATGAATCCATCGCCTTAACCAGAATTTCGTGTGTTCCAAGAGCGATATATGTCTTGACAGTGAACTCCTTTGAATAGGTTCCATCACCATTAGATGACATTGCAAACCAAGTNTTTGATTGACCNGGAGGGGCTANGATTCCCAATTTCACTTTGACCCAATTTAATCCATCATAATCCTCTACAGANATTGTAAGGACGTAGTTTACTTCTTCATCACCAATTTCGATTACTCTCATGCCTCCTGCATCGATTAAAGGAGGTTCGTTTTGCACGTTTATGACTATATCCTCGTCCATGTCTGTTTCGATATGGTGTTGTCCAGAAACGATCGTTCTTTCCACTATTATTGCTGAATCCATTTGGTCTACCATTCTGACACTTAGAAGTCGGTCACCAGGGGCCATTCCAGTAGGTACCTCGATTTGTCCTACCCATATGTCTCCAAGTCTGTTTAACTCGGTTATGTTTCCACCGTAATCTCTCATATCGATAGACACAGAGGCAACNCCGTGNCCATCTATTACCTCAGCATTAACAAGAATTACCTCACCCCTGTGGACAAAGGAAGGAACTAATTCGATTGATGTTAATCTCGGTGGTTGATTTAGAACAGTAATGTTTTCTGAATCAGAATCTGTCGCATCGAATGCATCAGTTACTGTAACACTGATCGGAAGTTCACCATATTCAAGACCTGGAACNGAAATTTCAGCGGTCCAGATGTCATCACCGATNACTCNGTCACCATTCAATCCCTTGTCATTCAGGGATAATACAGCAACTCCTCCAATCGATGTTGTGTCAGCAGTAACACTAGCGATATTGAAATCAACATCTGAAACAGTCACTTCAAGCGTTCCAGGCGAACCACCTTCTCCAGTTACTACTCCTTGTGCCAGAGATATCAAATCGATGCTTGGGTCACTGTTATCGTGAACCGAGATTATTGAAGGCGACAGGACTCGATTTACAGATTGGTTTTCGGTCAAATTAACCAATTCTCCATCATCTCCAAATTCCATTTGGAATTGTCTATTGATTTCAACATTCAATCCCGATAGAGGTCCATCAATTATCAGATTTCCACTAGCGGTACCAATAACTTCAGTCGAATATGTACCGGTCCATGCTACGGTATCGACCAAATGGCCGTCCATTGCAACAGTTTCTTCTTGTCCAGCAGTTACAGTGAGTACCATTCCNTCTTGTTGGTCAAGTACGAATACATCNCCTGTCATTGCATCNATTGGNGCAAAACCAGTTTCTCGACTGACACTAATATTTCCAACACCTTCCTCTACNGTAGGTGCTTCAGGCGAATTTTGTATTGGTGAGTTGGAATGAATTTCATCACCACTACTTGGATCTGGGCCACTTTGACTCCAAACTGTTCGTATCGTTCGATTTTCCCATTCCGCTTGCTTTGCGTCGTAGGACCAGGATTCATTGTGATGAGCTCCAGCGCCAAGATCAGAATTAGGTAATGCAGCGATTCCAGTAATGTTGAACCAATCTTCCTGGTGNACGATAATTACATCGTAGAGNACACCGGTTTCATTAGCCTGTGAAGTCGTATCNTCAATGGTTCTAACTACGCCAAATGTTCCTTGAGCATCTCCCGTTAATACGCCATCAACATGCAAATCATCTACAGTAACTATTCCATCCTGTTGCTCTTGATGGAAGTCGTGAATTGTTCCATTTATCTGAACACTAGCATTTTCGTCATTATTAGAGAAGCCAAAAGTCCCTCCACCAATCATTTTGTTTACTTGGTCTACGCGAATTCCATTTTCCCATCTTTCAAGTGATTCAAAAGTATTCAGNGATATGTCCATTCTNGTATCGTTATTTTCCATTATGAGGTCAGCTGTTGCTTCGAACTGGGTATGTGACAANATACGGACGCCATCAGAGTCCCAAGTTTCGATTAGAAGCACTGCTAAGTCTCCACTGAGGTTCATCATTTCTCCGTCTTCCATTGAGTTTAGAGAAATGGACCCGTTCGCTTCTAATTTGAATCTTTCATCAACAATTCCGTTAAGCGTTGTTCGATTTATCCAAGCATCGCTAATGGTGCCTTGAATTTGTACATCACCTTCATCGCCATCATTACCAACTCCGATGACGCCNCTTCCTCTTGCGTCGAAAGATTGCTCGCTCATCACTCCATCTACTGTAGTTTCATTTTTCCAAACCGAATCAAGGTCNATCATCATNGAGATACTGCTCTCTTCAGTNTTCGAGATGATTTGTAATGTACCATTTCCTCTTTCCCAGGATTNAAGGCTATTACCGATTCTTTGTTGCCACCCTTGNCCGTCGAAAATNAGTATATACTTCTGAGTACCATTTTCATTATCCCATTGCTGATCCATCTCCCATTGAGAATTCAAGGTAACTTCGTGATCTGCGAGTGGCTGACCCCATAAGCCAACTGTCACACTGCGAGTAACTTCACCNGCTTCTATTGTGATTACATCACCATGAGATAGTGATGTATTGAGTTCTATTCTCAAATTATCTCCTGTGGTATCATAAATCAAACCTACATCCAACATTTCAAAATTATGTGAATGAGTAACATTGATTTCAGAAATTTCAACGTCGCCTGAAATTATGTAAGCGTGGTCATCTCCCCAGTCTACGTTAATCGTTACTGGNGTTATTTCATCGGCGTTAACTACTGGGAAAACCGATGCAAAAAATAGCACNACCAGTAGACTGGCTCTGACCTTCATAGTACAATGGTGTACCCGCTACTCTTCAAGACTTGTGGGAAAGTGTTCATCCCCAGTGGTCAGATGTGAAGGCATTTGGATTGACTGGCTTGTCACCTTCACGCATCCAAATACTTCCGGCATCGCCGTAAACATCACCGAATGGATCAACTTCTACGACTTCGACTTCGCGATTCATGTATGCTTCAACACGCTCACGAAGTTCTGGTTTGAAACGCCAGTAGTGAATTCTCCATTCACGACCATCCCACAATGTGGTTTCTTCGGATTCGGTTGTAAGAAGGTCATAATCTTGGAACATGTAGAATAGGTTACGATCTGTAGGTTCTAGGGCGTTGTCAATGATTCTGTCGTAGAAACCAAAGAAACCGAGAGCGTGNTCAGCCATGCCTCCTGCGACTTCAGGATCCATTTCCATGTCGATATGCTGCCTAATTGCCTCAGTTAATTCCATCATTGTCATTCCCATGTAATCACCTCGCGCTGGGATATAGGTCGGCTAACTTTNACCCGCTGCGCAGTAATATGTATAGGTCGAAGTCCCTAATTAACCCAGCGATGATTTTGGGNCAATCGAGCACTTCAAAGGGGAAATCTACTCCGCAAGTGTATGGATGAGCAGTTTTCCGAGGGTAATTTCCTCGGTTTACCCGACATTGCAGGGCCTGCTGATGTGATTATAGCATCCATCCCCTATGAACTCACCACTTCCTATGGACAAGGTACTGGCCAAGGGCCAGCAGCATGTATTGAGGCATCAGGACAAGTCGAATTGTATGACGATTTACTAGGCAAAGAGTTGCCAGCAGGCAGAATAATTCGTACAGTAGAGCCATGGGATGGCGAGGGAGCATCTCTTCAGGAACAGCTCGCAGGCATCGCAAAGTATGCTGAGCAACAATATGCTAGTGGAGCATTTCCAGTATTCCTTGGCGGCGAACATGGTATTCTTCCTGCTGTCCTTAGAGGATATCCAGAAAAGGTCACTTTGATTCAAATCGATGCTCATGCCGACCTCAGAGACGAGTTGGATGGTGAGTCATATTCACACGCATGCGCAATTGCAAGATCTTTAGATGAAGGAGCATTATCTGTTTATCAAGTCGGAATTAGAGCATATTGTCACCAGGAAGCAGAATTAATTGAAAGTGATAACAGAATCCATACTTGGTTTGCTAGAGATGTTATGAGTCCATGTAGCGGGGAAAAAGCATGGTCTGAATGGCTTGAATCTATTGCGAATATCGATGGTCCAGTACATTTGACAATTGACATCGATGGTCTAGACGGTTCACTTGTTCCTGCCACAGGAACCCCAGTTCCAGGAGGACTTACTTTCTGGCATGTTGTTCAAACGATTGAAACAGCCTTCGCGAATTGTGAAATCATTAGCGCGGATGTCAATGAAATCGTCCCTCAAGATGGAACTCCGTTGACACAATTCACCGCAGCGATGATAGCCACCAAGGTCATAGCAGCTCATATTGCAAATAAGAGGTGATTAAATGACACATGGCGCTCATATTATGCTAGATTGCACCGGTGCTGTGGGGGTTGAAGGCTCATGGATGCTTTCTTTGATGGAATCAGCAGTTGATTCCTCAGGTGCACGTCGTGTTCATTCTCATAACGAGGATTTCGACGGTAGCGTTTCCCCACCTGGATTTGCTGCAGTTGTTTTGCTAGACGAAAGCCATGTCAGCGCGCATTGTTATTCAGAATCAGGATTACTAGCAATCGATGCTTTTTCTTGTGGAAATACTGATCCAGCACGTATTATTGAGGTTATTGAGAAATCCCTCAGAGAGAAATATCCAGAAATGAGTATTAACAGACGTAAGCGAGTTGAAAGATTCCTGACAGAACCTGTTAATGGAGGCGTTAGAGGCTTTGTAGACCGTCATTTCCATCATTTTAATGCCGGAGCATTACGTGATTGTGCCCAATCTCTTGACAAATTTTTGTCAGATGGTGGTCGCTTGATGGTAACATTGGCTGGAGCAATGAGTACTGCAGAGATTGGACGTTCACTAGCGCCGATGATAAGGTCGGGAAAGATCCACGCAATAACTTGTACAGGAGCTAATCTAGAGGAAGATGTATTCAATTTGGTTGCCCATTCACAGTACCAAAGGATTCCAAATTGGCGTAATCTTAGCGAAGAGGATGAGGCTGATTTACATCAAAAGGGCTTCAACAGAGTGACTGATACTTGTATTCCCGAGGAGCAAGCAATTCGCCATATCGAAGACAAAATCCTCTCTCAGTGGAAAAGCGGCTCTGCATTCCCTCATGAACATCTAATGGCGATATTAGATGACTTAGAGGCAGAGATTCCTCTTACAGATTCTTGGCTTATCGCTGCAAGAGATGCTGGGATTCCTGTATATGTGCCTGGATGGGAAGATTCGACTCTCGGCAACATATTCGCAGCACACTGTATCAAAGGTGATGTGGATAAATCTGCAGTCAAGACAGGAATCGATTACATGATGCACTTAGCAGATTGGTACATGAATGCTGAACACCCGATAGGTTTGCTCCAAATCGGGGGAGGAATTGCAGGGGATTTCCCGATATGTGTTGTGCCAATGCTTCGTCAAGATATGCAAGAAAATGCACCCTTGTGGGGCTGGTTCGCTCAAATCTCTGAATCTACAGCTTCCTACGGAGGATATTCAGGAGCACCTCCAAGTGAGAAAATAACTTGGGGCAAATTATCGCCAGAAACTCCTATGCACATTATTGAATCAGATGCTACAATTGTAGCCCCGATTTTATTCAGTTATGTATTAAATTAGATCCTTTCTCAAATAGATGAAAAGATTGTCGAGACATTAATGTCCATAAAAACT
>NZGQ01000105.1 GCA_002689565.1 Methanobacteriota archaeon | reverse complement strand
GCGGGTTCAAGCCCCGCTCCCGGCACCATGATTTATGTCAGCAACGCATAGTTCAAAATGAAATTTTGCTGAAAATCGTTCGGAATAAAGTGAAAGATATTATATTAGACCGGCCGGTCGGACCAACCGGTCGAATGCCTCTAGCACGCTATGAATCGATTGATTCCTCTCTCAAGGATAGGATTCTCGATGTTTCAAAGCAAGATTTCGCTACACACGGCTATGAAGGCGCTTCATACAACCAAATCATTCAAAAAATTGGAATATCGAAAGGCTCGATGTACTACTACTTCGAAAACAAAGAGGACCTGTTCATCACGTGTTTTCTAGATGCGTTTACAAATGCAACAGTTGGTTTCGATTACGCTTCATTCTCATTTGAGGATGACGAGCAAGCATATTGGAATTCAATTAAGAAGATTTCATCAAAGCAATGGAATGATGTTCTTCAGCATCCGCTGTTAATGTCCCTGATGCGTCAATTGGTTTCACTGGGGACCGATCACTCCATTTTCCGTAAGTTGAACTCCTTATGTGAAGGATTGAGTGAGTATGGTGACCTTATGTCCATTCTCGAACATGGGGTGCAGATTGGGGCAATACGTAATGATGTTCCTCTAAATGTGCTCATTCGTATGAACACCGAATATGAGGTGTGGCTGATTCAAGAACTGCAAGAAGAGCGCTTGGATAGAGAACAAGTGGTTGACAAATTCTTTGAGATGTTTCGGCGACTCTTTGAAATGAGAAGGTGAAAAAATGAACAAATTATTACAAATGAAAAACCTAGAGCGTCATTATGAAACACCTGCTGGTGTTGTTAAAGCCCTAGATGGAGTTACAATAGATATCGAAGAAGGCGAGAGAGTAATTCTTCTCGGTCCCTCAGGTTCAGGAAAAACGACTCTTCTAAATTGCATCTCATCGTTGGATAGCCCAACCGGGGGGAACTATTCGTTTAAGGGAGAAGAAGTTCCAAGAAATCATTCTGAGAAAATGACATCTTTCAGGAGAGAGAATATTGGCTATGTTTTTCAATTCTTCAATCTACTCCAGGATTTGACAGTCTTAGAAAACATCTTGTTGATTCAAGAAATTGCAGGTAAGAAAGATGAAGCAAGAGCGCTTGAACTGTTGAAGTTAGTTGGCTTGGAAGCTGAAGTAAACCGATTCCCTGGAGAGATTAGTGGTGGCCAACAACAGCGTGTAGCGATTGCAAGAAGCATTGCAAAGAGACCAAATTTACTACTCGGTGATGAATTAACTGGGAATTTGGATACCGAAACCTCACAGAAAGTAATGACCGCTCTGGTAAAGGCTTGCGAAGAAGAGAATATCACTTCAGTCTTCGTTACACATGATGAGGGATTGGTAAAGTATGCAACTCGTGTNATCAGAATAGATAGNGGAAAGATAGTTTCTGACGAACTAACGAAACCATCCCAAAATGAGTGAGGGGTTCTCATGTCTGCACTACTGAATAAACGGTTATTTAGGAGTCTTTGGAGGACGAAATTACGTCTATTAGCAGTAGTATTTATGGTCACCGTTGGAGTTTTTGCTGGTCTTACTTTCGGAGGTTATTCGCATAATCTTGATGGCATGTATGATTCGATGCAAGCAGATGATGAAGATGGTGCTAACCTAGCAGACATCTGGATTGATAATAGAACTTCATCTTGGTCCCCGGGGCAAGTTCAATCATTCTGTAATTCCTTAGAAGATTCTCTTAGACAATCATCTGAAATGACTCTAGATTCTTGTGAAGGTAGAACAATCATACCAGGNGCAATGTTTTANGGNGANGGTGAGGNTCAAGANATAATTAATTCACTTTGGCATGGAATTCCTTCCGATGCCAATAGCGATAGGGTTTGGATGCCTGAAGGCCATTCAGATGGNAGAGTAGCAGTCGCTAATGATGAAATCGTAATCGATGCACACGTAGCAGATGTGCTTGGAATTGAGATNGGTAGTGANGTTGCAATTGGTGCTGGAAATAATAGTGCNAATTTCACAGTTGTTGGAATTGGCTACCATCCTTTGCATGTCTTGATGGCGCCTGAAGGTTCGATTTTTCCTCCTGATGAAGGGGATTATGTCGTAGGTTATCTTTCGGACGAAGGAATGTCAAGACTTACTGGTGATGCCATTGGAACTAGCAATTTTATCATATTAGATGTAGAAGGAANCCCTTCATTTGATTTACCAGATACTGAAGATTATGAAGGTGAAGAAATCGACGAAATCAAATTCCATGTTGATAAATCTCTCAACTCTACAGAATTGGATGCTAGAGTGCGGGATAGAGGTCAAAANGAGCAGGTAGAAGTGATGCGACAGGATCTTGAAGGTGCTAAAAGAACTACAATTCCATTTACAGTAATGATTGCAGCTATAGCATCAATTACTATTGTTCTCAGTTTACAGCGCCTTGTTCAAAGTCAATCCAAAGAAATAGCAGTCCTAAGAACTCTTGGAGTAGATCGCAGATCATTGATGATAGGTTACCTCATTGCTCCAGTAGCAATTGGTGCAGTAGGTTGTTTAGTGGGTTGTTTATTCGGTCCATGGGGTATGAATTGGATGTTAGATTTCTATGAAGATATAATCGGTGTTCCTATTATCGAGCGAACGATTCCTCTCTCAATTTACATGACTGTGATTATTCCAACAATGATTATTGTGTTCCTTTCGGGAACATTACCTGCCTGGAAAGCTAGCAGATTAGATCCGTTAGAAGTATTGAGTGGTCAAACAGAAATGCGGGTTGGTTCTAACACATTAAAGAAATTAACTTCATGGATGCCAACAACGCTTGGTCTTTCTATTCGTTCAAGTCTAAGAAAACCGATTCGCCTCTCAATGACTTTCCTAGCAGTAGGGATTTCACTGATGCTATTCGGTTCGATACAAATGATGTCAGCTGGCATGGAAGATACTTTGCTAAGTGGGATAGAGGAAGACCAATCTTGGGATGCCCAGATTTTCATCAACCCAGGTGGTGAAGGTCCAGTGCTAGAGTGGGCAGACAATCTTTCAGCAACTTCTGAGTTGATGATTGAAATACCGTTAGGTAGTGTCGAGGACGATAGTGGAATTCAACGAGCATTCACTCTAGTTGGATTAAATAATTATCAAAACGGGATGAGACAAGTAAATCTTCTCGATGGAGATACCCCGAGTAATGATAGCGATGGCTTACAAGTTATGATGGATGAAGGAGCCATGAAATTCCTATCATGGGATTTGGGAGATACTCAAACAGTATCGGTCAATGGAGTAGATGCAGATGTCGAGATCGTTGGTATAACCAGGGGCGAGATGTCGAGAACAATGTATTTCTTACGAGACGATTTAAGTGATATTACTGGAGTAAATGCAACTTCAATTTATCTTGATTTACCCGAAGGAGTTGAAGTTAATACCGAACTTGGTCAAGTCTCAGTTGGTATTGTTGAACGCCAAGATCTCATTGATGGTATTACTTCATTAATTGAGGATCAAACGAAAATATTCCAGGCCATCATGTATCTTGGTTTGCTTTTCACTATCGCTGTGATGCTCAATACCATGATTATGAATGTGGCAGAACGAGATTTCGAACTTGCTACATTGAGGGTATTAGGTGCCTCAACTAAGCGTTTAGGTACGATGTTATTATTCGAGAGTTTACTTATAGGAATCATTGGGGGAGTTGTTGGTGTTCTATTCGCTTATGGTGGAGCAGTAGGCTTGGCAGCATCCTTCTCTTCATGGCAATTCTATGTTCCGATTGTTGTGATTCCTAGTGTTGCCTACCAACTGATGGGCATGGTTGTCCTCATCGCAGTAGCGATGACTCCGATAGGAGTATGGCGTCTAAGGAGAATGGACTTAGTTGAAAAGGTCAAAGACCTCTCCCAATAAGGTGCATATTGGACAAAAATGGAGATTTCGGGTTCTAACTATGGCCAAAGTTTTGGGATGGTTAGTGATAGAATTCAAACAAGGAAATATAACCTATAATTTTCAGAGTGGGTTAGGGTGAAAGTATGAAGAATGTGTTTGATGCAATGACNAGTTTCAGTACTGAGAGGCCAAAAACAACTATTGCGATAATTTTGGTGTTCATTTTCTCACTAACCCCTAATGCAATGTTCATTAATTTTGACAATAGTCAAGATGCGTTTTTCCCGGACAATGAAACAGTCCGTCTTCTCAACGAGGTTGAAGATGAATATCAAGCATCAATCGATTTCATTCGATTCATCGATGAAATTGATTCAGGCGACCTCTATGAAGAATCAACTTGGGAACAACTAGCGGTACTAGAAGCGATTTTGTTGGAAAATGAAGACTTAGCAAAATACCAGTATCCACTTTATGGTATTCAAGCGAATAATGGAATGGCTAGTTCGGCAATGCAATGGCACAATCTGCAAGACTATCAAACAGCATCTTCTTGGATTGTAGAATTAGAATCAGCAATCGATGCAGTTGCTGCTTCAAACAGTAGTAATCTGACATCTAATCTTGCTAACCTTAGCGAAGCAGCCTCGGGCATTCCTAGTCCCAAGGTAGTAAGTGCTGATGAATTACGAAACTGGCAGCCAGAAGATCCTGAAGTTTGGCTAGAAAGACTGGATAGTGGTGCAAATCTTTCTTCGAATTTAACGACTTTTTCCACGGATTTAGCAGCCTTAATTCAAGGCCCCAATAGTAGCGAAATAGCGATAGTAACTGGGCCAATCTCAGGTAAAATCGGTGCCTTAACAGGTATGCAATCTATCGATTATCGCTCGATGATGGTTTCTAATCTTCCTGCAGATGATGCAGCAAATCCTTGGAAATCAGATGGTCCTGTTTTGACTACATTTGTAGTTAATTCAGACCCTGTTGAACACGATTTAGAAGTTCTTGATGATGTTCAAGACCGTATTACAGAGTGGGCAGCAGACCTCAAAGAACAGGCTGATTTGGAGACTGATGATGAAGATGTCTCAGTATTCTCATTCGCTCAACTATCTACTGGTCAGAACGCAAACTTAGGGAAAGAATTGGGTATTTTGAATTCTATCTGTCTGTTGCTTCTAGGTTTCATTCTGTGGACGAAATTCCGTAGCTTACGTGATACTGCGAGTGTTTTGTCATTGACGGTTTTTGCAATATTAGCAACATATGGTATGGCTGGCCTTCTGACTTTGTTAGGGGTAAAGATGGTATTCAATGCAGCAATGAATTCCATTCCTATTCTTCTATTGGCAATCGGTGTCGACTATGGGTTGCACGTTGTTGCTAGGATTAGAGAAGAATTACAGGACCAAGAAAAGACANANCCACAAGGNAGNAAAACTCTGCGNGATTTCTCAATCGAAGCACGAAGAGNTGCNATNAGAAAGGGAACAATNCTAACATCTGCAGCACTGATGGTTGCTATTTTTACNGATATNGTCGGTTTCTTATCNTTCAGATTCTCCTCTCAGCAATTCCTAGTTTCCTTTGGAACAGTAATTGCGATAGGTTTGTTCTTCATCTATCTGCTAAGTATTACTGCACTACCGGCTCTAATGATGATAATAAAACCAAAGAAATTGCCACTAGAGAAATCTGGAAAGAACGAAATCGGTCCGATTTCTTCTTGGATAGGATCCCTAATTTCAGTTCCCAAAAAGGTAATGGTTGTCACATTAATCGTCTCTATTCCGATGTTTGTAGGCTTCCAACAGTTGGAGGTAGGATTTGATCAAAGGGACAATTTCGATACCTCTGTCCCCGTGGTTCAGGATTTCTTGACATTATCAGATGAATTCCAAAGCAGCCCTTCTCCATTGTATGCTGTTGTAGAAGGAGATATTATTTCTCAAGAAGGTAGAATTCTCTATGATGATGTGGTGTCAAATTTGGGGCAAAATGGGAAAGTTACAGGTTTACCAATAGGGATTTGGAGCGTCTTAGAAGAATCTAGAACCTCGGACTCAAATCTTGATACTTTGATGAGTAATTTGAATGATGATGACTCAACATGGAAGTCATTAGAGGATTGGCTACTAACTGATGATGGCAGAAATGTATCTGCAAGTACACTGAATTCAGATGCTAAGCAAACAATAATTTCATTCCAGGCTGCGACTTTAGATTGGCAAGCTACTGCAGATTTCGAATCAGACTTATCATCCGAACTTGAAGAACTAGCCAAGGAAAGTGACGGAGATTTCACAGTTCAGTTGTCAGGACGATCTCTGATTNTAGCCCAGGTGACAGCAGATGTNGCNGATTCTGCCATAATCTCCACNGGCACTGTTGCTGGTGTAATTTTACTGATGCTAATCAGTATCAATACAGTGCGTCAAAAGGATTTGGTTAAGGGTGCTGCTAGAGGGTTTGTTACTTGGATACCGTTGATGGTAGTGGTTGTTTGGGTCTATGGAATAATGGGTCTAACTGGATACCAACTCAATTCACAAACTGTAACNATTGGTGCTTTGACTCTTGGNTTAGGTGTTGATTATGCGGTCCACTTAACNACAAGATTAGAGGAAGAAGTCGAACATGCCCCAGATGCTAATCCTGTAGAATGGTCTACCAAATCGGTTGCAACAACTGGGCGTGCTATGTTTGGAGCAGCATTAACTACAGCAGGAGGATTTTCAGTACTGAATTTCTCTTCANTAGTTCCNTTGCAATTNTTCGGACAAGTATTCGTGGTAGCAATTATCCTTGCACTTATCTCAAGTTTGTTTGTCCTACCNGCAATGTANACGCCATTCTTGAAACAGGATGCAAAGAAGTATTTGGNTGCAAGAGCCACAACAGAAAGCGAATAATCAAACCGCTCTGTCTTCTAATAATTCTAGAGGAATNATCTCTAACGCTTTGATNTTAGTCGCCTCAAGGTCAACAGGNCAAGCTTCNCCGTGATTCAAAGCATCAAGCCANGTTCTAGCACATACGCACCAAGAATCTCCCGGCTTAAGCCCTGGGAAGTTGAAATGAGGAGCAGGTGTGATCAAGTCGTTGCCCCTTGATTTTGCGAATTGAAGGAATTCCTCTGTTACAATAGCGCAAACTGTATGCGAGCCTCTATCATTTTCATCGGTGTGGCAGTGACCATCACGGTACCATCCAGTCATTGGTTTGCAGGAGCACTCGCCAATATCATGGCCAAGTGCATTTTTTTGTGNGCCCATGGTTTTCTGCTCAAGAAAATTCTACTTCAAATTATGTATGAAATCATTCATCTAATTCAGAGCGTCTATTACTGCTTAGAGTCTTTTTTAGCAAGAACTCAATATGCGAATTAAGAGATCTAAATTCTTCATCTGCCCACTGTTTCAAGGCAGCATGAAGCTTAGGATCTAATCTAAGCAGTATCTTCTTTTTCTCCATTTTAATCCCGTCATCTTGGCATAAAGAAAGTATTGGCAAATATTCCAATTGCCATAACTAAGTACAAAATCATGCAAAACCAGAATGTTTTGGGGGCAAATTCTCTTGTTACCCATCCTTTTCCCTTTGCATGTACGCCTTGATTTACCCAGCAATAACCGGCGTATAGTAAGATCAACGATGAGAACACTAGATTGATTATTAGTCGAATTTCCATCTAATCGCCCCGGTTTCTATCACGTTTTGTCACCGAAATCCGGTTGCGACATGTGAGTCTTATTTGGATTAACCACTGGTGTTTGGGCGCTGAGCATTAGATTGTCTGCAGGGGGTGCAAACATCATTTCCTGGGCTTTGTCATCCTTCATGGTTAATGCCATGATTCCACCAATTATCAAGAATAAAACTCCACAGCAAATACCGCCGCCACCTAGAGCGAATCCAAGTACGAGAATAAGGCCTTCTTCAGCAATTTCTTCACCGACTTTTTCATCGTAGGTTACCCAGACTTTTTGATTAGATTCAAATGAAACATTTCCTTCATAACATCCCCAGCAAGCTCGTCCAATTTTGACTAGACCCTTAGCGTCTCGATCATAATTAGTGTTTTTGTCATTAGCATCACATCCCTGATTTGGTTGAACTTCGTTGTAGAAATTACCATCCAAAACTTCTGCCCATTCCCAAGAATTGTTTACTTCAGGACTTTCTGTGATTGTAACCTCGGTGTTTTGACAGACGTCCCAGATATCATCGCCATCTACGTCTTCATAAACACCTTTGACCCAAAATGTCAGGCCAACATCTCCCTGCCCATCTAAGTCTTCAATCATAATCGTTCCATTTGTAGCATCTTCATATTCAAATGTGTTCCAACTATCTTCCAAGTCATCTATTTGGCCAGCACCTAATGCAAAACCTACAATGCCGATGACGGTTGCAATCGTTCCTATGATAAGCAATACTTTTGCTGCTGTGTGCATTCTTTTCACCTCACTGGTATAGTGTTCCTGTATTGACTACCGGGGTAGTATCGGTCTCTGAACAGAGTACGACTAGTAGGTTGCTGACCATTGTCGCTTTTTTATCCTCGTCTAGTTCAATAATATTCTTTGCACTGAGTTGTTCTAGTGCTAGTTCCACCATGCCCACTGCTCCAGCGACAATTTCGCTGCGAGCTGCGACCACTGCGCTCGCTTGTTGGCGGCGAAGCATTGCTTGTGCAATTTCAGTAGAATATGCGAGGTAGGAGATCCTTGCTTCCAAAACTTGGATACCTGCTCTTGCTAGGCGAGCCTCAACAGATTGTTGCAATTGCTTTGCGATTTCATCTTGGTGACTAGACAGGGTAATTCCGCCAAGGTCTTTCTCTTCAATTGCATCATAAGGATACTTAGTTGCCATTTCACGAAGTGCCGCTTCACTCTGGATTTGGACATAGTGTCCGTAGTTCTCTACTTCGAACATTGCTTCTGCTGCATCATAAACTTTCCAAACAACAACCGCTGCGATATCGATTGGATTTGCATTTACGTCGTTGACCTTTAGTTTACTAGATTCAAAGTTGTTGATTTTGAAAGAAATCTTTGTTTTGCTGTAAAGCGGATTGAGGAAAAATCTGAAACCTTCTGTCTTTAGTGTTGAAACATATTTTCCAAAGAACTGGGTAACAACCGCTTCATTTGGATTTACAATGACGTAAGAATTCCATAAAACTAGCCATAAAGGGCCGGTTATAATCAGAAGAGCAGCACCTGGTCCTGTAAACATCAACGCGATGTTGATTACGGACAATACAATCAAGTGAAGGATTAGTCCTAGGAAACCATTGATTGATTTGGCTTGTTTGTCTTTAAATTGAGGCTCAGTTTGTGGCATTACTGCTTGGGCAGGAATGCTAACGGTTGCGGGCTGCATGAAGAACTCCAAGGCAAGGAGGTATTTTATGATATCTTGGTGATATCACTTTGATATTAGGGGCTCACTCAGTTAATTCAACAGAGTTTTCTGTGGATTTTTCACCCAAGTCGATTTCAGGCTCGATTTCAGACAAATCAGTATCTGAGATTGGGGGAGATCTATCTGAATC
>NZGQ01000098.1 GCA_002689565.1 Methanobacteriota archaeon | reverse complement strand
TGGTATACTAAATCTGTAGAGTGGTTAATTGAGCAAGAATCTTTTGCAAACAATTTTGAGAATATTCCTGTTCAAGAAGAATTGGTAGAAGATCTATTTAAAAATGGTATTCAAGCTCCTATACTTGTAATGCCAAACTGGTATCCTATATGCGGTAGTCAAAGACTGCGTGCCTGTGTGGATATACAACAAAAGTTTATGGGTATGCATCCTATTCTTCAACAGCAAGTACGAGNATGTAGATTTGAAAAAGAGNATTGGAACTGTTTTCATCTGTGNCCAGACGAAGAGTTCCGTAGTAAAGCTATACAAGTATATTTTCAAACGCTCGAAGTTGCATTTAAAAGTATTCATTTCATCGAGGATGANCCGATGNNAATGNTTAAATTTGAAACTGAAGGTGACAAGCTAAAATGGAAGGCAAGAGATGGTTGAATTATTAATTGGTTTATTAACATTAGGAGTATGTGCTCACGTACTCGGAGCATATGTCGCAGTGGTAGAGCACTACNTTGAGCGATAGATTTTATCAAGCACAACTACAAGCTACAGGCAACTGTCCTGGAGCAACACAATCACAAACTAGAAGGAAACGTAAAATGGCGTGGACAGACGAACAGAAAGCAGAGGTTATCGAGGCGTACGAAGCAGGTAATCCAACTCCAGAAAACAGCATGGAGATCGTCGCAGAAATCGCAGAGCAGTTCGATCAATCACCTAACGGTGTTCGCATGGTACTTACCAAGGCAGGCGTATATGTAAAAAAAGCCCCCGCCTCTGGTGGGACATCAAAGGCGAGTGGAGCGACTAGTACTCGCGTATCTAAAGCAGCAGCTATCGAGTCTCTTACAGCAGCACTCACTGATGCAGGTCAAGAAGTTGATGAAGAAATCGTCAGCAAGTTGACAGGTAAAGCAGCAATGTACTTTGCTGGAGTTATCGCAGCAGTAAACGGCTAATTCTTGGGGCGTAAGCCCCTTTCACATCCTTAGCAAGTCGGCACGGGAGAAGATTCTGCCAACCCGCTTCATTAGGAGCATTTGTGAAAAAAGAAGAACTAGCACGGCTCGTCGATGAGTACGGTGATGCTGTAATCACTTATCGCAGTGAAAACAGTAATAAGTTGAAATACAATGTTTGCACATTGGACTTCAGCACGCCCTACATTCAACAAAAGAAAAACAGAGCAAAGGAATCTGAACAGACTCTTTTGCTTTTTTGTTGGGACACCGACTCCTTTCGCCTACTCAAGCCACAGAATGTGACGAGTGTAGTACCGTTAGCCTCCGTGTTAAAAAACGGAGATTAAAATGGAACTATACCAAGCACCTGAGATTTATGAGAAGGTAATTCATTACGATGAGACCAAGGAGGTACAGGTCAGGCTTACCATCAATGCGTTTAGGGGCATAGAGTATTTGCACGTTCGTAAGTACTATATGGACTTTGANGAAGAATGGAAGCCTAGTAGTGAGGGTATAGCGATGCCTCTTGATTTTGATAATTCGAGAAATCTTTTCGTCGGGCTAGTCGAAATCTTATCACTTGCAGAAAGTAAGGAAATCATTGAAGAACACTTCGGTGAACTTATCAAGGACTTATACTCAAAATAATTCTTGACTTTGTTTCCTTTTTTCTGTATAATATTGTTTATTGAGTGAGGGAACTATATGCAACATTTTTTGGAAAAGGCTTCTGCAATGTACTACTCAGGTACTCCGATAATCTCGGATGCTGAGTTTGATGCATTAGCAAGATTGTACAGTTATGATGCGGTNGGACATACGGTTACTGACGGTATTCCACACCTGTATAAAATGTATTCTCTGCAGAAAGTTTTTAACATAAATGACATAGAAGGCGTTGCGTCACCTATGGTGCGTACACCTAAACTTGATGGGGCGGCAGTGTCGTTGCAGTATGTCAACGGCCATCTAGCTCAGGCTTTAACNAGGGGAGACGGCAATATTGGTCGTGATATCACGTTGAAGCTAGAAGAGCTAGTACCTGCAAATATCAGTACTATTGGCACTTGCCAAATTACTGGTGAAGTCGTAGCGCCCGATACGATTCCAAACTCTCGCAACTTTGCAGCGGGGTCTTTGAATCTCAAAGACATGCAAGAGTTCCGTGCTCGTTGTTCATACCTACGTTTTGTAGCGTATGACATTCAAGGCGAGTATATCGAACACACGCATCTTACCTCTGCAATGGACGGTTTGGCCCAAGAGGGCTTTGATACTATCACTCACTTCGATGCATCCGGCTTCCCAACGGACGGCGAGGTGTTCAGGGTAGATAGTTATGAGGCTTTCTATAGAATGGGATATACAGCTCATCACCCCCGAGGGGCTTTCGCTCTTAAAGAGCAGAAGGATGGGGTGACTACAGAATTACTTGATGTTGTGTGGCAAGTAGGNAAATCAGGGGTCGTGAGCCCAGTTGCCATACTAAAGCCCGTCGAAGTGGGGGATGCACTTGTGAGCCGTGCAACTCTACACAACATCGAGTACATTCGCTCTCTGGACCTAGAAATAGGTTGCTCAGTTGAAGTTATACGGAGTGGGGAGATCATTCCACGAATCGTGAGACGAGTGGACATCGAGAAAAATAGTTCTTGACTTTTAGCTCAACTTTTCGTATAATATCTTTTCACTTTTTCGGAGTAGTCCATGTTCCAAGAAATCTTACCTCCTACTAATTGTCCTTCTTGTGACAGTGAGCTAGAGTGGGTCACTGATTCCTTATACTGTCGTAACATTCTGTGCCCTGCACAAAATGCGAAGGCAGTGGAGCACTTTGCCAAAACCATGAAGATCAAGGGTCTCGGCCCTGCGTCTATTCAACGGCTAGGCTGGACTTGCCCGTCCGACATTTATACCTCTTCCGAAGAGCATATCTTAGCATCGTTGGGCTCTGAAAAAGTGACATCCAAGCTCATAGCGGAGATTCTGAACTCTGCTTCTGCTCCGCTTGAGCTTGTACTTCCTGCTTTTGGTATTCCATTAATCGGAAAAACGGCAACACGGAAGCTGTCTGAGACTGTAAATACATTATTTGAAATCAACGCAGACGCTTGTGAGCGTGCCGGATTAGGCCCAAAAGCTACAGACAATTTATTGACTTGGATACGCAGNGATTATTATGGGTACTTTGATGGCTCTATGCCGTTTGACTATAAGTTCTCTGGTATTTCTGTGCCTGCGAGTAAAGGTTTTGTCTGCATTAGTGGTAGGTTGAAGAGTTTCAAAACCAAAGCTGATGCTACCGAAGCTTTGAATGCGGCTGGATACGAAGTTAAATCTAGTCTAACCAAACAAGTAGACTTTCTCATCAATGAGGGTGGGACTGAATCTGCTAAAACACGACAAGCCAGAGATACTGGCGTTACTATAGTAACTGATCTTAGATCATTTTTGGAGAATTAATATGGCACTTCCTAAGTGGACCGATGAGCGCACTGAAGCGCTTACAAACTTTGTCGGTGGCGAAAGCCCCGTCTCACAAGCTACTGTTGCAGAAGCAGCAGACCAGCTTGAAACTTCTACTCGTTCTATCTCTAGCAAACTGCGAAAGATGGGATACGACGTAGAGCTTGCTTCTGCCGCCGGTGGACGTTCGTTCAGCGATACGCAAGAAGCTACTCTCCGTGCTTTTGTTACTGACAACTCTGGTCAGTACACATATGCTCAAATTGCTGAGCACTTCGAAGGCGGTGAGTTCTCACCTAAGTCTATCCAGGGCAAAATCTTGTCTATGGAGTTGACTGACCACGTTGCTCCTGCTCCTAAGGTAGAGAGTGTACGTACTTACTCAGAAGCTGAAGAGGCTACTTTCATCACTATGGTGAATGACGGTGCGTTTGTTGAAGCAATCGCTACAGCCCTTGACCGCTCTGTAAACAGTGTTCGTGGTAAGGCTCTTAGCCTTCTTCGTTCCGGCGACATCCAGGCGATTCCTCGTCAGGAGAACACCAAGGGTTCTACTAACGTAGATCCTCTCGACGGTGTTGACGTTGCTGCTATGACTGTTGAAGCAATTGCCGAGTCTATCGGTAAAACTGCTCGTGGCGTGAAGACTATGTTGACTCGTCGCGGTCTAACTGCTGCTGACTATGATGGTGCCGCTAAGGCAGCTAAGTCTCAGTAATTACACTTTTGTGTGAGGTAGGCTGGCTAGAGTCTTTCTAGTCGGCCTTTTTAATGTTCGGGGGAACTTTTGAATATATCAAGTGCTTTGATAAAGCAGTGCATCGCGCTGGCAGACTTTGAAACGTGGAGTTATCTACGTAAAGAGTATCTGCCTGCCGAATATCACACGCTTTATAGTCAAATTGACAAGCACTGCGAGAAGTTTCACGAGTTCCCTTCGTTCGACGATCTCAAGTTAAGTATACGACATGCACCTACCCGCGATAAGGTCTTCGCTATCGAAGCCGTCGACGTAGAGATTGATGCCGGTACTTTACTTGAGTATCTTAAGAATGAATATACTCAGAAAGAAATCCTTAACTCTCTTGACACTTATATTGATAATTCTGTAGTCTTTTCGTCTGCAGAAGAGTCAGTGCAAGAGCTTCATCAAATTGTTTTGGATATTGAGGACAAGGTTGACCTTGAAGTTCCTCAAGAAAGTATGCAACGTATAGAACTGTTTGAGCCTGAAGAAGAGATCGGTAGGTATATTGGTCTTGGTCTCAACGCTGAGTACGACCATGAAATCAAGTTCTCCCCCCGAGATTTGGTTCTGGTTGGTGGTCGCCGCGGGGCTGGTAAGTCTCTTACGTGTGCTAACATTGCAAACAATGTATTTCAGTCTGGCCGTTCAGCTATCTATTTCACGATCGAGATGGATAGTAGATCAATACTGCAACGGTGTTGTTCTATCGCTACTGAAGTGCCATATTCTCGACTTCGGACACAAAATCTAAGTGTGACCGAGTGGGAGAAAGTGGCTGGCTGGTGGGCGAGCCGCTTCCAGCAAGGTCAGGACCGGTTGAAGGAGTATCGGGAAAACCGAGACTTCCAAGAGTTTCATCGTAAACTTACGACAGAGCATGAGCTTCTCCCGACTCAACAGCTCGATGTAGTTTATGATCCTAGTTTAACTCTTGCGAAGATCCGTGCCGAACTCGACAAGAAAGTTAATCGTATTGACGCTGGCGTCATTATTGTTGACTATATCAACCAAGTCAAGCGTTCTAACATTCCCTCTCGGGGAGGGCAGTACGATTGGACGGAACAGATTGAAGTATCCAAAGCACTTAAAGCTATGGCACAGGAGTATGAATGCACAGTATTCTCTCCTTACCAAACCGATGCAACCGGCGAAGCACGCTTCGCAAAAGGCATTCTTGATGCGGCTGATGCAGCCTATGCTCTCGAAGCGTACGATCAAGAAGATGCCTGCATTAGCTTTAACTGTGTAAAAATGAGAGCCGCTAGTATGAAGTCTTTCACATCTGTAATGGATTGGGAATCTTTGAAAATGGGGCCAGACACAGCACTTACTCCTCAGGAGCGAGAAGCTAGTTCACACAAAACTGATGAAGATATTGACGACCTCTGATAAAAAAAGTTCTTGACTATCCCTGTGGATTGCTGTATAATATTACTTCAATTCATGGGGATTTTTTATTTATGGGAATGTTTTATGGCTCTATCGGACACACAACTTCAGGACGTAGAAAGACGAAAAGCAATACTAAAAGCGCTCGACCAGTTATCCGAGCAGTTCAATCAAACGCTCCAAAACCTTATCGACGAGAAACACCTGAATACAGAAGTAATACCTCAGCAACTGCATCTACCGCTAGGCCAGAACCAAAGCGATATACAGGATCCTTGGTTAAAGGCATCGGAACAATGCACAAATCAAACGCTGTTCCAATCATCAACGAACAAGAAATGAAAGACATTGCAAGGATGAGACGATGAATTCACGCTTAGCACCTAAGATTAAAGATTTATTTGATATTCTGGAGAAGGATATGGATGTCGGCGACTTTGAACACGCCGATGTAACTCTTGCTCGACTATCAAAATACTTTCATTTATTCGATGATGAACACGCAGACTACTACCAGTATGTACAAGATGTAGTAAATGAAACTCTTCACGGTGAAGTACCTGAATACTTTGACGATGGGGATAGTTTCCTCCTTGACTGGGACGGGGATGCACTAGCTTCGGCAGGCTTTGGCGTGGACGAAGACTATTAATGAATGTAGAGGATCTACTCAAAAATAAAGATATTGCATATATTCCAAAAGGTAAGGACTATGTGGTTAGTTGTTTACACCCTGACCACAATGACCGTAATCCTAGTATGCGTATCGACCAAGTAACAGGAATATTTAACTGCTTCTCCTGTGGATTTAAAGGTAACTTATTTACCCACTTCGGCGAAAAAGTCAACAAAATGGAAATGAGGCGACAGCTTCTTAAAAAGAAAATAGACGAAGTAAGGGCGGAAAGCGTGGGACTACAAATGCCAGAGGGATACTCTCCATATATCGGTAATTGGAGAGGAATTCGAGCAGAAACATACCGAGAGTTTGAAGCATTCATTCATGCCGGAAAAGATTTTACAGGACGCATTTGCTTTCCTATACGAGATCGTTCTGGTAGAATAGTATCCTTTCAATCTCGAACTACAGGCGATCAACAGCCTAAGTACCTCAATACTCCTCCAGGTGCAAAGATGCCTTTGTTTCCTGTAGTAGAGCCTATACAAGGTAGTATCATTCTTGTAGAAGGTATCTTTGATGTACTAAACCTACACGACAAAGGGTTGACAAATGCAGTATGTTGCTTTGGCGTGAAGAATGTAACAGAAGAAAAGCTTCAAGTACTCTCCGTTGCAGGAGTAGATAGCATTGATGTTTTTCTTGACAATGATGAAGCTGGACAAACTGGTTCAGCTAGAATACGTGAGCTGTGCGAGTCAATAGGACTCAACACTCGTAACATTGCATTTGGAGACAAAGCACTGGATGCGGGAGCACTAGCTAAACCTCAAGTAGACAAACTAAAGAGTAAATTATATGCCTAAGGTTGCATTAGTAGAAACCAAACCAAGTAAAACAAGATTTTCAGCAGAGTTCGACGGATTGGAATTTGACCAATACCAGTTGTGCTCTGACCCAACTATTAAGAAAGTACTCAAGCGAGACTGCGATATTGACATGAATCCAGACGACTATGATTGGATTATTCTCGTAGGTTCTGACGCTATGAAGTATTATACTAAACTCAGTTCAGTTACTGAGTACTCCGGCAAGAAAGTAGAAAAGAAGTTCTTGCCTATTATTAATCCTGCTATGCTCGCATTCAAACCAGAAGCGAAGAAAGTATGGGAAGCAGGCAAGCAAAGCATACTTGAATACATCAGCGGCGACAAAGAAGATGTAGTAATTGATAGTACTATCGCTTTTGGTATTCAAGATACGGAGGAAGCTAATGAGTTTATTCGGGCTGCCATCGCAGAAGAATGTGGATATGTTGCACTCGATTCTGAGACAACTGGGTTATACCCTCGTGACGGGTATATGCTTGGTATTAGTCTTGCTTATAATAACAAGTTCGGTGCTTATATTGACACCGATTGTTTTGATGATGAAACTGAACGACTACTGCAAGAGCTTTTTGACAAAAAGACAGTAGTATTCCACAACGCCAAGTTCGATATGGCGTTCTTCGAGTATCACTTTCACTTCAAGTTTCCACAGTTTGAAGACACAATGTTGCTCCATTACCTCATAGACGAGAATCCCGGAGGGCATGGCCTCAAACAACTTACAATGAAGTTCACACCCTA
>NZGQ01000097.1 GCA_002689565.1 Methanobacteriota archaeon | reverse complement strand
CCGCAGTCCTTACTCGTTTATGATAAAACCATGTTCCAAACATTATAAGTCCCCAAACGGATTAGACTCTGAGAAGTCAAGGAAGTCTGCTTCAAAGTCGTTGAATATTTTGTTCTGTGCATCCTGCTGAATCTCTTGCAGTTCTGTTACCAGTGTCGGTGTCGCAACCCTACCAGACTCAGCACCAGTGACCTGTTGAGTCGTAGTGAAAGTGTGGAACTTACCATCAGTCGCACCAGCATGAGCAATCTGTAGTACTTTGGTGTCTTGATTATATGAGGTCACCTCACCCTTCATATCATAACCAGTACCAGACTGAGTTACAATCTCGCCAGGCGTATACTTTTCTCCAGTTGTTCCTGAAAGGTTATTGAGTATACCATCCGAGTCCATAGTCAAGGAATACTGGAATGCACCCTCAAACTCTACTTCATCAATCTCTGCAATGTCAGTATCAAAGTCTTCGTCATTATACTCAAACAACTCACAAGTCATTCTGAATGTGGGAAGATTGCTGATCTGATAGAACGGAGTCTCGGTCTCTACCTTGCGAATCTCAAATATAGAATCGGACAGAGTGAGATAAATTAAGTCACCTTCCCTTGGTCGGAAGTTATTCTCTGCGAGACGAGAACCGACAAGTTGCTTCCATCTTTTTCTCGAAACAACAAAGTTTGCCTGATCTCTTAGTTCGATACCAAACTTAGTGAATAGGTCACCCTCACCATCAAATGCTTCGGTGTTTTCGATATACATCTCTACTTTATATGCAGAACCAAAACGTGAAGGAACATCATCAAGAAAGACTGAGTCCTTGTTGACTATCTCACGTGGGAGGTAATAAACATCCTGTCCATACATCTTGAGGGCTTCAATGATAATGTCCTCATAGATTGTCTGTTCAGAACGAACACCTTGTTTGAAGTATGGGTTCGTTGCCATTATGTTATCCTACAAAGAAGTCTGGTGGAGTGTCATACTCATTATATATTCTTTGTCTAGTTGTTTCTATCTCTTGTCTTGCATCTTCTAGTATCTGTCTACCATTCAACTGAACACCGCCAGGCAATACCATCCCCTCAAACTTAATGAGGTTCTGTCCCCACTGTTCCTTGAGAAGTGCAGTCGCATATTCTTTCAAGAAGATGTTGTCGTAGATTTTGCCATTTCTGTTAGGGTTAGTAGCAAGAAATAATTCGATCATAATCTTCTGACCGACTTGCATATCACCCTGTGTTCCCGCAATATCACCCCAAATATTAAGAGTGTTACCAGACCTTGTGAACTGAATCTGTGGATGACCATTTAGTTTTAAGTCAATGGTTGATAGGTATTGTTGCATCTGTTCGTAGTATGCAATACCACCTGTACCCAGTTGCAAGTCCCACATATCATTGAGACGCATCTGATATTTCACATCCATGAAGTTTACACTAGATGCTGAATCACTGATAGGAAGAACACGAACAACACTTAATATGTCATTTGATACGTCTTTTACTACACTTGTATCCAAATCAAAATCAATAAATCCACGATCAATGATGTCTTGGGTTATGGTCATTCCAGCGTAAACTCTGGTACTACCTTCCGCATCATACTCGGTAAACAATTGTATCGCATCGTTTACACGATCCTCAATCTGTTCATCATCGACATTAATTTCAATTACGGGTGCGCCTAGTCTACGCAGACAGTAATCTATGAAATCAGTTCTGGTTTGNAATCTACTATATGACATACTATCTATTTATCCTTAGTTTAACAACGTGCCTGNNTTGTTATATACATTAATTCTGTANTGTGNACCTTCTTGACCATCAAGTAAGTCTGCATCCAATCCACTTGAAGCACCATCTACTGTCTTNATTGCNGTCAGTATTTCGGATGCNGTNTGATCGGCAGTTGCGTTTNCTTCAATACCATCCAGTTTCGTACCATCTGCCGCAACATCACGACCATCAACTGTACCATCGACTGTGATATTTCCGGCAACTTCAAGACCAGTACCATTGATCAGTTTTAATGCACTTCCAGTGAGTCGTGAAACAATAGTGTTCGACCCTTCTTTCTTCACCGCATATTCAATCAGACCATCTTCTGTTCCATCGGTTGCGTCAGAAATCTTACCTGTAATCTTCGCATAAAGAACAGACTGAGATGCATCATTCTCACCTGTAAATTTAACCTGACCAAGATAGTCAGCATCAGCCGGAGATGCACTATTTCGAACTAAGTCAACCTCTGGTGCGGCACTTGAACCATCATCAGTGGATGTTATGGTTAAACTACCAGTAGTACTGATATTACCTGTACCAGTGATGTTATTACCATTGAGATCAAGATTACCACCCAACTGAGGTGTAGTGTCTGCAACAAGACTTGTGTTGATCGCAACCGAACCCGCACTATCTACGAAACCATTTGAGTCAATTGTCAGTACAGGTATTGCAGTAGTAGAACCATATGCTCCTGCGGTTACTGTAGTTTGTGCATCACGGTTGACTTCACCAGTGAATATACCACCCGCAAAGTTACCACTCGCATCTCGTGCAATGATTGCCGACCCAGTGTTTGCGGCAGTAGCAGTAGTCGCAGAGTTGTTTACCTTACCCGCAGTACTAATCGTTGCGAGTTTGGTATCTGCAATTGCGGCATCGGACTTGATGTCTGCGTTAATGATTGTATCCGCAGTGATTGCGGCATTAAGTGTTACTGCACCAGTACCATCAAAGGATACATTGGATGCAGTCACATCACCAGATATAGAGAAGTTCTGTCCAGATGCAAGTGCTGTCGCAGTAGAGGCATTACCTGTTACCGCACCAGTCAGATCACCTTCAAAGTTACTCGCAACCAGAGTCGCAAGACTGAATGATCCATCCGCAGTGTTAATCGTTCCTGTCGGAGTCGAGTCATACTCGTCAACCAGTTTCCACTTCTCGTCTGTGATATCAAAGAATATACCCATGTGAGTATATCCGACACCACTTGTACCAGTGTTTCGGTTAGTGAAGAAACCAGTATCAACATTAACAGGTGCGGCAGTACCAGACCATCTGTCTCCAGAATCGTGACCAGTAGTCGCACCAAACTCTACCGAGATATTGTCGGTTGAGTGAATAAGTTGTTTGTTACCAGTCATTACCTGTTTGGTAAGTAGTGGAGATGCAAACGCACTGTCATTACCCAATGCAACCGCAAAGGTATCCACACCACCCGCACCAGTTCCTACACCATCAATCTTGACATAGTAGGTTTGTGAGGTAGTACCTGTGAAGTGACCAGAGAAGAATGCATCGTCAAGACCACTACCAGTAAAGGTAGTTCCTGCTTCACCAATCGCATCACCCTCATTGAGACGATAGAATGGAGCACCCTGAGTCACATTAGATGTACCCACTGTGGTCTGACTACCTAGAATGGTTAAGTTACCATCCACCTGTAGGTTCTGACCAATATGTACACCCTGTGTTACACGGAACGAGTTGACCGAGTGATTCTCTCGGTTGACCATGAGGATACCAGTATCGGAATCACCAGATACAACAACCCAACCCATACACATTGGGAAGTTTGGATATGCGGGNGGTGTATTTGTTATACCACCTGCCGTTGTCGCAGATACAAAGAACTGAGTTCCCGCAGNCACACCTGAAGTATTCACCTCAGTTANCTGACCCTGTATCATACAGTGTCCATAAGAGTTGTTTGCGATGTCGTGTGCCGCAAGACCCTGNGAGTTATATTTGTTTACATCTGAAGCATCAGAAAGTGCAACCTTCGGNACATCAATTGNACCAGAAGTGTAGTTACCATTGAAGTANAGAGGTGAACCTTTCTTGATTACNGANCCAGTATCGTTAAATACTCGTTGGTGGTTCTGGAGACCAATCTCGTGAACCATACCAGTGATGTCATCATTATAGTTTAGNNTCTTGTGNGNATTATCATAATACAACAGACCTTCANNCTCTGGTTGATGAGAATCAAAAGTACTTGTATCAAACTGAANNTTCAGAAGTGATGCCGAATCNGCAACNAACTGAGTAGTCTTTATCTTGTTCTCTACACGGAGGTCATCAAAGTGTTCACTCGCACCGTCAACAAGGATGATACCAGTGTTTGCATCCGCAGTGATAACACGACCAATGTGGAATGGGTAACCAGTATCAACTGTTACAGGAGTTTCTGTTACCACACCCGCAGAGTCGGGAGATAGGAAAAGTACATTTCCAGGCGTCATTCCCGCAGTGTTTACATCACGAACCAGACCATAACGAGTTACCCAACCATGAGCACCGTTTGGAATGTCCATTGTCGCAAGACCAGTCGGTTGACCAGTCGCAGAGGTATTTGCTCTTGCCTTGGTTATCAAGGGGTCGTTATCAACACCATTGTATGTTCCAGAGATATAAACCGCATCACCATTACTGATTGCGGCACCAGTATTGTTAAATGCATAGACGAATATTTCTTGACCAATATTGAGGTTCACATCTGGATTTGCGTTTTCGGGAGTATTGAGTCGAACCGATAAACCTTTCTGTCTATCCGAATCAAAGTACAATGAACCCGCAGTCTGTGAGAATGCACTGGTCTGTGGTAAGAACTGAATACCCTTCGATATGGCACTGTCCTGAGTGACCTTACCGAATGTTACATCATCGGTAGTTCCGACTGATTGACCAATACTGATTGCACCATTACTGTATGTAACACCAGTGCCACCAGAGAACATTGCCTTGACATTGGCAGAGTCAATATCGAATGTTCCATCCGTATAGGATAGACCCTTGTTCCCTGCAAACATTGCCTTGACATTTGCGGAATCTATGTTAAACTCACCAGTAGATGAATTATAGGTAAGACCCTTATTGCCAGATAGATGTGCCCTTGCTTCGGATGCCGATGCACCTGTATAGGTAAAGACACCAGTTGTGGAGTTGTAGGATAGTGATCCATCCCCTCCTGCATCTGTTACTGATACTGCATTCTTTGCGTCACTATCGGCACGAGCAGTGGTGTAGTATAAGTTACTACCCTCACTGACATTAGTAGTCGATTTCGTGCCGAGTCTAATGTCAAAATCAGAATCAGCACGAGTAGTAGTGTAGTAAAGGTTCGTACCTTCTGCCACATTTGCTGTTGTTTTGGTAGCAAGTCTGACATCAAAGTCTGAATCCGCACGAGTGGTTGTATAATAGAGGTTACTTCCTTCTGGTAATTGACCAGTGTTTGCAAGTCCGAGGTCTGAGTCAAAGTTTGCCTTGGTATAAACACTCTCTACATCAAAGGTAAACTGACCAGTCCCACTGTTATATGTGAGGTCTCCCCCACTTGAGAATAATCCACGAATGGTTGAGGTGGTTGTAGCATCTACACTACCAACCGCACCCAAAGATAAAATGTTTGCTGAGTCAAAGGTTGCTTGACTTGCAGTTAATTGAGTGGTTGCCAGATTGACAACTGTTGCCGAATCAATGTGAGCAGAAGTTGTTTCGAGTGACTGAATAGAGGCACTATCGATCTTCGTTGCCAAACGAGTCAAGAAGTCACTATCAAAGTTTGCCTGACTGTATACTTGTTCTACATCAATAGAGAACACACCAGTACTCGAATTATAGTTCAAGTCACCAGTGGTACTGAAATGTGCACGAACTTCACTCGCACTGGGCCCTGTATAGGTAAATGCTCCAGTCGAACTGTTATACGAGAATGATCCATCACCCCCTGCATCTGTTGCAGAGATTGCATTCCTTACACGAGTATCAGTGTAATACAGATTACCTTGTTCTGCAAGGTTATTAGTTGTGAATGGATTCAGATTTATGGTTGAAGTAAATGAAGCACCATCAGCAGTATTGATGGTAAAGTTACCATTAGAAGAATCGTATGAAGTAGAAGTAACCCCTGCGACTGAAACTGTTCCTGCCGCAGTCAATTGACCTTGAGCATTAACGGTAAATGTCGGAATCAACGATGCGGAACCATACGATCCTGCCGAAACACCAGTATTGGTAATAGAGATAACATCACCCGAACTGTCGAATGTGATACCTGTACCACCCGCAATCGCATCACCCAAGTCGGAATCAAAGTTAGTCTTGGTATAAACATCTTCCACATCGAAAGAGAATACACCAGTGGTTGAATTATATGACAGGTCTCCACTAGCAGAGAACAATCCTCGTACAGTAGAAGTTGATGTCGCATCGAATCCAGTGATACCACCCACAGAAGTAATGTTTGCACTATCGAATGTTGCCTGACTCGCAGTCAACTGAGTAGTCGCAAGATTAGTTATTGTTGCACTATCGTTCGCACTTGACATATCCAACAGTTTATGCCACGAACCACCATGTGCAAAGTAACCTTTACCTGTTGCGTGTACATGGGCAAACATACCATGATAGTTTGATGCACTTGGTAAGTCACCTTCTGTACTATAGACATTACCGAACAGAACTTTACCAGTTGTCTCTAGAGTCTCACCATTGAGTGTCCAGTAATCGTTTGCTTCGTTCCACAAGAAAGACTTATTATCAGAGTCACCTCGTTCAATCTCAATACCCGCATTTTCGGTTGGTGCACCAGTGGCATTGGAGTTTAGAACAATTGTGTTGTCTGCAAGGTTAATCGTTTCGGTATTGACTACTGTCTCGGTACCTGTTATAGTAAGATTACCATCAAGAACAGTATTACCCGATACTCGTAGAGTGCCAATCTGTGCACTATCGAAAGATGCTTGACTTCCGATTAAAGTATCATTGGTTATGGTATCAGTCTTTAGAGTTGTGGTGGCAAGGTTCGTAATGGTTGCACTATCAACAGTCGCACCATTGACGATAGTCAGACCTTGGTGGAAAGTTTCGGCAACATCTGTTTGTGCCAGATCGGAATCGTTAAATACGAAAGTACCACTTTCACTATCAAACGACAATACTGGAAGATTATTTGATGTTAATCCGATACCAAGACTTAGTTTATTGCCACTACCATCGATGACAATTATGTTGCCAGAACTATCCTGTATTGACAAAGTTCCGAGTTTAATGGTGGTTCCACTTAGATATAAATCTCTCCACCGTTTTCCATCTGCACCAAGGTCATATGCCTCGTTGGAGTCTGGTACTATATCACCAGTAAATGTGTTATTGGTGAGTCCCCATGTGTATTTGTCTTGTCCACTATCCCACTCTAAACTGATATTATCATCAGATCGCAGATTGGCAACTTCATAGTTACCTGTGGATGAGTTGTATGCTAGAATTGAACCATTAGATTCGGTCAGAGAAACATCAACACCACCCAAGTTACCGATAGCAAATGAACCTGCGGTAACTCGTTTTACTGGAGTACCAACCTTGATACTCTTGATCTTGATTGTTTCGTCAGAATAAACTACTTTGATGGACATATTGGTCTTTTCCCTTATTTCGTCACAGAGGGTGATACTTCAATTTGTCCTTCAACTACACGACTAATAATGCTGTTTCCTGCACTGTCTGTATATGAAAGTTCTACATCATAAAGGTACCGACCCCTAGTAGTAAGGGCATCGGTCTGTGTATTGGTGAGTGATAGTGTGACAATGCCATCCGTTGGTGGTGTTACCACAACAGAGTTAAATGCCTGTGTCATTGGGTCGTTGGCACTATCTTGGTATCTGCGTTTCATCATTGCAGATACGGAATGGTTAGTTAGGTCTTTTTTACTACCATCGGCATTGATAAGTTCAAGTTCAATAGCAACATCAGTACCTTGCTTTATGACGATGTCTTCGTAGTTTGCCATGTGTAAAATCCATATATTCTAATAGGGTTGTTTCCTTTATTTATAAGGATTTTAAACTCAACTTTTAGTAATCAGACATTATTTCTTCTATGATCTCGTCTTGAAGTCCGAGTGCCATATCACTACGATCAAAACAATACGATACTGTGATTCTCCAACAATCAGTCTCCGCGGCATGGTAGACTCTATTGTACCAAGGTTCACCATAGGCACCAAAGTATCCTGCCTTACACTGCCAACCCTTCTGATCTTGCATCGTGACCATCTTGCCAGTATGACCATCAATATACTTGAAGTTACCTTCACCTGTCTCTGACCAAGAAAAGATTAGATTATAGGCAGAGGCATTGGCATTATTGTGCCAAGAGATATATCCATCGGGAGGATACATTTGGGTCAATGCATTATTTCGGACACATAAAATCTCGGCAAGTTGTTGATTATATTTACTATATCTCTCAATGAAAGAAGAGGCAGTACCATCATCTATTTCTTCGTTACCCTCTATGCCCAAATGATGTAATCTATCTGCCTTCAATGCATATGAATGGCATTCAACTGGAAACCCATCGTGCCTAGTATCCATTTCAACGATTTCATCTCGATATTTGTCCCCAACATAATGTTCCCGATCTTCTGCTCTTCCATGCAACTTTAGAGTCTTGGAAACAATATCCTTGTTTTCATAATACCACAGAAAGTTATTCAGTGCACCCAATATCTCTTTATTTTTTATTGGTATGTTCTTCATACTATGGGCACATCCTTTTGTAAGCAACCAGAGTAATGTCTTAGTATTGGTGGTTTTCCTGATTTGGATTTGAATCCCTGATAACCATATTGGGTGAAGTAGTTCCACCGAATGTCATCATCAAAGATACCTATCTTCAAGTCTTTGTATTTCTCTACTCGGTTTACCAACCACCATAGAGTCGTTTGATCAAAATGTTTTAGATCGGCATTCCAAACATCAGTTTCAAAACCGGGAGGTCTCCACTCATTTCCTTTTTGTTTACGATACAATTCATCCCAGTCTCGCATGAACTCCATCACCAATGGGTTCTCACTTCTATAAAGACACACACCCCCACACAAACGATATTGTTCTGTTTTACCATCAAGTTTGAACTCTCGGATCGCATAATACTTGCCTCGTTCTTCGGTCAACTCGTGAAAGACCATATCATAGTCCTTCATGTCATCCCATACAGTGGCAATATCTTCGTGTTCACATTCCATATCCGCATCGATATACATGGTAATATCGTAGGGTGACATTGCCATCCCTGTTAATTTTGCACGATAGTGATCATCACAGAAAAGAACTTGATCTGCTTCTTCCTCTTGTCCATCAAGGAATCGTTCCTCGGTGACAAAGGTGATATTTGCTTCGGGGTGGTAATCCTTGATAGATTGTATTAGATTGATTGCATACTTATAGAAGTTTTGATTCTTTGATGCAACAATAACGAAACCCTTAGTCTGTTCCTTCATTAGTAAGATTGTCCTGTATAATTAAAATAGCATAAAGGTTCACTTCGGGGATAGACTTGGATCGTCTTAATTTAGACTTGAGAGCACGATTCTTGGATTGCTTGATCTCTTCGATTTCAAAAGTTTCGAGTTTGTACTGGAAAAGTTTCTCCAGTTTCTTTGATCTTTCTTGCTCAAGTTTCTTTTGTTTATCTAAGTCTATTTCTGCTTGTTTCTTTGCAAGTCTTTTGGCACTAGACTTATCAATCTTATCTTCACCCAGAAACTCAATAACCTCCAAAAAAACTTCGTTTGGTGTTCCGTCTTGATTTGTTTTGTGTAATTTGTGAACTTGTCGAGTGGTCTTATTACCATTAACAGTCTCACTAATAGCATTCAATAATTGTTTCTTGGGTGTTTCCCAAAAAGCATTATCTAACCATGTTCTTGCCATTTCAAATCTCCTAATTCATTCAGTTTTATATATATGTCAATTATGCTGTTCGTTGATACAGGGTATATGTCTCTAAGGTTGTTGATCCAGTATCGATGGTTGTTCCTACATAGTTTCCTACATAGTTCCCCAAGAAGTCTCTCGCAAAGTCATCGGTATATGTGCTACTACGAATAACAGTTGATACACCAGTGAAGTCCTGTGTGTAGTCCTCGGTGCGTGTTCTTGTATAGTCTGCCGAGTAATTAGAGTTTCGAGTTCTCTCATAGTTTGCAGAATAGATTGAATTCCTTGTTCTCGTATAATCTGCCGAATATGCGGAACTTCTTGTTCTGGTATAATCTGCTTCAAAGTTACGAGCATAGTTACCAACAAAATCACCTGTAAATACATTGGTACTATTTCGTGTGTAATCGGCAGAATAATTTCTCGAATAGGTGCCAGTATAGTTCCCTGCAAAGTCACCAGTATATGTAGTCGCACGAGTTCTCTGATAATTGGCAGAGTAGTTTCGTGCGTAGTTACCGACAAAGTTGCCAAGATAGTTTCTGGCATAGTTAGTTGCCCGATACCTCACATACGCACGAGCATAGTTAGTTGCTCGGTATCTTGCATAGGCAGTTGCACGATACCTTGCAAAGTCACCCACAAAGTTACCCGCAAAGTTACCTACAAAGTTACCAGTGTAAGAAAGACTACCGATAGACTTGCTAATGACTCTCGATGATGTACGAGTCCTTGTTCGTGTACTTGTACGAGTACTCGTTCTTCCATAGTTACCAGTGAAGTTACCAGTATAGTTACCAGTGAAGTTACCAGTGAAGTTACGAGCATAGTTACCGAGGAAGTTACCAGTAAAGTTTCGTGCATAGTTAGTTTGACGATCTCTGGTAAACGCACGAGCATAGTTTCCTGTGTAGTCACCAAGGAAGTTGCCTACATAGTTTGTTATACGAGTTCTCGTGTATGTACCATCAAACCCTCTCGCATAGTTACCAACATAGTTACCAGTAAAATCACCTGTATAACCGGTGATCCGAGTTCTGTCATAATTTCTTGCATAATTACCTACATAGTTCCCTGCAAAGTCTCTGGCATAGTTACCAACATAGTTCCCTGCAAAGTCTCGTGCATAATTACCTACATAGTCTCCTGCAAAGTTCCTTGTATAATCTCCAGTATAATTACCTGCGAATTGTCGTAGGAAGTTACCTGTAAATGTCCCCTCAAAGGTTGCGGTAAAGTCCCTTGAGAAGTTACCTGTGTAAGTGCTTGCACGATTTCTTGTATAATCCGCAGAGTAGTCAGTATTCGTAGTATCAAAACGAGAGTCTGATGCAGTACCACGAGCAGTCCAAGTACCAGTATCAGTTGGAGCACCCTGTGCTGAACTTCGCATCTGGTATGTTCCGATAACACCACTTCCGTTCATCATTCGGGTCTGGACTCGTGTGCCAAAGGTATAAGCAATCTCTGGATCGGACATCTCTTGGAGACCTTGGAAAGTACCAGTCAGTCCACTTGATCTCTTGATAGCAACAGGTCTTACTGCTGTTGGGGCAGACATTGTATCTTTCACATAGATGTTATATACAGTTCCAGTTGTGCCTGTCTGTAATCTATCCGCAAATACACTTGACTTATAGGTAGTATAACCTGTCGGTGCAGATGTTGCAAGTTTATATACACCGGGATATTCGGATACGGCAATACGAGACAGAAGTCTATCTGTCAGAGTATCCATCTCCGAGGAATCTAATTCATGTATTTCTGGTGTGCCACCGTTGTCTGCGAACTCAATGGGGTATCGGAATGCGGCAGAGTCTCCCGCAAAGTCTGCGACACCTTCTCTCTGATACAGGGATGTGGTTTCTTGAATGATCGGAACATTACCACCAGAGAATCCGTGAGTGCCCGAACCATCATCAAACCTAGTATCGGTATGAGTACCAATTAAAGTATTACCTGTACTGACAGTAGTAATACTTCCGACATCACTGGAATCCAAGGTAGAGAGATGCAGTCCTGCTTGATAAGCAAGATAGTTCTCTTCTGCGGTTGTTATTTCCTTGAGGTCTCCGCTATCACCTTCAAGTTTTAGAGTCGTAGTACCCATAGGACTATTTATGCAACTCTTACATACAGTGTATAAGTTTCTATGTTTGTGTTGCCAGAACCGATAGTTGTGCCCACATAGTTTCCTGCAAATGTTCTAGCATAGTCTCCCACGAAATTTCGTGCATAATTGCCGATATAATTTCCGTCAAAGTTGCGTGAATAATTACCAGTATATTGAGCATCAAAGTTACGAGTAAAGTCACCCACATAGTTTCCTTCAAATGTTCTACTAAATTCTGATTGACCAGTGTAGTTACTTGAACGAGTCCTTGAGAATGCTGATTCATAGTTACCAGTGAAGTTACCAGTAAAGTTTCTTGAATAAGTACCATCAAACCCTCGTGCATAGTTTGTTGCACGGAATCTCTGATATGTAGTTGCACGGAATCTCTGATAGGATTTATCTGCACTTCTCGTATAGTTGGCACTACCAGAATAAGCGGCACCTGTAAAGTAGAAATGAGAACCAGACTTCTGATGGTAATTACTACTGCTACTCACATAATATCCAACACCGACATAATCTCCAAGATAGGTGCCAGTGTAGTCCCCAGTAAAGTTACCAGTATAATCTCCAGTGTAATTTCCAAGGAAGTTTCTTGAATAGGTACCAACATATCCACGAGCAAAGTTCGTGAGACTATCTCTGGTAAAGTTCCCTGTATAGTTACCTATGAAATTACGAACAAACTGATCTGCTGTAGTTCTTTGGAAGTTTGTTGTAAATTCTTCCGAGGTAAAGTTCCCTGCGTAGTTACCAACATAGGTGCCAAGTGTTGTGTAGTTACCAGTAAAGGTTCCACCTGTGCTTCTTTGATAGGTACTCGTTTTGGTCGAGTTTCTGGTAAATGTACCTGTACTACTTCTAGTGAAATCTTGTGAGTAATAACTAGAATAGTAGAAGGTCTCTTGGTCAACACTCACATACAATGTTCGTGAGAAACTACGAGCATACGGAGTGCCCAGATAATTACCTGTGAAAGTATTTGTATAGTTCCCAAGATATTCTAATAATCTGGAATAGTCACCAGTATATCCTGCCGTACTGGTTCTTGTAAAATCTAGGTTTCTACTACTTGTTCTGGTAGAATTTCTTGTTGAAGTTCTGGTAAAGTTACCAACATAATCACCAACAAAAGCAGGAGAATAAATCTCGGTACGAACATTAGAAAATGTTGTTGTATATGTACTGGTACGAGAGGTTGTCGAACTTCTCAAATAGGTAGAAGCACGAGTCCTTGTGTAGTCAGCACTATAAGTAGAAGTTCTCAGTCTAGCATATGTGGAAGAACGACTGCGAGTGTAATCCACAACACTTACTGCTTGACGAGTATCAGTCGCAGTTCCTTTCGCTGCCCATGTTCCTGAAAGTCCTCCATCAGTCGGAGTACCATCAACAGATCGTCTTATTAAATATGTACCAATCTCACCTGATGAGGAAATCCTATTCCTTGCTTTAACACCAAGACTACTCTTGACCTGATCTTCGGTCATTGCTTGAATGCCTTGATAGGTACCAGAGTCACCATTAGACCTTTTAATTGCAAAGGGAAGAACCTTTGTCGGTGCAGTCATGGTATCTCTTTTGTAGATATTATATGCCAATGAGTGACCATCAGTTCGTGTGTCAGTCATTACATTTGCAAGTTCTAACGAATAGTCACCACTTGGTGCAGAAGTTGCTAGTTTATATGATCCGGGATAATCAGAAGTATATATTCTAGAATTGATTCTGTCAAGTAAAGTGTTTAACTTTGTGCTGTCCATCTCATCAATGATCTTTTGACCACTACTATCTCTCATTGAGATGGGTATACGGTATTCGGTAGGAAGTCCCGCAGTGCCAGTTTTCTGTAGAATCAATGAATCAGTTTGGGATATAGTCAGTAGATTACTATGAGTTCCTACGGCAGAATCATATGAAGTATCCGTGAAAGTTCCGACAGTGCGTTGACTGCCAGATAGAGTGGTACCTAATCGACTTACAGAAGAACTATCTAGAGATGCACAATGAATTCCTACCTGATATGCTAGGTAGTTCTCCTCGGTAGTGGACATCTGTTGCAGTTCTGTTGGTGCCGCACTGTCCTTTAATTTTAATGGAACACTACTCATGGTGTCACAATACTCCGATTAATTTAGTTGCGTTCCATTCTCATCGAATATTAGTGGTATGTCTGCCCTCAGTGCGTTGAGTGCGGCAACAAAATTATTCCTCTCTGCACCTACGAATCCAGAAGAGTCTAATAAATTGAGTGAACCTAAAGTCTGGTTGACCACGACACCATCCGAATCCAGTAGGTCGATTTGTGCCTTGTTTGAATTGATCGCATCTACGAGGGTTGTTCTGTTAGTTATTGTGGCAGTAAGGGAACCTAAATTACCTACAGCACTATCTAGTAGGTTTAGAGATGATCCAATATTACCAGTGGTTGTGTTGTTTGACGAACCAATCGCATCACCAACCTCGGTGTGTAATTCGTTTATCGCACCACGGAGAGTGGTTGCCGATGTAGCAAGAGTTGCGGCACCAATCTCTGCATCATGCTCGTTGATCGCATCCGCAACAGTTGTCGCAGTAGTGGTCAATGACTGAGTGGGTTCAACAAAGGTATTAAGTGTATCAATCTCTACTTCTAGTTCTGAGATCGCACCAGATACTGTGGATGCGGTTGTACCCATTGCACCCGCAGTGATTGTACCTAACTCGGCATCGTGTTCATTGATTGCACCTGTAAGAGTTTTTGCAGTGGTGGTCAGAGTAGTATGTGGTCTCGCACCAATGTCAGAATCTAGTTCGTTGATACCTGATACTAGATCGTTCGCAGTAGTCGCAAGGTCAGTTGCAACCAGATTGTTTGATGTTCCTCGGATACCTACTTCAAGTTCGTTGATACCTGATACGATGTCATTCGCATTGGTGGTCAAGTCTGCCTTTGCGTTACCACCACCCGCACCGTGAAGGTCACTATCAAGTTCGTGTAGTGCAGATACGATGTTGTTGGCAGTAAAGTCAGCAAGGTCAGTTGCGACTAGATTGTTGGAGGTACCACGAATCCCCAATTCAAGTTCATTGATAGAACCAACTAAATCGGAATCTTCGTTCGTGTTTAGTCCATTTGTTCCACCAGTCGAACCGACATCGTATGAGATATGATTCAGATTAGATACCAGTGTAGTAAAGGTATCTGTAATCTCAGTGGTGGTCACTTTTGAAGTTCTTGATGCCATTATAGTTTCTCTACTAATTTATTGAGGAGTACTTTGAGTTCTTCAACATCTTGTTTTAACTCTAAGAACTCTTTATCTTTATTTTGTCGTGCAATCTTTATTGCTTTTGCTTTTTGTATCTCATCTTTATTTATATTAATAATGGCACCCGAATTTGGACATCTTGCCAAATTCGAGTTACCTTCAACTGGTATCCAATTACTCATTAGGTTGCCATTGCAATTGCACGGAAGTCTCGAATAAACGGTACTGCCGATGAGTTGGTACCTTTGAACACTAACTTAAACTGATAGTTAGTAAATTCATCTAGTGATCCACTGTCACCACCAATCAGATAACGGTACTCACGGAAGTTTTCATTATCTGGTGAAACCGTTGTTTCTGGTGCAATCAGTGTCCAGTTTGTAGTAAGAATATCCTCACCATCGTTACCAGTTCTGAAATACAATTCCAAGTCACTACTAGGAGGTCTTCGAGCGGCAAGTATCACTTTCATACCAGTAGCAGGTTCATCCAAACTAGCAACTGTACTAAGGTGCTTCGCAAGTGCAGAACCACCAAATGCTCTGGTCTCCGCAGAGTATGACAATGGGACATTATATCCAACCAAGGCAGTATCATTCTGATTGTCAATCTGATTTGATTCAGTTGTCAAAGATGCACCCTGCGTGTCAATTACAGGACTTACCGATGGTCGAGATGTTGCCATATCAACTTTAATGGATACTGACCTTGTATTAGCACCGAGGTTTGCTACCTCATTTGTTGGGTTAGCAACCAATCGTGGAGCAGAGAAATAGTTCTCATCTCCAATGGTAATATCAGTACTGTAGGCAGTTTCGGTTTGATACTTGGTTTCAAGTCCTGCAAGTGATTTACCAGTAATAAACTTACTGCTATAAACCAGTGTAGTATCATCTGGAACCAATGTAGTAAAGTTTGGTGAACAAATATCGAATTGAAGTTGTTTATCAACCAGAATGTTCTCACCACCAAATCTACCAGACGATGTTGCGGATGAATCAGCATTAAACTGAATACCGAATCCGTCTGCTTTTGTGATCGTTCTCGCACCATTGATAGAGGAACCTTTAACACCATTGTAAGTTGTTGCAGGAGTAAGACCCTCAACATTTACTGTATCACCAATACTGAATCCGTGATTAGGAACAAGCATTACTACTGCATCACTGTCTGCACCTGCATCAGCACTCATGTATATTGGGTTGTTATCCAGTATTTCTTTATCGACATCACGGTTCTCAAACACCGCAGTACCAGAACTTGCAAAGTTAGCAGTGAAGATTTTGAACGCAAGGTCTTTAGTCTGATCTGGTTCCCAAGTCGTACCATTCTGAGACTTAAACAGTGATCCCATAGATGGTTGACGAGAGATTCTCTTCTCGGTAGAACCTAACTCAAACGCATATGTCTCTGCGACATACGCATTGTAATTAATAGATTCCGCAAGAAGTACAATCGCATACTCTGTTTCGGGGTTCAAGAAGATTGGTTCTTCAAACAGGAATGTGGTCGGTGCCGCCTCTACCGCTGCTTGTGTCTGTGCGGAAGGAAGATTTACACCATTCGTTCCCGTAGCAGTCGGACTATTGAACACAATAGACTGTGCATGAATCTCAGTCGAACTTGGAGCACCATTAACCATTGGTCGAATCTGTAATTGAATCGGAACAGTAGAATCCTTGGTACTAAAATAAGTCTGAACCTTAGTTACAAAGATGCCATTAGGATCAGTCACAAAGAATGATTGTGCCAATGGGTCTTTTACTTGAACTCGTTCAGTCTGAGTCCACCTACGAGTTCTGATCTGAGTGATACGAGTAGAAGTAATAGTCTTCTGTCTAGTATCCAGAGTACCCTGTGCAGTATAGTTGAACGATGCACTTGAAAGTGCGGTATCATTATCATTCTTGCTAATGTCAAGAAGTTTAAACTCACGAGTTCCTGCTCGGAAACGAGTTGTCTTATTGGAAGGAATGAAGAACGAACCAATGATCTCACCCGCCGCATCACTGATTAATTCTCCTGTACCTTCGGGATGAGATGTTGACTTTCTCAAACTATTAGCATATTGTGCGTCTGTAGCAATGGCACCATATCGTGAGAATTCTGCCTCTTCTTTACAGAATGCACTTACATCCTTACCATCAAAGAATGGGAAGAACTTAGTTTGGGGTCGTAGACCCTCTGCCTTGAAGAATACTTTTCGTGAACGAATGAATGGTAAGAATGTCAATGACACAGTTCGGTCACCAACTACCTTACGAATAGTCTTTGTACCCATAACCTGTCGTTGTGAGAAAGAACCAATAACATTGAAGTCTTCGTTTCGATTACCACCATTGGCATTACCAACATTAACAGTTCTAGAACTTTCTTGGGTTACACCTCTCCAGTTCCATGCAGGACTTCCTCTCCAACCACTACCAACATTTGATTGGGTGCTTCCAAAACCAGTGATTGGAACAAATGTGTTACCACCACCCCAGAGGAAGTTTCGTCTCTGACTGGCAGTCATGCTCTGGAAACCACTACTAATGTTACCCAGATTGACTTCAATGTTCTCTACTGCCGTGTTGTTGATTACATTGGCAGGAGTATACTTGGTCTGGAACCAGTTGTCGGTTGCGGGTGACATAGTAATGTTACCCTCACCTGTAATAACTGCGAATGGGTTTACATTCTCTGTACCAGATACAAGTGGTTGTGTGATAGTAGCAGATTCTGTATACTTCAAGTAAACAGTATCACCTTTCAAAATGGTGTTAGTTGACTTAGAAGAATCGTATGCAAGGATCACATCATCTTCTAGAGTAGGTACTGATAGCAGTCCTCGTGATGGATCAATAGCGGCACGATATTCGATGTTATCTGCATCAGAGAATGCCCTGTTTGCAAAGTTGTCCACAAAGAAACCAGACTTAGTTCTTGGGTTTCCTGCCTCATCCAATACCATCAGATTCGCAGTGTCAACTTCAAGTAGACTTAGTGCAGTTGCTTCCTCTACCTTGTCGATTCGATCTTCCAGTTTAGAGATGTCTCTCATTGTAAATCGTTTATGCTTGAATGGCACAACAACCACATCAGAATCATTCAGACCATATGGGTTATGTTCGATATTGAACAATGCCAAAGTGTTTTCGGGAGTTGCGGGAATCTGTGAATTGAATCCTGCCTCACCTTGAATATGTTTTACCTCACCTTGGGTACTAACAACAATTTTATCAGAACGAGGTAGATAGTATTCAATATCTGCCTGAACAGTATCACCATTAGTGGGAATCTCGGTTGAAGAGGCAGCGACAAATGCATTACTAGCATTCACACTGTTACGGAAGTCAATCACATCTCGTAGGTTTACAGAAGTGTTTACTCCAGTTTGGAAACTAGGAATGTCTTCGTAATCAACCTGACCACTGTAAGAAGTTACAGAAAAGAAGTCCCCTGTACCATGAGTGAAGTGTTTGAATGCCACATAGACATTTCCAATCGGTGCTGTTGCACCAGTCTCAAGTACCATACGACCCAGACCATAAAATCCTGCTCGTTGTCCATTGTCTAAGGTGAAGAGGTGAGAAATATCAGCACCACTAGAACTACCTAGTTTTACTTCCGAGACACTAACGATGTCAGTCACACCTAGATCAACATATTTAACAGTGCCATCAGTAGTTATTGAGGTAGTGGCAGTTGCATCTGTAAGGTTTTTCAGACGAACAGTCGGGTTGCCTTTACTTACTTTGGCATAGACAGTGTGTGCTTCGTTTGCTAAAGATGAAATGGTCGCAGTAATGTTACCTGTACCACTCAATGTGATAGTCGGACTAGATACAACATCACCATCCGCATCACAAACAATCCACTGTGAGGTATTAGAGAATGCTTCTCCAGAAGTTGTCAAAGTGAATGCAAGGTTTGTACCACTCGCAGTACCAGTGAAGATTCGTTGAACTTCGTAAGAAATATCGGTCAATACTTTGGGTCGAGGATTCGGTATTCCGAACATCATGTTTGTACTGCGAACTTCTTTCAGTACTGCCTGACTACCTTCAAGAACAGGAATACCACGATTGGTTGCGTTGGTACCAATAGACCTGATTGCTCTAATATTCTGTCCTGCGGTCATCTTGATGTCGAACAGGTAAACTCGGTAGTTTGAACCATCTTCTTCGACATACCGAACTCGTGCAGTACCAATCACATCACCTGATGGATTGGTTGCGTGTGACGATAAGTTTATTGTAGCATAGGTTCGAGTGTCAAGTAATCCCTTGAAAGTTGCTCCTGCAACTATAAAGTACTGCCCATAGGCAATACCAGTAAATTGATTATTAACTGTTGCAGTTGTACGAGATTTTGTGATGTTAAGTGCTCTAGGTTTCTCGGTATCACCACGATAACCATTCACATATGCAACACCTTTTGATACTGTGGCAGTAAGTGTGGCATCAGAATCAGTGAAGTCAACGGTGAAAGGTTCTACAACATAGTCACCAGACTCTTCTTTAGTTCTTGTAGCAACCAATTCACTGGGAGCATTGTAATCGTCAGTACCAGTTACTTGGTCAACAACTTTACCATCGACCACATCACAGTAGTATACAAAGTTTTCGTCAGAGGCAATATTTGCTTTGTCAATAAGAGTGAGTTGGATACGATAACGATCTGCACCGGGACTGGATAAGTTTGGAGTTGCCCCTTGGTTATCATATAAGGCATCGGTGTCTGCGGTAGTTATAATGTCTTCTGTTATTTTAAAACCAACAGTCGCAGTTGGGTATCTGTTATATTTGGAAAGGACAATTGACTGACCCTTTGCAAATACAAAATGCCCACGAGTAAAGAAGTCACCTGTACCATTCGCAACCTTACAACCACGACCAGTAGGGAGATCAGTACCAACAGTGGATGCCACTTTTAAATCTATTACGGTGTTATTGATGATTTCGTCTGGGAAGAAACGAATACCATTTACATTTGCCACAGCATTCGCACTGTTTGTATACTGAACAAACAATGTAGCAGGGTCACCATTTTCGGCAGGAATAACTTCTATTACCCTTGCTTCAACATTTGAAGTAGCACCAGTAAAGGTTGTTCCGACTAGAGTAGTTGTATCAGCAGGAAGTTCGTTATCTACTGCTCCTGTATTCAACTTGACAAACTCAACCTCATGGATCATTGGTTCACCGGGATTTACGGCACCACCTTCCTTGAAAATGTTTCTACCAAATCTTCCTATTTCCTCTTGGATAATAGTTTGTAACTGATTGAGTTCCCTTGCTTGCAGAGCACGACCACTATTAAAGAGGATTCTGTGATAGTTATCACTATCTACAAAATCATCCTTGTAAGAGGAGGAGAATACACTGGATGTAAATGTCTTTGGCATTATCGCTTATCCTAAATTTGAATTACGAGTTTAATATCTTCGGTTTGGTCACTTGCTCGTGCCACTTTTGCACGATTATCAATATATAGCACTTCTCCAGACATGATGTCAATTTCGGGAGTAGTAATATGATTACTCGCGGCAGTTGTACCACTTCCTGCGGTAGAGGTAACTTGTTCCCCTGAGTTGAATGCAGTGAATCCAGTATCTTCGGTCTGGTGATAATGTAACTCGTTTGTTCCCACCTTGTCAACATATGCTTTGGCACCAGATATAGCACCAGTAATAAGTTCATCTGCAACAAATCCACTGGTTACAGAAGCAAAGTTTAGTTTCTTCAATGCAATGGCAGTGGTGTCTGTGAACAATGCTCCGGCACTATCATATCCTCCAATCAAAGGATTCTTCATTATACCAACCTGACGGAAGTCATTACCAACAATAAAGTCTGTTGACTCGTCACCAACAGGTTTAGTGTTTAACATGATGGCAGTAGAACGGAGATCATCCCTCGGATCACCACCTAGTCCTAATGGTGAACCTAAAATAGCACGAACTTTTGCAGGTTTTGTTGGTGAACCACCACCTGTTACCGATACAGTGGCATAGTTATATCCCGATCCAAACATCAATGTACCTGAACTATCAATCAGAGTTACCTTGGATACCTGACCACCAGAGACCGTTGCCCCTGCCTTTGCCAAGGTACCATTACCTGCAATCGTGATTGTTGGGGTATCGGTATATCCTGCACCACCTGAGTCAACCGCATAACCGATGATCTGTCCCACAGTTGCAGCGTTCTGAATTGCCAGTTGCTCTACTTCGGATGCTGTTGATGAACCATCTGTTGCTCCCTGTAGTTTTACTGGAATATAGTTGGCAGACATAAACTTAGTAGCATCTGCCGCACCAATAGAATACAAGAACTTCCAGATGTAACCATCCGCAGTATCGAAAGGAACACCATCGGTACCACCTGTTGGTTGAACTGTTGATACCTGTGCTTGTCCTGCAAGGTTAGTTCCTCGTTGAATACACAGATATACTTGGTTTTCATCATTCATCACATAGTATGTCTGAGTAGGATACCCAACCTGTGAATCATCATATGCAGAATAGATTGCACCCGATGACCAGTTATATCTTGGCACACAGAAAGTCAGGTCAGCAACCTTCTTCGCAGACTGCAAACTGAGACGAAAGTTTCTTTCTTCTCGTGCAGAGTTGACTGCGGTAGGTACTGTATCTGCTGAGTCCCACTGCTCAGAACGACCAATTACTGCATAGTAGTGAGTACCAGAAGAATCCATATCGGTCTTCAAGTCTTGAATTACTTGCTTTTTAATTGGATTTGTTAAAATTGCCATTATGTTGTTCCTATTATTCTATTCTACTGTTTAAATTTAGTATGTGACTACACCGTTGTTGGACACTAAGAACCACTTACTAACTGTAGTGTTCCACACTAAGATACAACCATCTCCCTGATCGAACTGTAAATAACCACCCGCAGAATCAGTGCCTTGAATATTTACACCAGTATTCTGTAGTTTTACAGTTCCTGCTCCAATATTAGAGAAGTATTGTACTTCACCCTGTATAGTTCCATCTGCAAGGGTAGGACTGATTGTGCTACCTGAGTTGAAAATTGTTAGGGGTTCAGTCAGATCAACCGCAGTGGTTGATGCAATATCAGTTCCTTTTTCAAGAACCAGTTTGTTTTTAATTTCAATACCACCTGTACCCTTTGCGGAGAGTTCAAGAGATATATTAGCATCAGTACCCTCTACATTGATAATAGGTGAATTACCTGTAGAGGCATTTTTGACCGTAATGTTGTTGACCGCACTACCAGTGGTAACGAACTTGATGTGTTCATTACTGGCACTATCCAATAATACCGCACCACCAGAAATACCACCAATCTTTACTTTATTCAGTGTCGGTGCGTCTAGTGTCTTATTAGTCAATGTCTGAGTATGATTCTCAAATACAAAGGTATCACCCGCACCCAATGGGGGAAGGGCAATGTTGCGATTCGCAGAGATATTACCTACTGTTATATTATAGGTATGACTGGCATCAGCATCTCGAATCTTTGGAGTTGTCATTGTGGGAACAAGAATCGTCTTGTTGGACAATGTCTGAGTATCAGAATCTAGTACTATGGTACCAGTATCGTTGGGTAAGAAAATCGAATTATCAGCAGTAGGTTCTACCGCAATAAGGGTAGTCTCGTGTACATCTGGTGACTGACCTTCAAACACTACCCCTTGAGCAGTTAATGTTACTGTCGCAGTCGCACTATCACCACCAATGGCAGTATATAATTCGGTGAAGTTTTCATTGATTTTTTGCGCGGCAGTTCGTAGGGTATCACCTGTACCATCGTTTGCTACTGTGCCTCTGTTTAGTGTCTGTCGTGCCATTTCATAGTCCTGTTGTTCTTACTATTTATAAGAGTTTGTAAGTTATAATGTGAAACTTTTCACATATTGATCAGAGTCTCCACTGAACCACTGATGCTGTTCTTGATCCATTGTCTCGAATGCAAAGTTATTACTCAAGTCCATACCATTAGTCTGGAATTGATCTGAATCATCGAATGTTGGAGACCCTGCGATCTGTGCCTCTCTCAAAGATGAGTACTGATTCTCGATAGTTTGTATTTCTTCTAACGAGAAAGTTTCCAGAGAAATCAGTTCTGGTCTAATTCTGCTTAGAACCCCTGCTGAATCTATATATTCGTCATCTACAAGTGCTGTCATATCCGTATTAGTAAAGTCTCCGAATGATGCTGTCGCATGAACCGCAAGAGGTGGTGGTGGTTCAATCACGACCAATGGAGCAGTCAGAGCATCTTCTACTGCCGATACAATTTGAACTTCCGATCCAATAAACATTCCTGCGGGATGGGCAAACAACTTATAGGGTTCTTTCCATTCCTTGAAAGAAATATCTGTCTTGACAAGCAGTGCAAATGTCTGATATAATTTATTATCGGTAAGGTATTTCTGGTTCTCATCACCAATAGTAGATTTCTCTTCCCCGACCTTGAATACATTTTCTTTGGTATAGATTATATCGGGGTCAACACCAAAGAAGATTCTAAAAAACTGTTCAATAGAAAACTTGGTTCCCTTTGCACGATACAATTGGTTAGAATATTTTGCCGCTGCTCTTTTATCTTTGAACCCCTCAAAGTAAGATTGCCCTAACAGAAGTTCATCTTCGATGTATGATAATAATTCTAAGTCTGTCTGCGTGATGTCTCGATTTAAAAATAAGTCGTGAATCATCTTGGCAGGAGAATCATCCGTATACTGAAAATCATAATAATGCTTCAATAGACTAACAAGTTTAGGATACTCGTCTTGGAAGAATCCCGGAAGAATACTATCTACTGTATGAGTAGTAAATCCACCAAGTTCCCTTCGATTAATATCTGTTAGTGTTAAATCCTTCTTAGTGTGAGGCATTAGTTAGTAACTCCAGTGTCAATCTCAACCACAGATGAAGTTGTTTGTGTTGGGTCTATCTCTAGGATGTCTGATCTTCGAGGAGATAATGCACTCTCATTTGCAGGTTTTGCAATTATCTTGACGAATCCATCGGCACCAACAAAGTTATCTATCTGTAGACCCACAATAGAAACAGTGTCCCCAGTATACGAACCAACATTGTCCACAACAACTACCGAATCTTCGTTATTGAATATTTCTAGTTTATTNGAANNTAANTTATTTCTCAANANACAAATCTTATTGTTGAACATAAACGATGAAGAGGTAATAATATGATTTACATCATCGGGAGTTGCCAGTTCAACAGCAAACCGCAATGTCTGATCTTCCACCTTGGTCAGAGTCGGAGTAAATCGTCTCTGGACAAATGTCTCTGAACGAGAAGATAGAATTGCAGGGGATATGTCATCGACAAGTGTCAACATATTAGATCGTCTATATGACTGTCCGAACTTACCAGTGTTATCTGCAAAATACTGTTTAATTGTATTGTTCACATTATCTTTAATAGAGTTCTCGGACAATGTGGTCAGACTTGGGTTGAACTGGAAGAATGTTTTGGTTCCCACAAAAGTCTTGACGGGGTCAGAAAACTTGAGTTGGAAAGATGCAACTGATAACTGTTTTGCGAGGTCTTGGATAGAATCCTTCGTAATCTGTACAGTAGTAGCATCCACATCTGAATTGAATAGAATCGACAAGAACACTGTACCAAACTCTGGTTCAAGTGCATCTTCACCACCAAATGACTGGATGTCCTTGATCAAGGTAGAGAAGTTTCGTAGTACCAATGATGCATAGTCAACCGCAGTAACCATTCGGTTCTGAGTTGCATACTGGAATGGTGCGTTCTGTCGAATAGATTCGGTAGTCTCTTTTTCAGAACCACCTACTGACTTTGAAACTGTTGATACGGTAAGATCATAATTAGACCCTGCAACCGATACAGTTGTCTGCGGTTCAAATACTTTCGCAGTATTTGCTTCTGCACCACTGGATGCAAGATAGGTTACAGTAACCTTTGAACCAGTCTTGGGTGCTTGTCCCAAAGTATCACCATTACCAAACGATAATTCAAATAAACCGTTGGGTGATTCTTTGAGGATGTACAATGTAGAGTTGGAACTAATGGTATTGGCATTAATAATATTTGTGTATGGTAAGAATACAGAAGATGATGGTTGTTCATACACCCGAACAATCGCAGTAGAAGTATCCATATTCTGGTCGGGAATCATATAAACTTCGTTATCTTCGGCACGAGATACGATGAAGGTTTTAACCCTTTCGGTACCTTCTAATACTTTAATATCCGTAGCACCAGTTGCAGTCTTGAATTTATACAGACCATTACCATTCGCATCATCTTCTGCCGTGAGGTCTTCTTGAGTTTGGAATACATAGTCAACACCATCAACTGTTGCATTAAACTTGAATCCAGATGGAATCTGTACGGTAGAAGTACGATCCGTAACACCAGAAAGATTCAATGTGATGTTGAGAAGTGCTTGTGCAGAGTTCATGGAATCGGGAATGTATCCGATACCCTCTGCAAGAGATACCAAAGAACTACGCAACTGTGCAGTCCCAAGGAATGATTCGTTCAAGGCAAAGTTAGCAGTCAATCCATTGTAATGGGTATTATATGCAAGAACATCCAGAATGTTTGACAGACCAGATGCCTCAAAGTTATAATCCGAAAACTCATCTTTTTGTGCCAGAAAAGTCTTTAGGTTATTTTTGATTCCATCAAAGTCTAACTGTGTTGATTTTATTGTTGTTGCCATTTTATCTTAACCTTGAAAGTGTGGTGGTGAATTCGACCTGTTCCTCAGTATTCACAACTTTGAATATTAGTACTACATCTATACTATTGTTATCTGGTGTGGCAGTTACTCTTAGAGATGTAACCTCTGCCCTCGGTTCATAGACTTCGATATTCTGTATGATATTTCTTCGTATCATAGAGGAACCTCGTCTATCTGCTAATTCAAATAATGCTGATGTCATGTTACCACCAAAATTTGAATTAAATGGTTTTTCGTGAGAATTAGTAAGCACGAGTGTCTTTATTGATTGTTTCACNGCACTTGCCCCAAACTTCTTGTAGATTTCTCCACTAGAGGGTTTTGCAGTAAAAGTTAAATCAATATCGGTATACTGTTTCTCCCTAGTCGATGTTATCGATGTTGTTTGGAGATTAGTATCTTCTTGTGCGAATGATCTTCTTATTGCCATAGTTCTATTTATATGACTTTTTAGTCACTTTCCTCTATTTCTACTAATTCGTTTTTACTTTGGAGGTGATTATTAAAATAAGTTTCGACCTTACCATCAAATAGAATATCAAAGGATTCTGGTGTTGTCGGAAACTCAATCCCTATCTGTGCAGTAAGACTACCATCTGGATTATAGTTATCATAGTCCAGATAGAGTGCCTTGAACTTGATATAGTCTTTCAGATATTCTGCCACATCAAATGTCTTCTCCAAACTGATCTTACCTTCCTGATCTATCACCTGATAGTAAACGAGTCTACCATCTGCTTTCTTCTGCATGGTTATATCGTTCAAGTCCCCTTCTCGGAGTTTATAGAGTCCTTCGGAAACGACCATACGAACATCGTTGAAGTTTGCAGTATTGCCATTGATGATACGCATTGCTTCTGCTTGGAGATACAAGTGTCGAGCAATCTGTTGTCGGGCAGTGTTGGTCACCACATGGTTAAACGGTGTCTTGTCACCATAGGCACCAAGGAACTTGGCAATCGTCACACCGGGACCGAGTTTGGTTGCAGATGTAATCTGTCCCTGATTGTTAGGATTATATACTGGATCAACTAATATTATCATGGTGTAAACCTCTTTCCTCTATTCTCAATTGCATTACCAATAGGTTCAAATCCAAATCTGGATGATGGAGTTTTCTTCACTGTTCGACCAATCTTGGGAGGTGATTTCATTTTGTATTTACGATTGAGTCTTTCTTCGGAAACAAGTATTCCTCCAATTCTATTTCTGGATGTCTCGTTTCTGAACGCAGAACGAATCTCTTGGGTTGTCGGTATTTTNTTAAACACATCCTCNTAGTCATCACTGAGTAGTGTCTTGGTCAACATTACATCTCCACCATCGACCACAACAGTCCTAATCGCAAAGTCACCATTAGAAACTTGACCAACTATCCAGTCTGGAGTAATGTGTGCTTGTGGTGGTTCAGTGTGTCCACTCGGCAGTGCCATTTCTTCTTTCGTGAGCATTGGTACATGAACTCCCGCAGAAAGTATAACAGGGGGTGTAAATGATGATGGCCCCGGTGAGGCAGTACCCGCAGTCACTGCGGTCAGTGATGCCTTTGCGTTTGATGCGTAGTACGATCTCAACGAAAGGTCTGCCTTGTCAGCATGGTTCGCCTTGATTGCTTCGAGTGCTTTACCGTAGAAGGAACCAAAGAACACTGCACCAGAATTAAATGGTTTTGCACCCTCTCCACCTTGGAATACATTACCTGTGAAGTCAACCAACTTACCACCAATCGCACCCCTCTGTCCTAACACAGAGACATACTTACCACCAGTAATATTGGCAACATCGGCAGATACCGCAAAGGATTCTTCACCTGACATGAAGACTGACGATCCTCCTGCGATTTCTATATTACCTTCAACCGCAGTAGTCTGATCCAATTTAACATCTATATTATGGTCACCAAGAATCACATCGGTTTGTGTGCTCATGGTCTTGTTGATCTTACTCTTCTTGACAGTCTCTTCACGATTACCTGTAGTGATCGTTCGGTGATTCTCTAGGATATTCTCTCGTAGACTTCCTGCCACATTGACATTATAGTTACCACCAACATCAACATTGTAGTCACCAGTCACCTTCATGTTCAAGTTACCTTGATACACGAGATTACCATTACCCTCAATGATAACAGTCTGGTCACCACCAGTCACTTCTACCTTGTTGTTTACTGCGGAAATAATAACAGAACCATCTGCTCTCATCTCAACACCCGCACCTGTGCGATGCTTGATCAGTACTCTTTCTCCACCGGGAGTGTCATCCTGTTCGATCACATGACCAGAGATAGTTTCCTGTACTTGGTTAAACGGATACTCGGATGGTCTCTGTGGTTGTATGTTTAAGGATACACCGACATCACCACCCCCAACATAGAGGTTGTTTATCTTGGAACCACGAGATGCCTTATTAATAGATGACCCAAAATTATAATCTCGTTTGGGGTATTCACCTGTAGGGTCTTGCATACCATCTTGGGCAACACCCAAAGTATTCTCAACACCTTCTCCAAGTTTTTCAACTCGTAAATCATAATTGTCTTTTTTAGTTGTCACTATTCATCTCCGATGGACTTAGTGGTCTAGCATTCAATGGTTCATCAGTTCGATTTCTTTTTCTGAATACAGACTCGACATAATCCACAACATCAAAATATGGGTCAAATTCGTTGACATCAAGATCGTTGTGACCAAACACCTGACCACCGGGAAATCTACGATAATACCCACCCAAAAATTTCTCTAGTGTGGTAAACTGCTCTCGTGTAAATGCCTGAGAAGATCGATAATCCGTTGGATTATCCTCACCAGTCGAAACATTGATACCACCAACCATCACAACACCAATAGAATGTTTGTCGTGACCATTTACTGGTGCGTGATCACCATCTATGTTTACTGGTCTGCCTCGTTGCAGTCTACCATCCCTTCGTATAACATAATGGTATCCAATACCGTCATGCCCTAGATCAATATGCACATTATTTATCTCTATAGAACCGATGTCCTTATTGGTGTGAGTGTCCGTGGCATGAACAACAACCTCGGTCACATCTCGTTTCACCTTAGTAAACTCTGCATCTAGTTCTTCTACCGATGAAATATAGGTAAAGACATCGTCTAGACTATTGCGACCATCCCATTTGTCGGTCATAACAGGTTGACCTTCTTCGTACAGACTCGCATCAATAATAACAGTGCCAGAGATGGTAGTGTCTAGTAAATCCATCTTTTCAGCAATCAACGAAATCTCTTGTTGGGCAATCACAATCTCTTGTTCGGGAACACCTTGTGCCTTTGCCTTTTCGATCATTTGAACTTGCATCTCTAATGTAGAGGTTGTTCCCTCATCTGTAGCAAGGATTCCTTTCATACGATCTGATACATTTTCAGATTTATCTGTCAGTGTCTTGATTGCCTCTTTTTTCTGTATGACATCTTCACTGGCAAACTGTTCAAGTATTTTCTTTCTTTCTCCCTCAGTGGTACTAATACCACCATCGACCAGAGTAGAGATAAATGTAGAGGCAGTACCAGAAAGACCTTCTGCCATATTTTGTACCACACCAGAAAGTCCCTTGTCTGTACGACCATCAAATTGGGAATTGAATTGATCTACTGCCCCAGTTGCTTCATCGATAGCACCCTTGACATTGGCAACATCAGTTTCTACAACTGACTTCATATCTTTTAGTGTATCTAGTTCGTTTTTGAGTGACTGAAACTCTTCTTTGTATCCTTGAATACCAGTGTCATTCAAAACTGTATCTTTGGTAGTTTGGATGAATCCATCTATCTTGTCTATCTGGAGTGCGTCTTTTATTCCTGATTCGATCTCACCTGTAACCGCATCAATTTTAGCATTGACCTTGGCAACTCCCGCATCGATCTTACTCTGAATTGCATTTATCTTACCGTTTAATTCAGCAACAGGTGCGAGTGAACTAAAACTAGCAGTAAGATTACTGGCAAAAGTAAGAGCACTGGTGACTGTCGAGATTATACCCATTATTCCACCACCACCCGCAGATTTTGGTTTCAATGCATCCACAGTGGTAGTAAAGTCGATCAAAGACTGGTACGCATCGTTCTGTTTGTCCTGTGCAATAGCAATACATTTAGAAATACTTTCGGCAGTGCCATCACAAGTGACTGCTAATGCAGAAGTNGGATTACTTGATTTGATTGCGGGAAGTCCTGTCAGTGCGGCAACACTTGTTGATAGAGTACCAAACCCTCGTGCCTCATCTGCGGAATCACGACCCGCACTTCTTACCAAAGCACCGACAACATCAAAGTTGTTACCATTCCCATCGGAATCTGTTGTAGTGGTGATGGATAAAGTATTGAGAACAAGACTTCCTGCCGAATCTGCATCTTCCTTGAATCGTAGGAACTCACCATTAGAATCCACCACGGTATCTTTTGTGACTACAAGGACATTACCTTTCGCACCAGATGCAGGAAAGTCATCGGTAATCTTACCGACATGACCTGTAATGACCTCTTCACTAGAGTTGCAAGTTTGTCCTAATGATTTGACACCACCAAGAATCTCACCATCTTGTTGACCAAGAGTCGTGTTTCTTTTTACAAAGGTTTCATCAACAGATTCAGCAGTCTTCTCTTGGTATCTGCTTGTCCGTAGACTGTTTCTTCGTTCTTCACTTTTCAGAACAGAATTTAAATTAGTTTTTGTTAATGCCATTATACTATCCTATCCGTCAATCGTCTTGCTTGCAATTCTATTTGTCTCACAATAGAAGTATTACCCAAATAGTATTTACCTACTATATGACAGATACCTTTATTGTCAAGTCTGTCAGATTGCAATAATCGTATGTTGGCAGACGACTGAGTACCATTTAACTCGTAGGCAATAAATGCTAGTTGGGTCATAAAGGTATTACTATTATTAGAAAACTTTTGAAGATCATCAAATCGTCTATCACTAAATCTTGCCAGACCCTTTGATTGGGGATTGACTCCAGTACGCATACCAGATGCCTGAGACAACCCTGCGGTGAGTCCGATTGCTTGTTTCTCGGTGTATCCCACATTCAAGAAGAACCTTACTGCCGTATTCTCTCGTTGAGTTTTTACTCTAGTTGAAATATTTCCTGTTTCTTCATTCTGAATATCAACTTCTTTTGGTTTAACTGTTTCTGCAATCTTTTCCCAAAGTCCTTCTGGTTTGTTATCTACCACAATATCTTCATCTACCTGACCCAGTTGCACGGTGGTAGGAAACTCCACATGAGGAAGTGAACCTAACACAATAGGTGTCTGTGAGTTTACCCCATCCATGAACATACCAAACACCAGTGCACTTGGTTGTAGTTGGGGCATTCTTCCGATACCAGAGGCACCACCTTCGGTAGTAGGAACAACACACTGTGCCCAAGGCAAATCTGCTTGAGGAATTAGTCGAGTCGATTCTGTGTGTAATCCGTGAACACGAATCTTCACACGACCCTCAAAACCATATGGTGGTGAGGCATCCACAACAGTCGCAATGAACCATCGGGTATTGTCTCCATAGAACTCAGATAGAATTGGTTGAGGCATTACGGAAGTTTCTCCAGTTTACACACATTCATAGAGACAGTATGTTGTGTCCCTTGGAATGTATGTCTTGTGTCATAGATAAGAAAATTACCAGACTTTGCCTTATCGATAAGTTGGTCTTCGGTTGCAACAGCAGAACTTTCCACATTATCGTTCACAACCTTTAAACTAACAATATCACCAACCGTTGCTTTAGAGATGATAAACCCTGCACCCTCTACTACGACATTCATCATGTTTTTGTATATATGACCGAGAATTGCTTTACTCTCTATTTTCTTTTTTAACTGTGCGGTGTCATACTCATCATGGTAACTTTTCTTTCGACCATAGGTGCCTGTTGAGGTCACCGTATGAAATTTATGTGATTGATATTCATCAACTAGAATATCTCCCAACTGAAAATCTGGATCAAAAACATTTTGATTCTCACCAATAATGTTTTGTAGTTGTAACTTATCTAGCACACCCCTTATACTATGGTGAGACTTGGATACTTGACCAGTGTTTAGATTGGTATTGTTCAGTGATGAACCCACCGCACCTTGCTGAATCAATTTAAGACTATTTCCTCTCTTGGCAGTCTTGAGTGCTTTGATAGTAAAGGTTCTTTCAAATTCAGTCTGAGCATCTGCACTCGAAACATTGGCAGGGTTATATGTGTAGGGTAGTTTTGTGTTCCATGCTTTTTGTGATAACATGGAATCTAGATTACCCAAACGCAGATTGTTATCATGCATTGATGCATAGACAAAGAATGGAGAACCAGTTGTCGTTGTTGCACGATTACACAACCACTTGATCGCATCGATGGGATGTAGGTTAGGAACAATACCCCTCATGTTAGTCTGTATTGGACTAGCAGTCTTACCATCGGGTAATGCAAGGTATGAAGTGTCGATGTCAAGTTTCATTTCGGTTGCAAGCAATTTGATCATTATCTCATCAATATTANCATTGAATGACTTACTAATCTTCTTGACAGATGACAGGAATGCGTGTTCGTCTAGTAATGTAAATGAAACTATACTAGACTTTCCGTTGTCATTTGTCTTGACAGAATCTTCGATACCTGTCATAATGAATGTACGAGACATCACCGTTTCCAAGTCGTTGTCCACCGATGCCATTTCGAGTGACAATCTCTCGGTTCCTTGAAAATTCATCTTATCAAATATTGCTTTGTCATCCAGAATAACTACCGAACCTGTAAGATAAGGTTTATCCAGACTCTCAAATAAATTTAATTCGACAATCGATACTCGAACATCTAATTTATTTACCCCAGTCAAACCACCAAGACGATCTGCTGAGATCGTTGCCTTGGTAATCTTATACTGTTGGGATTGTGTCGTTTTGTACTGACTCATTAACTAACCTGTTTGTGGAAATTATTAAACTCACTCACTACTCTTTCAATTACTGATGGTTTCAAAACAACAATCTGCTTTAATTCATTATTTCTGTTCTCCACACGATTACGATTAGTGATGGCAGTTGCACCAGAGGGTGCATTTAAAAAGTCGTATATTGGCAAGTCTACATGAACACCATTGGCATCCTCGTAGTGATGAACCGCATTGTACTGTTCTGATTCTGCCACCAATTGTGCAGTATAGAATGCTCCATCTTGTGCCGTGTATTGAATACTTTCGGTGGCAATAAATGCTTTGTCGTCTACTGTTTCAATAACAAGTTGACCCATATCAAGGTCTCGTTTTATGATAGTGCCGACTGTACCACTCACACTTCCAGTCACCGTAGTTCCCACTGGAAAGTCCGATGCGAGGACATCATTACTTGTGACTGTTCGATGAGGATACTTTACTTTTACTTCGTCAAGAAGTTTTTGTGCTTCGATGGGCCATCCTGATTCACGGAGATGGTCATTCATCAAATAGAATGTCCAGTAATAGTCCGTAGACCCATACAATTTATATGACAATGTGTCTGGTCGATCCCCTGCAATAATTGTTTGTTTGGAAGAGAAAGATACTGTATCTTTGAGACCATCTATAATATCAACATATTGCGATAAATTGTTGAAAAGTACTGGTGGTTCATTATTACCAAATCGATATGCAATTACACCAAAGTTTCTAAAATATTTTGTTCCCATTAGAATCCATCCTCTTCAACATCTTTTCTGTTGAGTGTTCTACTTTCTTGGAATGCCAATGTCATTTCTGTTTCTTGGAAGTTACCATCACTGTGCATTGACATTGCAGTGTTATTATATGTTACACCCACATCTCGGAGGTAACATGGTTTAATCTTTGTGGCAATCTCCTTACCGTTATATTCTATGTCTATCTGAAACTTATTTGGAAAACGATAACCGATAGAGATTGCACTTTCTCCCGGTAAGGGCAGAACAATGTTTTCTGGATATAGTTCTGTTCGGAAAAGTTTGACGATTTCCTTGACTTCGTCTGCTTCCTTTTTTGATGTAGGAATAAACTTGAATACAAACGAGAACTCTCGGAGGTTTACTTGTTTGAATAGTACTCGTGTATTGGGGTTTGATGTAACACCAGCGGCAGACTTGAACGCACCTGTAACTTCATCTGGCAGTGCAGAAACAAGTTTCACTGCACCTAGTTTTGCAACATCTTTATTCGCTGCACCTTTCAACCCTGCCGCAACAGTTTTCATGCCACCATCAATCATAGAGGTAATCGCACCTCGACCACTAATCAATCCTTGTTCTGCCGCGGCACCCATTCCACCGATGTCCATATTATCATACGCAACATTGTCACGATACTGTAGACCGATAGGGAGATAAAGAGATACTTGTCTACCCAGTGCGGTTAATGGTCGATGATTTACTACGGTTGCAAGTTCTTCGTTTTTTGCGTCAAAACTTGTCATCTCAGAACCATCACTACTGCCAATGGATTCCAAGAGATCACCCAATGCCTTGAATCCTTTGGAACCTAATTTCTCGATATTGCCGAATACATCCCCAAGATCAGTTTCTTGTTCTTTCATCACATTAAAGATAATGCGACCTTGATAGTCTCGATTATCTCTAGGATACTCTAATTCTATCGTTGATCTGACAGATTCTTCACCTTCGGTAGTAATTTGTTCTACTTCTTCGGACATCTTAGTTTCTCTATAAATAAGTAAGTTAGAAATTCATTATCTTTATTTATAAGGTTTTTATGGCATATAGTGGCAGGTACAGAGTAAAAAATACCAATAAGTATGAAGGTGACCACACAAAGGTTGTCTACCGTTCTCTGTGGGAGAAACACGCATTTAAATGGTGTGATGACAACCCCAATGTAAAACGATGGTCATCCGAGGAGGTTGTCATACCCTATCTATACGAGGTGGATAATCGTTATCACAGATACTTCATGGATTTAAAAATGGTCATGGAGAATGGTAAGACCTATCTGATTGAAATCAAACCAGATAAAGAAACCAGAATACCTACTGGTAGCAAGAAGACCAAGAGGTATCTTAATGAGAGTTTCACTTATGTCAAGAACATTAACAAGTGGACTGCCGCAAAAGAGTATGCCGAAAACCGTGGATGGCATTTTCAGATATGGACTGAGAAGAATGAACCATTGAAGACTCTCATTCCCAAATCAACAAAACCGTTGAAACCATTGAAGAAAACATTGAAACCTTTTCGCAAGAAACCTAAAAAATAAGTATAAATAGAACTATGAGTAATATATTCAACAGACTAGAACTACAGGCATTCCGTGCAGGGGTAACACCTCGCACCAAGGAAAGTCGTGAATGGTTTATGAACAAAGCAAAGAATATGAGGTCTATCAATCGTCAAGCATTGATAAAAGAAGACCCTCTTGTTCAGAGAAACGCATTGAAGAATCTGTCGAGNACTGGACTGGTTGGCACAATGCAGATGTTCTTCTACGATCCCAAGCACAAAGATAAACTTCCGTACTACGATTTGTTTCCTTTGATTGTGGTGGTTGGGCCTGCGGAAGGTGGATTCTATGGATTGAACTTGCATTATCTTCCTCCGATCCTTCGTGCCAAGATGTTGGACTCGTTGATGGATACTGCCAATATGAAGGCAACCGATGACGCAAAGTTCCAGATCACATACAAGAAGTTACAGGCAGTGTCTAATTTAAAATATTATGAACCCTGCTTCAAACATTATCTGACAAAACACGTTAAGAGTAAGTTCGCAGAAGTACCCATGCCTGAATGGGAGATTGCAACATTTTTACCGACTGCACAGTTCCGTAAAGCAAACTCTAAGAAAGTATACGCAGACTCAAGAAAAAGAATAGGTGGTAGATAGTGGCACTAGGAATAGATGATTTCAAATCACAGATTGGTAAGGGTGGTGGTATGGCAATGGGGAATCTGTTCAAGATTTTCCTACCACCTCTCACGGGTGATGCACGAGAGATGAACTTATTGTGTAAGGTCGCAGAAATTCCCGGTAGACAAATATTATCAACCGAAAAGCAGATGGGTCTGATTACAAACAAGATCGCATATGGTCATGCTACTGCCGATATTTCATTGACCTTTTACTGTCTCAATGATATGAAAGTAAGAGAGTACTTTGAGATATGGCAGAATCTAGCAGTCAATCAAGACACCCAAGAAGTTGGATATTATGACAACTACACACATCCAGTCATTATCCAACATATCAAGAAGGGAAGTGCATTCCCTATAGCAAAGAAAGAACTATTTGATGCAGGAAAGATACCTTCCTCCATCCGTGGCAGACTGCCGAGGTTGGGCCCTTTGGATTTAGCACAGGGTCAGTTTGATCTGAATTTAGTATTCGGTGACGATATTACCTATACAGTTATGCTAGATAAAGCATACCCAACAACATTGAATGCAATACCGTTGAGTGCTGATGGTCAGTTACTTGAAGTGACAGTTGAACTATCATATAAAAACTGGAAGTCCAAAGATGGAGATGCAACCGATACTGGTTTCATTGAAGGTCTTGCAGGTGAACTAATTAGAAAATTTTTATAACATTATTTGGAGAATATAATGGCATTACCTAAGTTAAATGTGACTAATACCTACAGGTTGACAGTACCGTCAACTGGAGTTGAGGTGTCATACAGACCCTACTTGGTCAAAGAAGAGAAGCAAATGATGATTGCCAATGAAACTGGTGATCAGAAGCAGATGATGGAAGTGATGGCAAAGACCATTAGTGCTTGTGTGGAGGGTGAACTAAATGTCAAAGATTTAACTACATTTGATGTTGAGTATCTTTTTACACAGATTCGTGGTCGGTCTGTCGGTGAGACTGCCGATGTTGCCATCAAATGTGAGGATGATGAGTGTGGACACAAATCAAAAATAAATGTAAATTTGATGGATGCANAAGTCCAGTTGAACGAGAATGACTCTCTAATTCCATTATCCGATGATATTTCGGTTGAAATGAAATACCCTGCATATGGTGATGTTATAAAGAACTATAAAAAAGGGGAAGAAGAGTCTGTAGAGTTTGGTTTTACCATGATGGCAAAGTCTATAGAAGCAGTACTGACCGAGGATGAGAGGATCGTTCTCAAAGATTTACCAGTAAAAGAAGTAAAAGATTTTATCGACTCTATGACCAGAAAACAGTTTGAATCTATTGGGGAGTTCCTTGAAGATATTCCNCAATTAACTCTAGATGTTGAATGGTGTTGTGAGAAATGTGGTAGGGATAATAAGCATCAGTTGTCGGGGTTACAGGATTTTTTTTCCTAAACCTCTCCCATGATAGTCTTGAGAATCACTTCAAGACTAATTTCTTTATGATGCACAACTACACTTATTCTTTGACTGAACTTGAGAATATGATGCCTTGGGAGAGGGAGATATATGTTACTCTTCTACAACAATGGTTAGAAGAAGAGAAGCAAAGACACGAGAAACAGCAAGCACAGATGAGAAAGTAAATGGCAAACGACAAACGCGAACCTAGAACAAAGAGAGAGATAGAGGAAGAGAAGCAAAGACTTCAAGAAGTCACTGATTCACTTACTCGGCAACGTGATGCCTCATTGAAACTGACTGAGGAAATGAAGAAAGGAACAGCACAGGCAGTTGTAAATTATGAGACAAATCTTGAACTTGCTAAAAAGCAAAAACAAGCAGGAGATGAAGCGGCATCTCGTGATGCCACATTTGCAGGGTTGACAGCAGTTATTGAGTCACAGGCAATGGCGGCACTCGCACAAGNAGAAGATAATAAGGCAGCGAGACTAGAGGCAGACAGAAAAGAAGCAAAGAAAGAACTCGATGACATAGAGAAAAAACGAGAAGCAAACGCAAAATTAGGTGTGGTACAAAGATTCCGAAAAGGAATGAAGGATGGGGATAAAGACTTAGGCAAAGGGATCAAGACACCTAATTTTATCACCAAACTTGCTAAACTTGGTCTTGGTCTTGTTGGAGTCAAAGTCTTTACTACGATGATACAGAACTTCGATAAAGTTAAAACATTCACGAAAGAGAATATTGTCCCTGCATTGGAAGGTACNTTTAATTTTTTNAAGGATACCATGTATCCATTTATCAAAGATAACTTCAAAGAAATATTCGATGGTTTGGTAAAAGTCGGAGCGGCATTTATTGCCTTCTCGGTNTTTNCAAAGATTTACAATGCAATTCTATTTGTGAAACGTGGTCTGATGATGATCAATGCAGGACTTATTGCTGTGGGTGTTGATCTAGGAAAAATGACAGTAGGAGGAGTTTTAAGTAAAATCTGGGGTGCAGTAAAATTCCTCGGAAGAGCATTTCTTGCCGTAAATCTTGCTGTATTGAAACTTGCGGGTAATCTTATTGCTATGACGGTAAAAGGGGCAATCTTCCTTGTCTCACAGGCAATAAAATTCCTCAAGGCAGGATTTATTGCCGTACAACTTTTCACAATGAAACTGGCAACCTCACTGTTTTCTATGGTAGCAACTGGTGGCAAAGGNGCCGTGGTGATGTTGGCAGGGGCATTTAGTAAAATGAGACTTGGATTGTTAGCAATCTCAACATTCATTACTGCTACTATGGTTCCTGCATTAATGGCAACACTNGCAACACTTGCAACTGTAATGGCACCACTCCTACCGTTTATTGCCGCTGGTGCAGCGATTGCGGCNGGTCTATACTTCCTTGTTCAATATGCCAAAGACTACAATGGGTTTGACGATGCGTTCGATCTGATTGGTTTGGCACTGGCAGAAGCAAAGGATGGGTTCCTTCGTTTAGGTAATGCTATTATCAAAATGAGAAACTTCGTTACTGGACTGGTAGGTTCTATCGCAGAATATGTCGGATTTGAACCAGATGTACTGGGCCCACAAGTGGCACTATATGAGGTAAACAATGCTCAGAAGTTTAGGTCAGAGGTTCATCGGAAACAAGAACTAGCGGCACAAGAGGGTGAGAAAAAATTAAGTCAGTTAGATGATGATCCTTTGATGGAAGGACTGGATATGACTCAGTTCCCAGAACTGGCAAATCTTCAAGGTGATCTAAATAATGCTATGTCAGATGCACAGATGATGCTATCCCAGACCAATGTGTCCAATGTTGCAACCACGAACAACAGTTCCTCGAATCATATGTACGGTAATCCTGNCCCTGCCGTAGATAATAACGATGGTTTGGATAGACTTGCAAAGTTGTATAATGCGGGATTAGTATATTAAAAAAAAGGGAGACCGTAGTCTCCCTATAAACCCTTCACGAATTTCTTCGTTTCGTTTTATCCAGTTAGTTCCTGAATTAGTCTCGGAAACCTTCACCCTTTACAAAGTGATGGAATCTATGTGAGATTACTGCGAACAGCAACCTCACAAGACTTGTCTCCGAATAAGAACCATTCTCAGTATACAAGTGATACATGATTAGTCCTCTGCGGCAAGTTTAGCAAAGTATGACAATGTGTCATCTTCACTACCCGTCTCTGTAATCGTTGGTTCTGGTGCAGTGTTAGACACTACTACAGGTTCCGCAGATTTGATCGGTGCAGTCTCNGCAGTCTGGTTCAACAGATCGTTCTTTACAGTAGACCCTGCACCAGTCGATTGACCCAACACAACCTCTAGTCGTGATTTTAGATCATCGTATGACTTGTACGAGGACTCTGCAACAAACTCTGACACATCGTGCAACTGATTATAAGTTGCTTCGAGTTTAGTATCATCACCTTCAAACAATGCAGAAGTGGACTTGAACTCCGATTTGTCATAGTTACGATACCCTGCAACATTGCGAATCTTCAACTGAAAGTCAGCACCCAACCAGAAGTCGAATGGATTCACTGGAGTTTCACCGGGAAACTGAGGTTGCATTACATCCATAATCTTATCAAAGATTTTCTTACCAAAGTCGTAAAGGAATACTTTACCTTCATTGGCAGGATTGGATGGGTCAGACACTACCATGATGTTAGCAACATAGTGCAGTCTGCGTTTTTGCTTACGAGCAATATCTTTATCTTCATCGATGCCAGAGTTCCACAAACGAGAGTTGTGTTCACTCACTGGATCATTTTGACCGAGAGTAGTCAAAGACTTCTCGACATACCACTGACCAGTGGGCCCTTTGAAGAAGTGATCAAAGTATCGAACCCAAGGTAATTCTTGACCTTCCGCGGCAGGAAGGAATCGAATCTGTGCGAAACCATTACCATTGTCATCAACAGTAGGTTTCCAGAACCGTAGGTCTTCGTATTTGTTTTTGGATTGGTTTACCCCTGAGACTTCTTGTGCCGCTTGTGCGAGTTTAGAAACATCTAGGGAATTAGATTTAAGGTTTGCAAAAGACATATATTTCTCCGTATATTTGCGTATTAGTTGTATTATGAGTATTCATTGTATCATAATGTAGTATAGAAAGTCAATACCTTTATTTAGTATTTGGTAAACTTTCACTTTTTTGAAGGAAATTGAGTTTCATTGCTTCAAACTCAATCTTCTCCTTTATTGAGATGGCAATATATTTCTTGACATCTTCAATCTCTAGGTTGTTCTGTTCACACAGATAAACAACCGTGTCCATATAAGTCATGGACTTTGTTCTTACACAGTCCTCCACCATCTTGGTGAATTTCTTCTTGTTCATAAAGTTAGATTCCTGTTGCGAGGAATCTACTCCGCCCATCTGGAAATCAACCTTCATAGTTTTTATCCAATTCAAATTCTGCTTCGAGTTCACGAGTCCAGACTTGTGCAATGTCGGGATACCATGTTCCGTAGTTGCGTTTGGGAGTTCCATCGGGATAGTATGACATAGCAATACACACCTTCTGGACTCTCCCCTCACGCTGTTCACCATAACGAAAATCAGACCATACACCACCACTGAGATACTTCTTCATGTTGGAGATGTATATTTCAAGGTCTTGGTACTTTGCTCGTTCCTTCGAGACCTTAGAGTCTTTATAACTCTTCATTCCCTTGAGTTCATCGGTACAAGACTTCACCCACTGTTTGACTTTCTTCCAGTGTAGGAAATGATCTTCATCCAAATCCCTAATGCTGTGGTGTACCGACTTAGAACCATCGGCACCCCTTGCTTCCCTTGCCTTCGCAAGTCTTTCCACTGCCGCCTTCTTCTGTTCCTCAGACATTGGTTTTCGTCTGCGTTTAACTTTCTTTCGTTCAAAACCTAACGCATCCAGATTTGCTTGTTTCTTTGCTTCTCTGGTGCGTTTTGCTTTTTCTGCGGGGGTAAGTTTCTTTTTTGGCATAGTGGTATATATTATATATTATACAGCATTAAAAGTCAATAGAGAATCAACACGAAATGATCTCCAGTCCTGCACATCCAAATCAAACACTCGAACCGCAAGTTGGTTCTTTTCGAGATTTGCATTTGAATCAGTCTTGGGCATCTTCTCAGATGGTATCTGATCGGATACCAGTGTTGCTCTCATTTCACGAACTGCTCCATCCTTCACTTTTGTGAATGACAGATTCACCACACCTTCTCGTAAGGTGTCAACGATCTCTTGATAGGTCATATCAATTTTCTCCATTATATTTACCTCAAAAATTCCTTGGTTGAAGTGGTTCATCTACAAGAAAATCCTTGTAAGTGTAAAACTTCCATACCAAGAATGAAATGTCTAAACAGAATCCATCGGAAAAGTTTAGACTGACAGATGGGGTCAACCATATCTCTCTTTCATATGTCCACATATTACTAAATTGAAATATTCTACCCCAAATCTTAAATCTCATTGTACACTATTCTCCTTATAAAGTCAAGTATATTTTATGCTACTTTCTGTCTTTGTTGTGGGTGCCATTTTAAGAACCAACTAGGTACCTCACGATTAGTCCACTCTGCCATGTACCACTTCTCTTGACAGTAGTAGTTACGATATGCCTTTACTGGATCATACATCTTACAGTAGTCTGGCATTGCCATTGCGAACTCAGTCATCTTACCGACTAGGTTGATGTTCTTTGGTGAGAACCACAACTGACCTTTCAGTTTCTCTTCGGTCATGTGAACCTTACCATATCGTCTGGTGTACTCCTTACACAACTCTCGGAAGTGTTTGTACAACCATCGGTAGTTGTTATTGTTCTCACGAACCCAGATGTTGGATGGATGGTTGACATGGGATGCCTTGTACAAGAGTTCTTCTTGGGCAGTTGGTTTCAGTCTCCATCGTTTGATGTTGCGACCATTCTTAGTCTTGTCCAGATACAGTTCACCATCCAGAACACGATGTGCGGTAGACATGAGTTGTGCATACTCGACAATCATTTTGACAACGTGTTTATCACACATCATCTGTGCCGCAACTACAGGGTCTTTGTCTAGATGAAATATATTCATAACAAGGAAATCTCCGCAAGATACTGCTCAACATCACCCATTGTGAGATGACCAATAGTATCACCAGTTATAGGTGTATCATAACACAAGTCACCCTCACTGTCAAGTACCGCAATCTCATAGAGACCTTTCTTGCCTCCATATGACATATCGTGCTTGACTACAGATGCACCATAACCATTATCAAATTTATAGATGAGTTGATAACCATTCAATTCTGGCATATCAAACTTCTCAATTGTGCAACCACCTTTAATTGCTTTGACCATTCCATATCTCTCTTTCATTGATTCAACTACCGATTGCATTGTAGTATCCCTCTGCCATCACTCGGTATTTTAATTGATTCGATACCTGTTCCTTCACATAGAGTTGGGAACCAGTAAACCATTCACACGCATCACGCATATCATTCAACTCAGATGTATGGATGACTGTGTCGATAGGCATCTTCCAGTTCTCCATTCCCTCAGTGAGTTGTTCAAACTTCTCAGTCAGAACATCAATGCGTTCTTGAGTTGCAAAAGTAATCATACGAACACCTCAGTGTCGAATACCTCGACCTCAGTGCCAGTAGCACAATTGCGTTTAACAACATAGGTACTATCGTACCCATAGTTCTCTAATTGTTTGGCATAACCAAACGCAGTGGTTTTGGACTCACACGGAGTAAAGAACCCTGCTAGGGGTTTGTTGGTTTCAACACAACGAACCACATAAGTTACATCAGACATAATTTTCTCTCTTTTCTCATTATCAATACAAGGGTATTATAGCACACTCTTGGGAGCATTGTCAAGCAAAAACTTCATATTTTTTTCAATATATTCATCCAAGGTCAGTATGGGTTCACCATATGCTTCACGTTCTATGCAGTTCTCTTGGTACATCTCATTTGCGAATATCTCAAATGCGGTACGATTGTCTGGATTTAGTAGATTTTCCATGTTATTTTCCTATATGCTTTATATCAGTTGATGGAATCACTTGGTAGGCACCTTTATTGAATGCGGGTGCTACCGTAAACTTCTTGGATTCCTCCAGTTTATACGAGGTATCTACTCGTGGGGTGTACTTCATATCAGACACAGAGGGATATTTCTCACGATTATCACACTCTCTCCCGATAGAGTAAGTTTCAAGGGGTTTGAATTCGGTAGGGGTTTTCTTGCGTTTAGTCCATGCATTGGTCTTGCGTTTCCGACCACTTGCATCATATTTCATTGAACCGTGAAAGGTCTGCATATCTTTACCTCTTTCTATAACAATACTATACATAATACACGAATGAGCATACTTTGTCAAGCATTTTAGACAAAAAATCTTATAAATAGAAGAACAGGAGAACGATTATGGCAGAATTATTCGATTTCGGGTTTACCCTCGTAGACGAGACAGAACTAGATGCGGTACAAACGGCAACTGCAAAGGCAGAGTCAGCATCCTCTTCTACAACAGAAACCCAAGAAAAACTAGACAAACTGTTCAATGCGATTCAACCATTGTTGAACAACCTCAAGATGAACCCTGAGAAGGAATACATCCTATGGCCCAATCGTACCGAGAAGATAGAACAGTTTGAAGATCACATTCAGGCAATTTACTCAGGAAGTAAGTAATGCTCTTATATAAGACTCAACCTAAGAACTCAGTAGAAAGTACTGTCATTAACCTTAGTACCAAGGAAAAGATAGTAAACGATATTCGAGAATCTATACCAAAGTTCCAAGGGAAAGAAACTAAGGTCAGTGATGTAACCACTATGGTTACAGATGCAAGTATCTTAGATGCTCTTCTGGCAGTATCGGAATATGAAAATATACTTGTAGTACCTTCGTTTGAAAATAGTGACTATACCAGACTTCGAGATCGAAACTATCGATCAGAAAGAAGTGCAGGAGATCACCTGTTACCCATCATCCATGCGATAAACGAGTCGCACGGAAAACTCTATGTTGCACAACCCAGAGTGGGTAACATCTTTAGTGATTTGTACGAAAAGTATAATGTCAATATAATCCACTCAGATAGTTGGTTCAAAGTCGATGGTAGTTTCCACATGGAGACTGACATCAAATTTGATTGTGTTGTTCTGTTGGGTAACGAGGGATACAAGAAGGGTAACTATAATGGTGGAGAAGTAAAACGGAAGTTTGAGAAATACTGTAGAGGTCACTTCGAGATGGTCGATGTGTATCGTGGAAATCTTCGGTCTTTGCAAGGTGGTCGTTCGGCAGACAAACAAGTCATTGACAGAGTTATCAATGCAGTGAACACACCAAAACCGATATATAAACCTCAAGCAGTCAAGTACATTTCAAAACCTATGATGTCTACTATAAGACACGGAAAGGACAGATTGCTGTATCTTCGATTAGCAGTAAACTTGGCACACTGTGATAAATGGTATAAGGTCTACTAATGAGTAGTGGCAATTACATTGTGGTCAAGTCAAAGACTGGTAATGAAATCAATAGTATCATAGTGTCTGACAAAGACCTCGAACAATTGGAAGGGATTATCAGAGAGGTGATTGCCAGTTACGGTGCTTACGATTATCTCCAAGAAGAACCATTCATCAAGAGTATGATATGGCAAGCAATCTGTTTGTCGAATATCATTACCTTAACAGGATACCAAGAAGTTCTGGTGATTCCTTCATGGAGAGATTCCAACTTCTCCACACTATATAATCAACATGAAAAGAAGGTGAGAGACAATCTGGTTTCAAATCTGTGGCCCATCATCAATGCTTACTTTGATCAAACCCCTAATGTCTATATTGCTTTCCCTGTAGACCACGAATCATTTATGAAAGAGTTGTGCATTACATTCGGTGCGTGGGCAGATAATGAGTATCATTTTGGAATGGAATCTAATAAAAGATTCGTGATGGGAGATGATACCTTTGAAGTGTATTACAGAGAAGAATATGAAGATGAAACCTACGATGCAGTAGTATTATGTGGACAAGATGTTCCAGAAGGAACAGTCTTTGATGCACAAGATATAAAGAATGATCTTAAATATTCGACAGGTCTATATGATACTGTGCTTATAGATATTCACCAACCCAGTGCTGATAACAGAATAATGGGTACTACGAGAGATACTCGTGAAATCTTTGAATATATAAATAACAATACAGTGTTGCTAGATTCATCGGATTTACCCGAATTAGGAGATGCCCTTCCAAACATGGCATCAACACTGCAACAACAAATTAGAGTCTACGATTAGGAGACATACAAATGGAAAAGTTGAACGAACTTAAAGAGTTAATCTTAGAGAAACACGATGACCTCTACGATGTCGCATTGCGAGATTGGGGTCTTGGCACACGAACCTTTGCGTTCATTGAAGGTGTTGTAGTCATGGGACTACTGGTGGTGATATTCTAATGATTAAGTTTAAAAAGTTTATGACAGAGGGTGTCGATGACCCCGCAATCTTTAAAGCAGTTTTCCTTGCGGGTGGCCCCGGCAGTGGTAAGTCTTTTATCGTAGGTAAGACAGGACTTCCTGCTCTCGGTCTGAAAGTCGTAAACTCAGATGATGCATATGAGGCGGCAATGAAGAAGGCAGGGATGGAAATGTCTCCCGATAACATCTTCTCGGTTCAGGGTCAAGACATCCGTGGTAAGGCAAAGGCACTTACTGGTAAGAAACAAGCACGATACCTCATGGGTAGACTTGGTGTTGTGGTTGATGGTACTGGTAAAGAGTTTGACAAGGTCAAGAAACAAGCACAAGCAATGAAGGCACTAGGTTACGATGTCGCAATGATCTTCGTAAACACTGATCTACAAACTGCAATTGATCGTGATGCCAAACGTGCAAGAACTATTGGTGAGAAAGAAGTCACCAACTACTGGAATGAAGTTCAACGAAACATTGGTGCATTCCAGACATTCTTCGGTAAGAAGAATATGCTTATCGTAGATAACTCTGATGGTAAAGACTACCAGAAAGAGACTCTTCGTGCATACAAAGATGTTCGTAAGTTCTTAGACAAACCACCAGAGAATGCCAAAGCAAAGGCATGGATTAAAAAGGAACGAGAAGCAAAGAAGAGAACTTAACTCTTCGGATTGATCCTCACATTATCTTCAATCGGAATCTTAATATCAGAATGACAATGATATAGATTGAAGGTAGTGTCGGGGAATTCCTTGAACATATTAGTCCAGATAGGTCTCCAGTTACTATTCAGTCTCACCGTGTTATTAGTCGATCTATCTGATTCTAATAACAAGTCAGTAAAACTCTCCAGATTCATATCAAAGATACTATCGAAACCATAGATGTGCACTTCGGTTGCCTTCATCTTGGCACACGCATAGTGAACTGCCATGTGACCACAGTTAAAGTTGGTCGCTGCCATCCGAGCATCTCCACTGATATTGGCATACTCAGGAACGTGCTGATAGAACCCTTTGATTAGGTGAGAGTATTTCATATAGAATGTTCCAGACTGTTCCATCCAGATACGAGGTCTTGTGCCTAGAATCCAGTCGTACATATCTAATTGGATATGACCATCCTGTAGTGCCTTCATCATCTTGAAGTCAACCATACAGGTCGCATGGACTTCCTTTCGAGGAATCTCAAAGGGAGGCATATTACAAATCAGTAACTTTCCCGGTGTGCCCCTTTTGAAAATCCCTGCGTTGTCTCCATTACCAAGAACATTAACTCTCACAATAACCTCTTATTCAATAATCAACTTGATATGTTGGCAGTCAATCACTGCACACTTCAACCCATCCAACTCAACAGGCATGGACTTACTCCAATCAAGGAAAACCTTATTCTCCGCAACCAGTTGCATCTTGGTAACCTCTTCACCATTACCATACGAAATAACTACAGCAGGTTTGTTACCCGATGATATATCGTTCTGTAGAATGATACCTCCTGCGGTAGTTGTCTCTGCTTCTGCCTGTGTCACTAACACATTATTACCTAATACTCTCATAACTCAACTAACTCTCTATTCTTCAAATGTTGTTCTGCAATCTCTTCTTTAGATTGCCCCATGTAACGCACTGCGTGATGTTCACTGATCAACCAATCATTAACACTTCGGACTCTGCCCTCACCATCATCAACAAGAAACTCACCAAGGATTCTTCCGAACTTACCCTTGCCATCCTTTGTTGTTTTCAGAATAGGACTATCACCTAACTTCTCTACGAGAAAGTCTTTGGCAAGTAGTCCAAACTTCTTTTCGACTTTATCACGAGTTCTTGATTCGGGGGTGTCGATACCGTATAAACGGATTCTCGATTTTCGTAACCAAACACCAAACCCCAAATCGATGTCAACGTCAACGGTATCACCATCAACGACACGAACCACTTTTGTTCTGTATTCATACATTTACTTATCCTTTATTTTATTCTTCCATCCGAAATGGGAATGGATTGCTTCAATTTTATCTTCTGCTTCTGCGATCTTATTGATCTGCGTTTCTACTGCCTCAACAATATCGGGATGTTCTCCGATGCCGACTGATCCCTTTACATAGACATCTACATTTGCCTTGGCAACTGCGATTTCCCCTTCCAACTTCTTTATCAATGCTTCAAGTAAATAATGCATTCATTTGCTCCTTTATCGTTTCCTTTCCCTTGGCACCTGTGTGGTGAATTATTTTTGGATTCTTTACATTTATACCGTCTATGTAGTCTAACCTTAAAGTGTTATATGTGTAGGGAATTGGAATAATACACGATAGTTTTTTCAGTGCATCACCATCCATCATTAGATATAATACTTCTTGGTCACCTTGTACTGGATTACGAACACATTCGTCTGCCCACATCTTTAGAATATTAGGTGTTCCCTCTACCGCAACAACACCAGAGTTATACCATTCTCCCAGTTCATTTCTGCGAGTAGACCAAGGTCTATCCTTGACCATACCAAGTTTACCTTTTTCGGTCAAGTCAAAAATAGTTTCAATGTTGTCGGTGATCTCACAGTCAGTATCAATCCAACAAACCTTCTCTACAGCATCTAGTTTGGTTGCATCTAGAATTGCACGAGGTTTCTTGAACCACCCCTTTGCCTCACTCTTGACATCAATCACCAAGTCAAACTCAGATTCCATCTTAGTTCGTGTACTAGGTTCCATACCAAAGTCTGCAAGGACAATAGGGTTAGTATTATGTTTGCGATAGTTTTCAATAAACCACGGCAATTGCCACTCGGTGTGTTTATCACACCCTGTCAAAAATATATTATGCATCAATGATTTCATATCCCTTTTTCCAATTATGTTTTGCTTGGCATCCTGCCTCTACTTGAATCGTTGTGAACTCGTCTCGTGCCTCGGCAATAAACGGATACCATTCTTGTAACCAAGGGAAGGTATCTAGGTTCAGATACACATCGGTTGGTCTTGCGTACATCGGAGCATTCTCTACCAACAGTTTTGCTCCTGCGGGAGTCACCATGTACGCATGGGCACCGGGAAAGTATCTCTTGGTAGTCAACGGATTGATGCCTAATTGTTGCGGTTTGTTCCACTGCCCATACGAGGGGTGACCAAGGTTCATCACATAGTTAGGAAATGCGGGAGGAATACTATCAATCATTACGGCATCATGTTCAAAGATAACAAAGTTCTCGTCACCCTTGGCACACTCTTCCCATAATGAGTAGTGGGACATAAATGCGGCAATACAGTTCTCCATGCGAGAGTATCTCTCTTGAAACTGAACCGCATCAATACCCTTTATCTTCGCAAGTTCTACTGGATTGTCTGCGGGAGTGATGGCACTCCACTTCTCTATATCCAGTCCGTGTCTCTTACCAGAATCGATACACTTATTCGCAGACTGGACAGAGTTTATATTACCTCTTATTGTAATTACATATGCTTTCATTTTGTTGTGGTTGATCTCAACCCTCGTTGTATGGTTGTGTAATAGGGATAAACAACCTCCAACCAAGGAAAAAATTGTTTATTCATCAGAGCATCGTTGGGCCACATTCCGACCTCTCTCACTTTATCTAGTAACTTCTTAGCACCCTTGGGTGAGATCATGTATGCCGAATTTCCTGCCAGACCTTGGGGTACATCTCCAACATCTATTGTGGGTACTGGTTGTATTCCTGCGTAGGATGATACCTTCTCGTGGAAGTAACCAGACCTCCGTGTTGCACCTCTTGGATCATTAAGACCCATTATACCACCCTTCCAGTCAGAAGTCAATACCTCGGGCCAGAATTGTCTAGTAAATAACGCATCGTGTTCCAGTACAACAATAGTCTCATCAAGGTCAATTGCCTTCTGCCAACTTCGCATATGACTTACCATACACGCAATTCTATTGTTGTGGTTTGCAGTCGGGTAGTGGGTGAGTCGTAGTCCTGTTTTCATATCAAGACCGTCTTGTCGTGCTTCGATGGGATATGTCCAAGCAACACCCCCAAATCCCATACCTTGGAGATCAGTTCCAATGGTGTCAGGAATCGTGGCAGGAAGAATGATTGGTTCTAGTTTGCTTGCGGTTTTCTTTATAGATTCAATCACATGACGAGTCGCAACTGTGGACTCGTGATTGTTTATCATACTGATTATAAATGCTTTCATCATCACACACCTCTATGAGATAAGTTCGGATTATGCTTCTGTAGTTTTACGATACTAGGATTCAGTGCCTCAAGATGCATGACCTTGCTGTTATAAATGTAGTCACTCTGCTCAAGACCATGCTTCTCTACTGCATTCAATAACTTCTCTGCACCATATGGACTTAGTGCATATGCAGATGTTCCCGGTACCATCATGGAATTATTCCAGACACTATCCTTGTAATACTTCAAGGGATAGACATCTCTCGGAAATTCGTAGGTTTGTGCCAGAGATTTTTGATGGTGTTGTTGCCATCCTGCAAAGTTCTTCCCTGCAAGAACAGATGGTGCCTTAAATGCATAGTCCATTGACAGGAACAAAAGGTCTTTGAAGAATGGAATCTCGCATCGGTCAATAACTTCGATGTCGTGTTCGAGGAAGATCATGGACTCCCCTGCATCATACACTTTGGTTGCCAGTCTCAGATTATTAAACAGACAGGACTTTTTGATAGGATATTTCTTGGGTTCATCAACTCCAAAGGATTGAAGTCTGCCACCTTCTACATCAGGAAAGGGAAACTCATCTTCGTCTAAGGTGTGGGGAGTGACACCACTAATGGGTTCGTAGTCCCATCCCCACTTTTTCAAAGATGCTTCGGCAGTGTCCCTACAGGATTCACTCTCCGCATTTCCCTCAACATATATTAATACTGCTTTCATAAATCATAACCACGATTCTATTACAATGGGTAAAACTATACTTATAGTAATACTAAGGGTGACTAGATAGTAAAACTCATCGTCATCACCCTCTTTCATTACGGTAACTTCAACACTATACTTGTGCCAAAGAAATCTTCGGTCAACTCCCAGTCACCGTCAGTGTTGTATTCATAAAACACACCAATCGAAAATGCATCATTGATCTGATAGTCTATTCCGATGTCATTCTGTGAGGACTCAAATCTACCATCCTCTAGTCCCACCTTACCAATCGCAAACTTGGGTTGGAGATCAAGGAACCATGATAGGTTCTCTGAGATGTCCCCTCCAGTTTGAATCAGAGGTACTACACGCAAGTAAGAATCCTTTGCACCAGATTCCCAAGTCCTCCACTCGGCACGAGGTTTCATGCCTACACCACCAAATTCCAATGCGGTTGGTGCGGTCACACGATAACGATGCTCTACCTTGCCACCCGAATCCGTGTTGCGATAGGTGAGTTTCCATTTGTTTACTTTCTGGTCTAACTGAAACATATTAAAGTCATCGACACCAGTGTAACCCCTATAAGTCAGAGAGGTTGTGTTCTTTGCTACTTTAATATTATACTCTTTGTAATCTTCTACTGCTACTGCCGATGTGACGAATAACGAAATAAACAACAGTGCCCCAATGAGTAGGACATTCTTTATACTGAACATATGTCAGTTTCCTTTGTGGTTGAGTTGATGTAGATGAACTATCTACGACATTATATAGTCTTTTTCAACTCTTCAAAATTCTCACCATTGTTGGGCAGTTTGTCTCTCAGAAAGAAGTGCACAAAGTTACAATCCTTTATGTTATGTACTGCCCCATAGAGACCATTCCATGTGCTACCCAGATGTCGGGTAGGTATCTTGTACTTCTTGAGAAAGTAATTCAAGAGTGTCTGGTCGGTGCTCCACTTGTATGTACCAACCCCATCAACAAATTCCTTGAACTCCATGCGGTTCAGAAACTCGGATGCGGTCTGTCCTTCCAAGTAGGGTTTGAAGTATTCGCAGTTGATTACTATCAGACCCATGTTGAAGAACTCGAATCCTAGATTGTTGGGTTTGAAGTTTACCTTCTCGGAGTGTAATCTGCCATATTGCATATGACTATAATTCTTGATTTTATCGACATATTCTGGTAATATGTTCATCTCGCGTTCACATACCGCACCAAAGGCACACTTACAATCCATCTCTTCAAAGATGTTTGGTGAGTCTGGTCGTATGTAGATGTCAGAATCAAGGATCATTATCTGATCATAATCACTCATCAGATCAAATGCATTCTCTTTCTCAAAGATAGGGAGATACCCCAGTTCTTTCCAACCACCACACTTACCTTCTCGGTTGTTGGTGAATGGGTCTGGTTTGATTCTTAGTTTGGGTTTCCGTTGTACGATATGATCTATGCCATATTTGTCGGCATAGTCGGATACGGAGTTTATGCAGTTTTCATATAGGTTTGAAGGTTTTCCAACTGCGACTTGATAGATTAGTCGTCTCATATTTTGTCAATTGCGTTCATCAACTCTTCGATGTTTTCACCGTTGTTAGGTAACTTGTGTCTCATAAAGAAGTGAACGAAATGTGCCTCTCGAATTTTACCCTGCTCCAGTGCGGAGAAGAGTGCGTTGTATTTCCAATCAAGATGCTGTACTTTGAGTTTGTCTTTCTTTGCCCAGTAGTTCAACATGATCTGATCGGTCTGCCATCGGAATGCTCCGATACCATCAATAAAGTCCTTGAAGTCTGGTCTGTCCATAAATTGTTTCGGTGTCGTATCACCCAACACCTCTAACATCTTTTTGCAATTGTAAACGATCATGCCAGAGTTGAAGAACTCTCCACCATTCGGATGACCAAAGTCCCAGTCATAGTTTCGGCATACACTGTTGTTCAATTGCTCTTTTGAGTAGTTTTGTATCTGTCGTGAGTACCGAGTGTTGCAGGGTAGTTCCCTCTCGAACTGAGCACCAAAGTGGCAGTCAGTATCCACCTCATCAAATACATTTGGGGCAGTATCCTTGATGAATATATCCGCATCAATCACGGCAATCTGATCATAATCCTCAAAGTGATCGAACACATTCTCTTTCTCAAAGATAGGAAGGTATCCACCATACTTCATAAAACTATCGGTACTGCGTTGCCCAGTGAATGGGTCTGGTCTTATCATCAGTTTTGGTGTTTTTAAAACAAGATGATCAATACCATAATTATCTGCATACTTATCTACACTGTTTATACAATGTTTATACAGTTCAGACTGATCCCCGACTGCAACTTGGAATATTGCTCTTTTCATTGTTTTGTCAAAGTAATCATATTATCCACTATGGACAATACTAGATTATCTCCCTCTTTCCAATTAGCATTTAGATTCTGTAATAACAGTTCTTCGTCAAACTGAACTTGACCCTCACTGTTACGAAATATTTTGTAGTCGATGAATGTCATACCTAAATCTTCACCTTCATACACTGCCTTCTTCATTCTATATCTACCTCTGCTTCCGTTTCGATTACTACCCTTGCACCACATGAAAGAATAGGTTTACCCTCTTCCCCATAACGCACAACCGAGTCTCCATGAATGGTGACCTTGTGTCCGTAGGTGTTCTTTTTGCCTTCCTTGACTGTAATGACTGGTTCATTGGTGCCATGTTTTAGATTGGCACGAATTTTATGTTGATTCACATGAATATATTTTTTTGCCATGATGTATATATGCCTCAGTTATCGGTAATCGTTTAGATCGAACTCCGTTCCATGCATTTTCATTAAATCCCTTTCGTGGTTTGTGTAGACTAGGACTTCGGGATCATCAAGAAGAAAGTCACAACTAGCACAATAATCAGGGTAAGTTCCGGAAGTATGGTCTTGACGTAGTTTAGTATACTCTTCTCCGTGCCAGATTTCTTCAATGGTGTTTTTGCTAGTATGTCCAAGAACTGCTTCTTCATCTCTTCCGAGGACTTGGCAACACGGTGCAACAGCACCAGTATTACCGTCAAGACCGCCAGCACGAATAACGACATCAGGACTAAAAGGTCTACCACAAGTTTTGACTTCTCCCTTTCTCTCATTTTCTCCGATGTCATAGACACCAGACCAGTTATGCATCTTCCAAATTTCTGTTTTGACACCCAGATCATTAACCAACTTTTTATACTGTTGGAGTTCACTATTTAGGTTATCGTTGTCAGTAATCAAGTGATAGGTTGCGACCACACAGTCAGCATTTGTCTCATCCACATATGCCTTCATCTCACGAATGTTATTCACAACAGTAGTAAAGTTTCCTCCAACAATATTATGCATCCATTCACCATACTTCTCTGCACTGTATCCGATGAAAGAGAATCGATAGAAGTCCAATCCTGCATCAACACAGTCTCTCATAAACTGTCCCTGCATACGATACCCATTNGAGAACATGAAGCACTTTGCTCCATACTTCTTTACTATCTTGATATACTCTGGTAGGTTTCTATTGAGAGTAGGTTCACCACTTCCTTCTAGGTTGACAACTCGTAACCCATGCTTGGCACAGTCTGCCACATTCTTCTCGAACTCTTCGAGTTTCATCTTCTTGAGAAACTTCTTGTCACGACCACCTGTCCTCATGTCTTGGGGACACATGGTACACGAGTAGTTACAACCACCGTTAATCTCTATTACTGCTCTATCAATCTTCATCAAATAACTTTCCGAGTTTCTTCAAGTATCTATCTGCTTTATATTGCATATGTTTGTGACCTTGCTCTGTGAAACTTTCTACAAACTTCATTGTATGTTCTTTATTAGGTCTACATACTACCTGTGGACAATGGTAACCAGTAATACCTTCCCATGANGGAATGAATANAGGTGTAGCAAACATCTTGGCAATATAATGCCACATTCCATCATAACAGAAAACATAATCAGCATCTTGTATCTGTTTATAAGCATCTCTGATTGGAGTCCTGTAAGTCAACTCTACTGGTATCCAACCCTCCGCAGACAGTGAGCTTATTATACACCCCCAATCATCTTTTGTCAAGAACCTTTTCCATTTTCTTGGTGGTTCACTATTATATGTGGGTGTCCATATAGCAATCTTCTTNGTCTTGATATGATTTCGATATTCTTCCTTCTTGAATACCCAGTCCATTTCTTGGGGACATTGTTTGTTCCTATATGCACCAGAACCAAAATGAAATCGTATCTTTTCTTTTATACCGTTAGTGTTACCAGAGTCAAATAGATCAGAATTATAGACATGGGTAACTGTCACATCTTCTTGACGATGGAACTTGGTATGAATCCAAGTCATTCGTTCGACAATAGTTTCGGGATCGTCAGGTGTCTCTAGATGACCTTCATCGGTCTCCCAGTGCATCTCCAAATGGATTTGTTTCTTGGTACGGTAGGCATAGTTGTGGCAGACATTCAATGCCAACATAAAGTCACCTACACCCCAAGTACCTCTCCATCGAACTCTTTCGATGTCTCTCAGGTCTACCATTTATTTTTTCTTAGCACCAGTACTCTGGAAACCAAAGAATGCCGACACGATTGCGGCAACCGATAAGAAGTATATTGATGCAATATCTCCGATGAGTTCCGCTGCCTTGTCCAGACCGAACAGAACTGTAATGAAAATACCACTTGGATAGAACAGCATACCTATCAGAGAGAACCATGCCATCTTGCGTTGTGCGTCTCTCATTAGGTCTTGATCTTCGAGTTCTTTGCGTTTGAACTCTAGGAACATTTCCTGTTCCCTGTCAGAAACCCTACCGTCACCATTAGTGTCGGCAGGGNGATGTGATGTGAATGTTTTGGTTTCTTCTTCCATTGCTATACCCTATAAAATTATTGGTTTATAGAGTATATAGGGGTTTTAACCTTCTAGGTATTCGTAGATGTCTTTCCAACCAGTCATCAGAGGGAACTCTTGGTTGTCCATGTTGTATCCGTGTTCCATCAGGATACTCTCTAGACCGAATCTCTTACCGACTTCGGCATTCTCAACCTTGTCCTCAACCCAGACATAACCAGTACCTTCGTATTGACTCAGAACTTCATCTTTGTCAGCACCAGTATCAAGGTAGATAAACTTGACAAAAGAGGTCTCACCGAACAACTTCTGAATGTTCATGGTACGCAACTTTTGTGCATTCTCGTCTTTGCTCATAGAGGTAATTAGGTGAAACACATAACCGTGTTCTTCATGCAGTTTTCTAACATACTGCATGGCATCACGGAGAGGTGGGATGAAACCCATGTGTGCCGATTCGTTGAAGAACCTTACTAATTTCTTAGACTCTGCTCTCGGTATATCATATATCTCACAGATGTCGTATTCCAAGGGTTTCTTTGCCACATAACCCTTCTCTTGCATCCAGACATTAAAAGCATAACCCCAGTTCAAGAGGACTCCGTCTGCATCAGTCAATATTACTTTTTGGTGATCTTTAATTTTCAATTCATATTCCTTACTCATCTCATTCTCAATACAAGTATTATACAACACTCAGCACGCTTTGTCAAGGTTTTAAGTACTTAAATTTACCTTTTTTATAATCATCTAGCATAACAACCTTGTTGCCACCACCAGTATAATGCAGGAAGTTCTGCTCGTATCCACGATCATCCTTGTAGTGAGTCGGTGTATCATTCCAAGTCTGGTCGATACTCTGAATCTTGAATCCGTGTTTGGTCAACTGACCAGAAATGAATGGTTGGTCATTGTTGATCCAGAAGGGATCACCGTGTTCNTCNCCATCCATCATGTAACTGTACCAAGGGTCAAATACCTCTCGTGCCTTGAGTCNTGCTTCCTTAGTCCACACCAACATACCAGTATTGAATGTCAGTACGCAAGAAGGTCTGTACGGTGGTTCGGTGGGCACNATTGGNATACCATTGCGTTCTAACTTGGTAATCAGTTGTTGCTTGATCTTGTCACTGTAGTCCCAACTGTTATATCCACCATCAGTATCAGACCTTATCTCTGACTCAAAGACACCTGTGACCTCGTAGTCACCACACTGGTCAAANACATTCTCTTCGGTATTACAGATGATGTCCGAATCAATAAATGCTACTTTATCATATTCATCGTACATCGGATCATAGATCATTCGCAGACATTCAAAGAGTAATACAGTTGACCCATTGAAGTTCTTGGTGTATACTTGCTTGGTAGAATAATGATGTTCACATCCGATCTTATCTGCATAGATTTGGAATGACTTGGCAGATAGGTCGGCAGTTCTCCGATACAGTTCACCACGAGTGCCTTGGGGATACTGAGGCACTTTGCCTCGTTTATCGGTCTCCTCGTTGGTGATCATGTATTGGTAGATTAGATTCATTCGGGCAGACCAACTGAATATTGTGTCTTACCATCTACTCGTTGTGCAGTCAAGCATCGGTTACGATTCTCTTCTGGACTCACATAGGATAGATGAATCCAACCAGATGTTGGGTCACCTTCTTCGTAGAACTCAGAGATCAATTGATCAAAGTCTAGATTATCTCTAATCCATTTGGCAACTTCTAGGTTGTCTGTACCATCACACTCAAAGTCAACTGCTTGACCTTTACTGTGTTGTGATGTAGTAGAACCACCAATTGCTTCGTTCAATGCAGGACTTCTGTATCCCGAACTGATACGAGTGATACCCCAATGCTCTCGAATCTTCTGTACGCAGTTCTCGAACAATGCTACGGCACTAACCAAGTGTTCATCTTGGGGTGTGTTGTCGATACCCAAACGAGTCGCAGTCATAGACTTGGTGAACTCTTTGAGTGTAAAGTTTTTACTTAGTCTCATTTTATGTTTCCTCTTTCAACCATTTCCTTTGTCATTATATAGTCCCGAACAAAGTCAGACCTTACGATGTCTGCCCACCCATATTCCACGGTGGTAAAGTTGTTCATTACTTCCATAATGTTCATAAAGTCAAGGATGCCCTTTTTGTCTGAACCCGACTTGAGGTCAGACTGATAATAATCACCACTGAATATGATTCGACTGTTGCGACCCACCCTTGTGATAATACTGTCTAGTTCGTGATATGTGAGGTTCTGCATTTCATCCACGAGTATGACACAGTCATCCAGAGTCGTACCACGAATAAACGATGTGGACACAAACTCTATAAGACCCTGTTGTTCTAGGTTATCATATGCCATCTTTTCGTTAAAGAGTTCGGTACAGATAGACCGATAGGGTGCGGTGTAGGCATCAACCTTCTCTTCTACCGAACCGGGAAGATAACCCATCTCTCGTGTGGGAACTACACTTCTTACGATAACAAGTCTGTTCTGATCATAGGACTTGTCCATGACATCCCACAGTGCGAGGTACATACCCACAAAGGTTTTACCAGTACCCGCAGAACCACAGAGAACCAAATGGTCTCCGTCATTCCAAGCATCGTGTGCGATTTGTTGATTTGATGTGATAGCAGGATAGGTGAGTAGATCGTCTACTCTCAATCGTTTCATTGTCATGTTTTTATATTAGTCCCCGAACCCGATCCTTTCTTGATTTTTTTCAAGTGATCTTTCCAATCACTACTTGTTTTGTTAATGATATTGCCTGTAGTACTGATCAGTGCAGGAGCACCAATCTGCTGAGACCAATCTTCTCCTAACTGCTCCAACTTCTCTTGAAGTTTTTCATACGAGCAAAACACTGTTTGAGTGCCTTCAGTCTTCTTATTTACAATTGTATACATTGGCATAATTTATAAACTCCTATATGACGAAAGGGGTGACTCGCACCCCCTCCGAGATACTTACCACCTACCTTATGCTAGAATTTGAGTTGAATTTTCGTACTCGGCAATAGTTTGATTTAAGTATGACTTTTTAATCGATAACTTGTGTGCTAGGTTGTCTCTTCCCTTTTTCTTGAGACGGTGGATGTAATTATCAAGTTCTCGACTATCATTCTTTAATCTCTCTATTTGGTTTCTTGGCATTAAACGCACTCCTTGGTTATTGAAAGAAACATAACGAAAATTAAGATAGTAGGGTTGGGAATGCCTCCTCTACTAACTTCTTAGTCAAACCTTTGACTGGAGATTTCTTGTCTTTCATTGCAAGGACAATCAAGGCATCCTCGGCATGAATACTCTCCAATAATTGAATAAATTTCGTTTCGACTCGCAGTTGACCTAACTTGGAACTCCGTGCACCTTCAACAAAGTCACCGAACTCTCGGTGAAGTTTCCTCAGAGTTGAGGGGACACTTTCTGGTCGATTGGGGTTGTAGGGAGGTTTCCCTTCGGGTAAACAGAACTTGAGACGGTCATCGAATGTGCCTCGAATGACATCTTTGATAGCAGGGACTCGACTCCCTTGTTCTTGTAGGAAAGTAATTTTATCCTTCCTCGTCTTTAGTTTAGTGAAATCCTCAAAGATTTCAAACACTTCTTTTTCCATAATTTCCTCTTACTTTATATATACATCATTTGTTTTTAACACGGTCAAAATGTGCAATTAATTCATCACGCATTTGTTCATATTCACCAACCAAGTAAGAGTAAGTCACAATCTTTTCTGCGTTATCTTCTTTGGTTGCTTTATAAAGTTCTTCTTGGGCACTTTCAATCAATGCTTGTGCGTTAGCAATTTGTTCCTCTTGACTCATTATATAGTCCTTAGTTAAGTCTTAT
>NZGQ01000001.1 GCA_002689565.1 Methanobacteriota archaeon | reverse complement strand
TAGATTTGCGTCCAAGTTCTCCCAAGATATAGTATATTATACGCAACTACCGCAAGGAAGAATGTGTAGACTGGTGTGGAAGACAGGCGCAGTCCTGTGTTNCACGCAATCTACCATCTTGTGGAATGCGCAATGCAACTACCATTGCACGNGGCGTTCAAATCTCGACACTGTCGAANTTGNATGGCCGGTGGGGAAGTGATTGCATTGGNANANCGGACTAACGACTGAAGATTGGAAATCTTTGGCCAACTAGACAGATGACGCCGTGCACTCAATGCATGGCTGNTAACTAGATGNCATCGCCAGTAGACTTACGTTTGCCGGCCTGTGACTNGCATCTAGAAGCGTTCNNAAGGAATCTTTTGTGGAATCTTTTGGAAGAGCANNATGTTAGCAAGAGAAGTNCANTGACACACGAGCAGTGTGCGTGTTTTCTTTTATTTCGTGANNCCAAATATNACCTAGAGTTACTAGGCTTAAGTATACTAAAACACAGCCCTAGGGCGGNAATGGATGACACTTTTGGACAAAAAGTAGGTTACCTTCCGCTCAAATGGTTGAGACTGCTATCTACAAGAGAGCAGATATCTTTCCGGAACAACACTAGTTGTTACGATAGTAACATCGACGATTATGGAAATCTTGTGTCGAACCAAGTGATTGGTATGAGACAACCCGGNGTGAGNTACNNCTACCCTGTAGTGGTTTTCCCCGACGGAAACCTAGATTTCTGTTGATTAATTACAATAAAAACAGTTCAGGAGNTGCCACTTGGCAGTCTATCCTGACAGTTTGCAAATATACGCAACGCAAGATGCTGTGGGATTTCCTTCCACAAACATCTTGGAGAAACGTGGACGAGTGCTTCCAACGCACAANTAGTAATCTTATACTATTTGACGAGGAGGTAACGTAACTTTGAAACTATATGGATGACAAACTATTGACATCTAGAGTCCTCTGAANTCATGAGTGATATCATGGGTCCATGGGGACCACCCCTTTCTCNGTGAAAGGGGGTAAAAATGCTAGAATGAATTCTTCATCAGGGCCATGATTGGCCTCTGGAGGAGTTGGAATATCTACGAAACGAATAATTCCCACCGGACAGGAGGGAAAACTAAGTTAGATTGGAGCAAAGACTATCAGTCTAGTGCCCTTGGTTTCTACTACTAGAGTGGTGAGAAACTGTGGAGAACACTAAACTGTCGAGTAAACCCGGGGAAGCACACATTCGTGCGGACTTTGGAACCAACATTGCTAAAGATACTAACAATTCAAATCAAGACTGTGATTTTACATCACAATGGAACTTAGACCATACTTTGACCGGTAAACTAAGCGGCATGCATGTCTCTGAACAAAGACGCCTATCAGGTGTACTAGAAGATTCAGGACAGCAAGTCCGACAACTATGGGGACAATCTCCCCGATTTCCGGAACAAAAAGTAAGTTTGAGCCCTTATTACAGCCAGAACGCCACTGACAANCAGAGCATCTACATGCCGCAAATTGTCAGGAGCAGGATGGAGTTGAATAAAGGACGCTTGCAGGATACCACCCTTGGTGGGCCCTTGCGTTGACCAAATCTAGATTTGCATTAATTATCTACTAAAGACATATCAAAGGTACCTGAGTGTACCTGCATATGATTAGTACTTGTAACGACATCCAGCAGAGACTAGAGTCGTTACGAAGAAGTTGTAACGTTACATCCAGTAACTGCAAACTACCAATTTACAAATTATAACGAGTTGCCAGAGCAGGCAGCCATTCAGATTCGTTTCTGAAACCAGACAAAATCGCTCCTTTTACCAGAAATCTTGCCTAACTATAGGTAGACTTCTGGGCAAAAGCGATTATTTAGGCACCTACCAGAGGTAAACTAGTTTTACTGAGAGGTCCTAACATGTTATGGACAATAAAACAATTCTACTTGCTGCTTCAGAAGTTACNCTTCTGAAGAAAGGAAGTTGNGCAGCACTAACCAGTGAAATCTGGGTGAGTTCTGCTTGCAAGGATTCTGATGTTACTTACCGCTGCTGTACATAGTAGCAGAGTGACATAACTAGCAAACGTAAGTTTTCTTCATGCGGGTAAATGATGGCCTATCTCTAGTAGGCTTGTGTGGGTTCGGACCCACATCATTACAAAACCCTAGTGCGAATGATAATACACCCGCAGTATTAGTCCTAAAATGAGGACATAGACATGGTTGAATTTACAGACCAAGTACACGCTTGCAGAGCCGCATCGGTTCCTGCAATAAGCGTTGTAACAGTTGAACAAAAAGATGTAAGAACACATCTTTGCCAATACGCTGTGACCAGAGGAAGCCAAAAGACAGGTGTCCGCCCAAGAGTATTTGAGTGGCGACTTGTTGATGGATTTAAAGAACTGGCCATTTACAAAAAGGTAAACAAAAGTACCCAAATTTTGGAGACTGCAAAAGACCAAACCGATTTCATCGGTACTAAGGTTGAGTACGTCAAAGGAGCAGAGTACATGCCTAAAAATGGTGCAGAAGGTAGCACAATTCCATTCGCAATTGAATGGATGAGCAACTACCCTCAATGGTCCAAAAAGGAGTATAGTATACCGGAAGGCGATTCAGCCCCCGGTGCTATTTTTATCCTAAGAGATTGGCATAACTGGGTTGGACACAACAAGTATCTTGTTGATATGACCCTCAAACTATTTGAGGAGATTGCAAGCAAAGGGCTAGATATGCTCATTGTAATGCTTGCTCCAACTACAATTGACATCCCAGATGAACTGGGAGAATGGGTTGATTCATCGACACTACCAATGCCAGACCAAGAAGGTCGAATTGGACAAGTGTCACGTATGGTGAACCAACTTAAAACCAAACGCAAGGGGGATTATCCCCTTATTGAAGCAATGGAACAGATGGATATCGAAACCGTTGCTACAACTTGTGGTGGTCTTTCGTCTGTAGGTATTGAGAACTTACTGTGCAAGAGTATTGCATTAACAAAGAATCTTGATACTGACTACATACTATCCGAAAAAGCAAAGAAGGTAACAGAGATGGGGTACAAACTCCTAACTTCTGATACTAGCATGGATGATGTAGGTGGATTAGAAAATATGAAAGAAGGAGTCCGACTTCTCAAGCCAAGGTTCAGTACCGAGGCTAAAGATTTTGGATTTATTAGAATGCCAACTGGGGTCATCTTTGCAGGTGTACCCGGAACTGGTAAAACGCTAACAGCAAAAGCACTAGCAAAGGAGTTGGGAATCAACATCCTTGAAGTGGCTGCTCACAACTTGAAAAATCAGTATGTGGGTGGTTCCGAAGCACAGGTCGCAAGATTACTTGCAACTTGTAGGGCAGCAGCCCCAATCGGAATCATGTTTGACGAAGCAGAGAAAATGCTCGGAAAGCAAGACAGAGTGTCTGACGGTGGAGCACATTCAGCAGTACTAGGCCAATTCCTCAACTTTATGAGCGAGGAAGCCGGTGAACTGGGTGTATTCTTCATCTTTACAGCGAATGACATGAGCAAGTTCCCCGTGGAACTTGTTCGTCGATTTGACTTGAGATACTTCGTGGATTTACCATCTGCGAGGGGTCGAGAGGCAATTTTTAATATCCATCTTTCAAAGCGAAAGCATAACGGAGAAGACTATGATTTGAGCGAACTTGTTCGCTTGACAAACGAGTACTCCGGTAGCGACATTGAACAGGCAATCGAACTGGGAATGTCATACGCATTCGTGGAAGGACGAAAGAAAACCGAACAACAAGATTTCATTAAAGCAATCACAAAGACAGTTCCTACGGCTAAAACCTATTCGGAACAGATTGCAAACATGAGGCGTTGGGTTACTGAAGGCACAATGGTTCCTGCAAACACTGAAAGTATCAGTCTTACTGATGACAGTGATGAGGACAATGGCAGCCTTCGTAATGTCATTTAATCGGGCGAAAGCCCCTAGTGAAACCCAAAGAATGCAGGGTATGCTACACAACTATAGGCAAAGGAAAACTTTGCTATAAATGTCAGCATGAAGCAAGGTGTAGAACTATGGAAAGAAGAAATGAATATCCATGGTGGATGAAGCACCAATAAATACCGTGGGCATATGCCCCTAGATATGGGAGAAATACGTTGGAAAAAGCGTGATATCGAACTACTATTTACAGCAACTGAACTATTCAGTGTAATGGCTATATATCAAGAATTTAAATCTCAAGGAAAAAATTACCTTGACAACTTGAACATAAAAGACTTACAGAAGTTGATTATTGGTAGACTAGATGATGAAAATATTCCCCCTACAGCAACAGAACCACTACATGCTCTATTTGATGGAGCAGTGAAAGACTTCTCGGAATATTTGAATAATCCAGAAGGGTTCAAGGCAAAAGTCGAAGAACGCTCTAAAGACCCTGTTCGTAAATTTATTGACGAACCAGAGTTTAGAGATGCATTGAAGTTCGTACTTGTATACAGGATTGTACTACAAAAGAAAACTACACTATCGCAAGCAAAGACAGAACGTGGTCGCATATTGACTATGGTTCTTGATGAATGCAAAGGATTGCTTATGAGCATGGTAATGAGTTCCGCAGAGAACCTTATCACTGCTGCAGAGAAGCATAACCTAAGCGGAGATGCGATTGGTAGGTTATCATTACGAATTGATGAACTATTTGATGATGGATTCAAGATTAACCTATGTCTTGATGGAAAACCATTAGACTTTGACGATGACTTGGCAGAATTGCTAAAGGAACAAAAGCCGAAGGAAGACAATTCCTTCAACCCAATGTTTGGTTAATACCAGACTTAGACTAACGGCTTCAAGGTAAAAAGAAGCCAAGCAGGTAAGCGAGTCGGTGTTAAAAATACATTGCGAGAAACAACCTTAATGCGGAAGAAGTTGCTAAAGCGATGATTCCAATTTGATGGCCAATGGAGTACGGTCTTGTATGTTTAATACCTTAGAAGCGAAATGTTTTGTGAACAGCAAAGAACGCTATCAGTCAGAACCAATTCTAGAGTCCGTCAAGCATTAGCAAGACGTGACATCTATGTAGACGAGTTCGACTACTTAACAGGAGAACTAACCACAAATTCAGAAGGATTTGTGCTATACCTTCCTGATTGTGACCTTAATGTGTTTTTACGCAGGGCCACAACAGGAAGGTGTTCTTTTTATGCAATAGGTACTGGTAAAACAGTATACTAATTGTTTCAAGACCTAGGCGTAGACCGGGTCCTAGAATGGCGTCTAAACGCTTTATGAAAAAACTTGAATCGTCAAAGACCACTGGCGGATTGTACTACAATAAATTTTGTGAATTTCTAGCCAAAGGGATAAGATTCAAGAAAAATAATAAAAACGAACTTAATGTGAAAGACACAACAAGTAGAATAGATGGCAGGGAAGACCTGACCGATGATTCAACTACACCGAAGAGTGAGGAATCTTAGAAATGTCGGACGAACTAATTCGTATGGAAGACCTAACACCTGAAATGATTGGACTAGAAGCATCTGGTCGTAATCTAACTAGTGTAGAAGAGGAACTCCTAGACAAGTACATTACCAAGAAACAATTTGATGACTTGGTATACACATTGGATGAAATTCATAACTCTGTAGTTGAACAACTGGAAGAGGAAGAATCTAAAGACCAAACTCCCCTATATGTATTGATGCAGTGGTTAGTAAATGCTAACTGGAGATACATTGACTTGCATGACCACCGAAGAAGAGGTGAGCATAATGCAGGCAGTATGGAGATGGTTGAACTAGAATCAGATACACTTACTATTAGCGAGTGTGGAACAGACCAATGCAAACCAACAGAGGAAGAATGATTCCTCCTAGATATGAGCGGTGATAAACTACTCAAAGACATGGCAAAGGCAGCCGATGTTCAAAACGAGCATCTGGAAAACATTGCTATCTCTTTATCTGATATTGCTGACTGTTTAGCACAACTAATGGACTTTGTTAGTGTCGTCAATTTTGACGAACTAGAAGCCAGAGAAAAAGAAATGCGAGCAGCAGTAGAAAAACGCCTCTAAGTAGGCCTAGAACAAATATGAAAGATTGGCTTAATAGCGCAGATGGAAGGCAGTTTCACGACTACCTATTATCTGGATGTGCAGAAGGCGGTATTGAAACCATTGAGGTTCCAATCCCTTATGCATTTATTGAACAAGCACTGACTTACACAGCAAGCAAATACGATAAACATACTAGAACTAACAGATGGAACAGTGGAACTGCATCATCTAAGTTTCGTATATCGTTAGTTTGTGATGGAAGCAAATTGTATATGTCATTTTGTTGTATTGAAACTGGTCTGGTTGCTAATATCTACTCTAAAGTAGAAGGAACAAGACCGTTTAGCGTATTGATAAATGGTAAAAATGGCAAGGGTGTTTCACTCTCTGTCAAAAAAGAACCTACTATTACGAGGGGACAGAGTAATAACTCCTTCCTCTTGTTTGTTAGTTCTGAAATTTTTGCTATGGTACACAAGCGTACAGGGCATTGGAGACAAACCCTACAACAAAGAAGTACTATCTTCAAAAGAATAGTACAGCGTGAGCGACTTACTCCTGACGGGGTAGGTATCGGACTCGCAGCATATGCAGGCATGCGCCCATTTAAGGCAGTTGCCAATGAACATATTGTCGAATACAGAAGAACAAAGAATGTGACGATTACATACGGGCTAGCAGAGCCCGATTTGATTGATAAGATTGAGCCGGAATCCGTTATTGGTATGAAACCAAAACATGGAAGATGGCTACTTAACAAAGCATCACAATCCTCTTCAAAAGAAAAGGGCGAACTTATCGCCCATTTCAAGCCTAACACTGTTGGGTTTTGTGGTGCAAGCCCTGCTAGTAACGAATTAATGTTAGAGTATGGCAACCACGGAACTGGTAGAGAGCGAGGAAAGTATCGCTCTTATTACAGCAACGGAGTAGAACAGTCTATAGCAATGCAAAAAGAATCTATATCAACAAAGAGCCTAAACAGTTTAGTTAATGGCTGTGATATAATGTATCTTGGTGTTGCTAACAAGAAAACACTTATTGGATGGGGTTTGAATGATGTAATCATTCTATGGGAGCAAGGCGTAGCCTCTACCAGAATCCATCCTTTACTATCAGAATATAGTGGCGAACTAAAGGAACTAAACTGTGCAGAATTCACATTACCAAACGTAATCAATGTTTTCACTATGCCAGATTTCCTTGAAGGCTACGAAGAAGCCTCTCACGAACTTACTGATGAACAGATTAAGTTTCTAAGGAGATTCTATAGCGCAAGAGCCGCCGTATTACAGTTAGAAGACAGACGAACTACAGTCGAAGAAAGAAACTTGTACAACAAAGGTGAAGCCCCAAGACGGGTTACACCTGAACACGCAAGAACTTACTTGGTGTGGGCTAAAGCATTTGTAGATGAAGCAGGGGTGCGCAACCAAAGTGTACCTCAAGAAATTCAGAAATTTATGCATTATTTGACAGAACGGGCTAAGTAAAGTCCTTAGATGAAATCCATGAAACACTGGATTGCTATTGCTGCAGAGAATTATCATAATTCTCATATCAGCGAGCAAGATTTATCATTACTAACTCCTGAAGTGGTAATGCTACCCTCATCCGATAATAAATGGTACACTAAGAACACAGGTTCTAGTACCAATATGTTTCAAATCAAACCCTTTTACGACGACAGATATAAGCACGAATTTAAGTTGTGTAGTCTGGGTCAAATTACAACAGGGTCGATGAAGCATCGTATCTGGATAGGTGAAGCATCGCCTAAGTTTAATCCAAAACATGAAGGGCATATTGCCCGTTTGGAACATAGACTAAAAAGAGAGTTCGTAAAAGAACTAGCAAATGACGAATGTCTTACGCTAGAACAAAAAGAACGCTACCGATTGGTGGGCTTTTCGCTCATTGATATATTTGGTAGAACAATTTTCAACGCTATGGTTGGGGAGTACAATGTCTGAACGCATAAACGCTATTATAGCAATGCATTCAAAAGAGTACACCAAGCCAGTAGATGACGTACCTATGCCCGTATTGGGCTTTGTACCGAGAAAAATGCGCAAAATGAATATGCGTGGATTGAATAAAGATGTGAAGTCACGACCCGGGTTCTACAAAAACCCGCTAGAAGGATTCACACATAAATTACATCAGAGTGCAAGACTCTGGGCAGAATATCATGATTTGGACTGGAGTAGTAAACTCCAAAGTTCATTTGATAAAATATGGACTAACTTGCTAAATGACGAAGGAAATCTACGTTTCAGTTGCGAACCAATTGAAATAGTAGATAAAAAAGAAAGATTGCTCGCTTGGAAACTTGAATGGAAGGGTCCGGGGCAATCTCCAATGTCGGAAACAGACGATGGAACGCTAATCAAAGCGTTTCCCGCAATTGCTGTATTGTTGTTAGACAACACAATAGAACTAATTGACGGAAGTTATGAGCATTTTATGGAAATAGAAGAACTAACTACAGTTAAGACGAAAGACTTACTGGATGTTCATCCCTTTATCCTACATGCTGTAAACAGTAATATGCCCTATTCGGGCAAAGAATCAATTCAAATCCCAATATCACCGGTATTGGACATAATGAGAGTTGCGCTTAACGTGGACATGTGCCACGTTTTGATAGAAGTTCACGGGCAATAAGGCCCCTAGACCATGAGTGAAGACACGACTGGACATGATGGAACAAAGCGAGCACGGGCAAAGCCTGTCGCTGCTAAGAGATTCATCACAATTTATCAGGCCTCTGAGTCTGTAGCAGAAGTTGCTGAGAAGACTGGACTAACTGTCCACACTGTCAGCCAAAGAGCAAGTACATACCGCAAGAAGGGCGTGCCATTGAAGGCTATGCCTAACTCCGGTAGTACTGTTCGTAACGACTGGGGCGAACTTGCTGAACTAGCAAGAAGCCTTATGCCGGAAGGTGCTACAACAGTAGCATCTGCTGCAACAGAAGAAGAGTGAAATCTGAAAATTAAAATCCGGGTGGGTGAAATAAACCACCCCTAGTCCCGAGCAGGT
>NZGQ01000027.1 GCA_002689565.1 Methanobacteriota archaeon | reverse complement strand
TTCAATACCGATACCAAGTACTTCCTTGTCGTGTCCGGGAATGGCTTCAATTATTCTCTCCATACATCTCTCCAAATACGCTAGGAAGATGTTGTTTTCGCTTGTTTTTGAAGAACTAGCCCCCTAAAGGGGCTATTTCACTCACACGACGCTTTGAAGAGGGGTTAGGTCTTGGCCAAGTCGGTAGCCATGCGATTTGAATCCCGAAAGACTTCGCTCACAATTCTTCTTCTNCCCTTTTTGCTATCATTTCTTTCACCTATGGTTAGCGCCTCAGTTACCTCAGATGTAAGTGTACAAGATGATGATGAGATGGANCCATTGGACATCTGGGATTTAGATGACGAGGGCAAATACGTCGATTGTGATGAATTTGAAAACTCTGAAGGGGAAATGGAAGTTGCTTGCGAATATGTTTTCCCGTGGGGCGGGGACGAAATGATGCAGTTCAAAGAATATTACACCTTTGAGGCAATTCGTGCAAGAATGATGAGAATTGCAGCCGATAATCCCGATATAATTCAGTTTCATGAAGGTTTGAANGGTGGTGTCAACAAAAGAGGAGAAACAACCACTGCGGACACCTANGAGGGCTGGCACTACGGCCATTCCTCTCCTTGGTTGAAGATTACAAAAGATGTAGAAGAAGGCGAATACAATGCTTTCAATGGCGACACTGGAAATTATGAAGATCGTCCAGATATTATGATTGTTGGAAATCATCACGCCAGAGAATGGATGAGCCACACTACTCCGATGATGTTCCTCGAAACAGTGTCCTACTACTACGGAGGCGGCCCAGTGGATAATGACGGGGACGCTGCTTATTGGCAATCAAATGGTATTGATGACAACAATGACGGAGTAATTGACGATCCGTTTGAAGGATTTGATGAAGATCCATGGGGGGATGCTGATGGAGATGGCCAAGTTGATGATGACGGCGATTGTCTTGCNCTTGAACCGAAATACCAAGACAGCAATGGAGATGGTAAGCCCTGTAACCCTGGAGACTTCGGTGTTGATGAGGACTTCAGTGAAGTNGAATTNACCAACCTAATCAATAGTCGTGAAATCTATCTAATTCCTCTTCTCAATACAGACGGTTTCATTTACGACCAAACAGTGTTCTGTCCAGCTCCGGCATGGGAATCATGCCCTTCTGGCGGATGGAGAAAGAATCTCAGAAATAATGGTCCAGAACCATTGCCTGACCCTAACGAGCAGGTTGATGAAGACTGTGATGGTGTAGATCTGAATCGAAACTACCAATTTGAATGGGGATGGCCATTGGGTGCTACAGTCCCTCTAATTCCAGGTACATGCACACCTGCTGAAGATGAAAGAGCAGGGATTNCAAATAACGATGTTTACACTGGACCTTNTGACACAACGGATAATGATGGNGACGGGTTAATTAACGAAGACAACGTTGACGGTGAGGACGATGACAATGATGGNCAAACCGACGAAGATTGGGCNGGAGGTAACTCGGAACCAGAAACCAAGTTCATTCAAGATATGACTGAAATGAACGACGATGATGGCGATGGNGCTTCTGACTACAAGGCCACATTGACTTATCANTCCTACTCTGAACTGGTTTTGTATCCATGGGGNCATTGCACTGGTTGTCAGACTACTGACCACGACCAACTTGTCTATCATGGTGATCAGATGGCAATCATGACAGATTATACCAATATGCAATCCTCAGATCTGTATCCTACAACTGGAGATTTCTGTGATTGGCATTACGGAGTTCATGGATCCTATTGTTACACAATGGAGATTGGAACCGCATTCCATCAACATGAAGACGACATAGATCATATCGCGGTCAGAAACAATGGAATCGCTTTCTACATGACNAAGATAGCAGATAACCCTAGGGAAAGGGCTGACCTTGCAATAGAGAATATCCCAAAAAATCAGTATTTACAAAAACCACTTGAAGTGGAAATCCCGTCTTCGGGTAGCATACCTATTGAAATGTGTCTCAGCACCGCATTCGACATCAATCTGGAAANAGAAAAATCACACATAATGTATCGCTTGGAAAAATTAACTCGTCAGAGAACGGATTTCGGTCCGCGAGAGCTGAGTGAAGGGACATGGGAAATGACCCCATTCTCAATTGTTGAAGATTCGAGTTGTGAATTGCTGAATGGTAGTGGTATTGGTTACAAGGTAGTTGCAAACATACCGATTGCAGATGATGAATCGGGAACCATGTATTACAAGGCCATGGTCTCTACTTTGGGAGGAACGCAAAAGATCGAATATCCTGCAAATTCGGGAGTTTATCANATCAAAGTTGACTACAGGGCACCTTATGGGACAATTTTCGGTTCCGTTATGTTGTTCGCAACAGTTGCAGTATTCGTCTGGGGAGGCCTTGGTGTCTGTTTGCGAATGATGATGGAAGATCAATCCGAGATAGAAGGAATATTGGATGCTGAGTTCGTGGAGGAGGCTTCTACATGAGCCAATCCTCGGACGAGTTTAGCGGCAGAATGGGACTTATTTTCGCCGCAATCGGTGCTGCTATTGGTACCGGAAACATTTGGCGTTTCCCTAGAATGGTAGGAGCTAACGACGGTGGAACATTTCTGATTCCGTGGCTATTTTTCCTGTTTGTATGGTCTATTCCTCTAGTTATTGCAGAATTCGCTTTGGGTAAACGTAGTCGTACTGGAACAATTGGTACTTTCCGTATTTTCGCAGGTAAAGGATACGCATGGATGGGTCTATGGACAGCATGGATTTCCACAGCGATTGGATTCTATTACGCAGTAGTAGCAGGTTGGTGTCTCAAGTATTTCCAACTTGGAATAACCAATGGATTGGTTGGAGATGACGTTGATACTCAACTTGTATGGAATGAATTCTTACAATCCCCAGGTTCAGTAGTATTCTTCCAATTCTTAGTTATTGCAATCACACTGTTGGCAATTTGGAAAGGTGCAAAGGCGATAGAGAAAGTGAATGTAGTATTGATGATTTCACTATTCGTTCTTCTATTCATGTCACTTGGNCTNTCGCTATACATGGATATGGCAGACGGTACCTTGGATGGNTTCCTGTTCATGTTTACCGTTAATTGGAGCTCGTTGAGTGATCCAGCGATTTGGATTAATGGTTTATCACAATCAGCATGGTCTTGTTCTGCAGGTATGGGTATGGTCATTACTTACTCAGTTTACATGAGGAAAGATGAGGATACAACACTCAATGCGTTCACAATGGGATTAGCAAATAACTCGATTTCAATCATAGCAGGTCTGACTGTTTTGTCTGCGATATTTGCAGTATCGGCAAATCCACTTGATACGGTTACTGGAGGTTCCTCAGCAATTACATTCCTCGCTTTACCTGAAGTGTTTGCACAAGCACCTGGTGGTGGAACTGGTGCTTGGATAATGATGACAGGATTCTTCCTTGCGCTTTCATTCGCTGCGATAACATCGATGATTTCGACCGTTGAATTGTGTGTTAGAAACTTCGTAGATCATGGCTATGAGCGACAAAAGTCAGTTCTTNTGACATCCGTTGCAATATTCATTTTCGGTCTACCTTCGGCATTGTTATGGATTACAATGGCAGACGATGGTACCGCATTCCCACAATTCTTGGAAGTACAAGACCACATATGGGGATACGGTTTGATGTTTAGCGGACTATTCATCGCGTACACAATTTGGAAGTATGGATTCCACAAGTGGAGAGCCCAAGTTGCTGCAGGAGAAGCAGCACCGGGCTTGCGTGGTTATCTTGGAGTAGGCGTCTCGGCATTCCGTGACGATTTCATTAACACTGGAGATAACGACATCTGGATCGGCCGCTGGTGGGATATTCTGATGTATCTGGCATTCCCATTCTTGTTCACAGTTTTGATTTTATCATACTTCGGAGATATGATTGCCAACACTCCAAATGTTTGGGACCCAACCAANCCATCAGGTATCACGATTATCTTACTATTCTGGGGAATAGTAGCAATTGGATTCATCGCNTTCAACAAGAAATTATCNGAACGNCCATTGTTTAGAAATATTCCAGAAGGAGCGGATGTTGACATCTCGATGTTGCCAGGTGGTTCTGATGAACTAGTAGTTGAATTGGGCGATTACCCAGATGGNTGGGAACACCTNGCTGATAAACAAGCCTCTGAACTCGATAGCGCTTGATGNCTGAGGTGNTNAAATGGCACTGAGCCTATTCCAGTNGATAGGAATCGGNNTAGCAATCGCANTTGTGCTAATTCCGATNGCTAGGTGGTTTTGGAAACGTTTCGACTTACCTAGTAANTTTGCTTTGGAANCAANAAGAAGACAAAAGCAAGAAGATGAAGAAGCGGAGATGTGGGCTGGAATTGAGGCTCAAGTTCAAGCTGCTGAAGATGAAAAGCGTAAATCGGAAATTAAGAGAATGGAAAGGGAGACTGCAGCAGGATGGTCTCTTGATGAAGGTGAATCTGCTGCTGCATGGAATAAGTTAGGAATCGATGCCCCAGTTCAACCGGTTGAGCGAGTGATTGCACCTGCGATTGTAGAAGAGCAGGAAACAGAAGTCATTGAATTAACATTGGAGAATGCATTGAAATCAGGTAATCCGGATGAACCAGATTGGGAATTAATAGAGAAAATGTCCAATTTAGACAAACCTACAGAGGGCGTACCAGAGGCGCCGGACTTGGATGAACTTACTGAAACTGAGTGATAGTTTAGTCAATCTAGTATTTCCAAAAACCTACCAAACTACCTCTTTGCCTAGAGAGATTAGCCGTTCAAGTGAAATGCTCGATGCTCTTCGAGCACTACATGGTACAGAGGCCACGCGGAACCCGGGATTTCACCCCGGATGTGATGAACAGGCGCTTAGCCTTCGAGAATTTNCTCGAATCTAAGTCTCTATCACATGGTTTCAAGCGTGTGCAAACNCCTATTTTCGAATCTCTTGATTTGTTTACGGCCAAGTCAGGACCTGGTGTAGTNAAACAATTGTATGCATTCCAAGATAAATCGGATCGAGANCTAACTTTGAGACCTGAACTAACCGCTCCAGTAATGCGCATGATCAGCGAAGAAATGCGTAGTTCCCCAAAACCACTTCGCCTTTCTTACTATGGACAGTGCTTTAGATATGAAGAATCCAAGAAGGGTCGTTATCGTGAGTTCTTCCAATATGGTGTCGAATTNATCGGTGCNAGTGGNCCGCTTGCTGAAGCAGAAGTAGTTTCTCTGGCAATCGATATGCTAGAGTCCTGNGGNTTGNTGGATTATGAATTGCGCATCGGCCACGTAGGTGTCTTGAAAGANATTCTAACCGGANTGGGCCTATCCTCACAGGGTGAACCAGAACCACCTGTGGCAACTGCGATGAGATTACTCGATAAGGGCGACTGGGACGGTCTAGCGGAGTTATTTACAGCCCATGGAATTGCCAATTCATCTTTGGAAAATTTGCAAAAGTTATCACAATTAGATGGTGGAATGGAGACTTTGGAATCCGCTAGAAGTATACTGAGTGAGTTGGGAGTTTCACACGAATCATTGGACCAATTAGCTGAATTATTATCTGCAGTAGAATCCTTAGCACCATCTCCTCCTTCTTTGAAGGTAAACCTCTGCGTTGCTAGAGGTTTGGATTACTACACAGGAATGGTATTCGAAGTCAATGTCGCCGAACTTGGTGGCGAAGGACAAGTACTCGGAGGAGGCTCATACAAACTTCTGCACTTGTTTGGTTTGGAGGATTTAGACCCATCATGTGGATTTGGGCTNGGCTTTGATAGAGTNTTGTTAGCACTAGAGGCTCAGGCACAAAGAGTTGGTCGCAGTGAAGTTGTTCCTGGCGAANCTCCNAGCTCCAAGCACACTCATGCTTCCGTTTAAGATTGAAGCGAAATCTGTACTAAGTATTGTCAAAGAGTTACGTGATGTAGGCCACATCGTAGAGTTAGATCTTAGAGGTAAAAATATCGGAAAATCTCTTGATTGGGCATCGAAGAATGGCTTCACTAATGTTGTAATAGTCGGCCCACAAGACCTTGAAAACAATCAGTGTAGTGTCAAGAATCTTGTAACAGGAGAACAAAGCGTAACAGAACTAGAAACTGTTTCAATTTCAGTTGTTCTCTGACTCTTCTCTACTAGGTAGGTAGACTGCAGCGACAGTCATTGCTGTAATCGCTGCCATGAATAAGAAGCCAGGTTGTTCTGCTGGCATCATAACATCATCATCCTCCTCACTGTTTTGGAATCCATCTTCCCATGATGAACGGTCTATCGGCAATTCTACGCGAGTCTCGCCATCTGCAGATAATCTTAGAGTGAAGTTTGCAGGTTCTCCTTCAATGAAAAGTCCCCCAGGGCCTGAATTTTGTCTGTCGCCTTTCAATGTCATTTCAATTTGTAGAGAAGGGTTTGCAGCAGTTGAGTCCCAAAGGCTTTGCTCTTCAGTAATTGTGTGAGATACAGTTACAGTATTCCAGCCTTGAGAAACTTGAGGAACATGTTGTTTGACAATTTCAGAAGCACCTGACCATAGTGAAATGTTCAACTCCTCACAGTCCTGATTACACGGCCCCTGGTCTCCTCCTGATTGTTGGTCATTATTTGTCCAATCACCTTCTAAGTATATGTTCAACACAATTCGGATTTCACCACCGACTGTCATGTTTAGCTTCTTGTTGAGTTTAGGAGTCATGGTAAATCTTTCATCAATCGTAACCACACCACTATCTCTATCGTTTGAAAATAGGTTATCGGCAGCATTTTCAGGTTCTGTTGTATTGAAGTGAATCCAGTGCCTGTTGCTTCCATCAGACCATAGATACATCGAGGTCTTATTTACACAAGGTTGCTCAGGATCTTCGTCACACGGGTCCTTGGTTTCTTCATCATCTGCCATGGTTGTGGTAGTGCCACCAACAACAGGTAGGCTGAGTAGAATTGCCAACAAAATCGCCAGCGCGCTACGTCCTCGCATGGTGTATCCTTAACACCGCATAGATTTGGACCTTGCTATAGTTATGCATCAATCAAAGCGCTGAAATCCAACCGAACTTCCTGCTTGAGATTTTGCTCTTGTAAGCTTTAGCATGTCACCAAGTTTGTCTGGAGTCATACTTGCAGTGCGCATTTCTGAGCCACCTACTCCGGTGATAATCGCCATTACTTTGATCGTGTCACCAAATCCAGGGTCTTGTCTTGCTCCCCAGATTACGTTTGCATCGTCACTAACATTAGCAGTCATCAAGTCTACAACTTGAGAAGCGTTCTCTAATGTCATGTATTTTCCACCAGTTACGTGGATTAGAACTCCAGTGGCGCCAGAGATATCAACATCCAATAATGGATGGTTAAGTGCTTCATGAACAACCTCTTCAGGGCCTCTATCGCTCTCGCCATACAGCATCATGGTCACTCCTCCATTTGCCATAATCGCTCTAACATCTGCGAAATCAAGGTTGATTAGAGAGGGAAGGGTAATTGTTTCAACAATTCCTTTGACGATTTCAGCAACCAATTGGTCCATGATTGAGAAAGCCTCATCCAATGGTAGGTTAGGAACGAAGTGGAGTAGTCGATTATTGTCTAGAACCAATACAGCATCTGCAACTTGCCTCAGACTTTCTAGGCCTTCAAGCGCTCTATTCATTCTCTGCCTGCGCTCTACGTGGAATGGAGTTGTTACGATTCCAACTACAAGCGCTCCCGCTTTCTTGGCTTCATCGGCAACAATTGGACAGATTCCAGTTCCCGAGCCGCCTCCAAGTCCACTTGCAATGAAAACCAAATCTGCACCAGTAACGATTCTCTGAATCATTTCTCTACCGGCCTCTGCACATCTTCTACCGGTGCCAGGATCTCCACCTGCTCCAAGCCCTCTTGTGATGTGCCTGCCAACCAATAATTTCTGTAAGGAACGAGTATGGTCTAAGTGCTGTTTATCAGTGTTGATTGCAACTGTAATTGCACCTTCAACGCCTAGGTGAGTAATCCTGTTGAGGGTATTGTTTCCTGAACCTCCACAACCGACGATTAAGATACGTGGATTTGGAACGCCAAACCCACCCATGTCTTCATCAAGCAGTGCGGTCGAGCCTTTTCCAATTGCTTCCTTTGCAAGTGAAGCCACCATGTCATTCAACGATTGGTCAGAATGTCTTGTTGTGCGTGTTGCATCGGGTCCCATCCCTTACGCCTCCGAGAAAAACAAGGCTGTTCATTTCACTATTAACCGTGATGCTCGCGGGACTCAGTCGCGAGCCCATTTCGCGACCCTATTTTCATGGCCATTTCATTCTGAAGAATTGATATACGCGAGGCTGGTCGCAGGCATTGCCTCGCTTAGCTCAGTTGGTAGAGCACCTGGCTGTAGTTGGAAGAATCCAAACGTCTCAGCAGACACCAGGGTGTCCCCAGTTCAAGTCTGGGAGCGGGGACCAACTAATCTCTATGAGTCCACGACTGTTTGTGAGGTTCACATCTAGACCTTTACTAAACATCGGCTAGCCATGCCTAAACAGTGTAGCGGAATAGATTATATGTAAAAGC
>NZGQ01000026.1 GCA_002689565.1 Methanobacteriota archaeon | reverse complement strand
TGACAACGACGGACTAGAAAATTGGCAAGAGAACCTTTCTTGTACGCTATGGAATGTGGCAGATACTGACTTTGGTGGTGTAAATGATGGCGACGAATCAAACGTAACTCATGGTACAGATCCATGTGATTCTCTAACCAACTTCGCAACTTCAATCGTATCATATAACGTGAATACAGATCAATTAACACTGACCGACGGTTCAGGATTTCGCCCAGGGGGAGGAACTGCCTTTTACAATAATTCAGGGACCTTAACCCAATTCACTTATGCTCGGGCAGTCAACAATGTACTCGAAGGAGTACCTCTTGCGCCACCTTCGGGAGCGACAGTTGCAGAGTCTTGGAACAATTCTTGGTGTCACGATATTGCAAACGGTTCATTCCCTAGTTATTGTGACGATGATTATTCGGACTCAGATGGCGATGGACTTGCAGATTGGGAAGAAACTCTAGGAGTTTATGGGTACTTCTCTAACCCTACTTTAGCAGATTCTGATAGTGACGGGGTCGATGATTTCTCAGAAGTATTGGTCGGAACAGACCCATTAGAGCCCTGTGACAATAACCTAGATTCTGATTTAGACGGAATAAACAATTACTTTGAAAGAACAACTGGTTGTGATAATTCATGGATTGGAATTACCAACGGTAGTCAAGATATCTGGGTTACTGATGAAAACGAGTCAGATACTGACCAAGGTGGAGTAAACGACATACAAGAGTACTTTGACTCAACAAATCCAGAGAGTAATCCCTCTGACGATATTTTCCCTGATGATTTCGATGGTGACTTTATTCCAGACGCTGTAGAAAATCAAACTGGAACAGACTGGAGAAACCCAGATACAGACGGTGGAGGTATGATGGATGGTGTTGAATGTGGTCCACAGTTTTGGTTCACCAATTGTCAAAGCTCACCATTTGATCCGTTCGATCCTACTGATGATATAGTCGAAAACGATGTTATTTTCTGGGCTAACAACACAAGCGGTGTAGTCGACTTAAACAAAGTACATCGATGGAGGTTAAATACCTATGATTTCTACACCGGTGCAGCATATGGTTTAGAAACAGGAGTTCACCAAGCCACTGAGATTTCTATTCCTTACACTAACAATACTCATTTGGCATCATCAAATTATGCCAATGATACAGTAGCCTGGAATGTAGAATACGCTAACCCCTTAACAGGTGGAATGATTCCTATGTCTGCCTACCAGTTTAACATAACATTCTACTCTGACGCGACGTTACTAATGTCTCGAACCAATGATACTCATACGTATTCAGTGTCCGCTGGACTTCTAGATGCTGTTTGGGTTGAAGAACATGAGTATTGGTATGATTGGGCTACACTTGCTCCAAATACTATTGCAGGTACAAATTCAAGTTATGAGAAAATAGTCCCAGATGTTTTCTCAAATCTCTCCCTACCAGAATCATTCGTCCTCAATATGACTAATGATGTTGTTAGTGATGCAGGGGCTACAGATGCTTACTCAACTGCAGATGCTATTGCAACATTCCTTCGCGATGGCAATTCAACAATTGATTTCAAGCGTAACTACAACGGTAGTGGCGCTCCTGTAGAAGCGGATATAACCTTTGAATTCCTAAATAGAATCCGCGAAGGAACATGTTCTGAATTTACTACCGTTTTCGTCACAATGGCAAGGTTAGCAGGATTACCAGCAAGGTTTGTTTCTGGTTATACTGGAGGAACTTGGAATGGCAACGGGTATGCTGTATACGGTGGCAATTTAGCCCAATGGGGAGAAGTAAGGCTAGAAATGAACCCAGGAAGTGGTGGAGATGACTTGGGATGGATTCCATTTGATGTTTGTCCTGAGCCTGAAGAAATCGAGGTTGTAAACCTAACTTGGACTCCAACNACATTTGACAGAGATGGTCTNTCAGAGGTCACNGTTTCTGGTACTTTGCAATATGTTGAAAATAGTACTGCGATACCAGATATCGATTTGTTCGGATATGTTGTTAGCGTACCTGATGTTGTTAACGTTCCTGGATCTGCAGCTTCACCATTCAATCTGTTCGGCACTATAGTGACCGATTCAAATGGAAACTTCTCGATCAATGGTACGATGGCGGAACCTGTTGCTCCAGGATATGCAAGTATCGTTCTTGAAACACTTAGAAATGGATATGTTGGAAATGACGGAATTGATTTGGAAGTCTTCATCAATATCACAGATGATTCTATTCTGACCCATACTTCTCCAGCACAAATAGATCAACCTGTTCTTGGAGCNGGTTCGACAACTGTTCTCTCTGGTCAATTGTTATTTGAAAATAATAATACTAATGGTTCTTCAGATTTAGGTGATCTTGAAGTGTGGTTAGAATTCACATCTTCAGAAGACGGATTAACAAATTTAACCGGCGATTTAGGGCCAGGTAATACTTGGACAATCAACGTAACTCTGGATGAATTAGAGACTAAGACCAATATTTCTGCAACCTTAGGATTTAGTGGCTGGCAGGATACCTCTCAAGCAGTAGGAGGTCCTGCTTTCCACTTGAGGCCAACAACTCACGCTATTACTATGGATATTAGAGATGCTCCAAACCTAACAGCGGTTATTGAAGGGCCGGGATCAAATGATTCAATCTTGCAGATTGGTGAATTAGTCTACATTAACGGTACAGCCCAATCATTTGGTGCCTCACCTACGGCATTATCGGGTAATCTGTCGTTCGGAATGCGAGAACTCAATGGCGGCGGTACATTCGTTGAATTATTCAATCAATCAGTTAATGGTGCATTTACTATCACTCATATCTTGGATCCAAGTACAACATTTGTCAGGGCAGGTGATGTAGAACTTGAGTTGGTATTTTATCCTGACAATTTGGATGCAACAGATTCTCTGAATACTTCAGGTACACCATGGTTCTTGCAAGCGATTTTGTATTTCGATCTGCAAGCTAACTCTCAGTTGAGAGGTCTAGATGTTGGAATTATAGTTCAGGTTTCTGATCACCTCGGTGGAGAACTTGATTTGAACTTAACAGGTACATTCACTTTTGATTTCGATGGTTCAACTGTAAATACGACCACAGACCCCGGTTCAAGTACAATCTCTCCTAACTTCGCAACAGCTTCAAATCTAGCTGCTGGTGATTATTCATTCGACATGTCATTTGCTGGAAATGAATTCTATCTGGCGTCTTCGAACTCTACTAGCCTAAGAATTATGGGAACGGTTGACATAACAGTAACAGTTGTTGACGATTGGACCTATCTAGGTAATACAACTTGGTTGACAGGTGATATAACCGACGATGTTCTAGGAAATGCAGTTCTTGGAAATGATTCTTTAATCATAGCACAGTTAGTGACTTCTGACGGACAAGTATTCGACCTTGCTAATGGTTTGTTGAACAACACTACCGGTTCTTACAACCTTACCATTACAGCACCGACAACACTTGCATCTGGAGTTTACGATGTCGAAGTTCTAACCGATTTTGATTCTGTAGGCCAACCAGGTGGTCCTTACTATACATGGATTGATTCTTCAACACCACCTTCTCCTCCACAAATACCCTCTACAGAATGGGGTATTGAATCTGAAGTGAATTTAGTTGGGCAGCCGGATATTGACATTATTGCTCAAATCAATGGGACTGTAGATTTGACTGTTCGTGTTTCTGATATTGCAGATAATTCGAACGTAACCGGTTCAGTTGTTAGCTACATAATGGACTATGGCGGCGCTAACATTTCGATTGGAAGTGCTACAAGTGGTTCTGACGGTAACGCTACGCTAACATGGACTGTCTCAGGTATAGATCCAGGGCAATACATAATGCGAATGGAAGTTGCTGACGATATAAGTTCGCCAAAGGTCTCATCTGCTACTCGCCATTATGGTAACTTCACTCAAATCAACGTTACAGTGCAAGTTCCTTCTAACATAAGAGTCGATTCGATTCCTTCAACAATTACTGCTGGAATCAACTTCCAAGTTGTTGGTCAAGTTGAAGACGGAGATAATGCAAGTAGAAATTTGACAACTCCTGTGGCCATAGAAATGTTCTGGTTGGATAACCCTGATGAGAAACTCGTAAATGGCGTCTATACGTCAACAAATGGAAGTTTCAATCTATCAGTCCCAACTGATGTACTAAACAATGGAACGCTGAGAGGCCCTAGGGAATTAATTATCTCAGTAGTAGAAGACTCTTCACCATTTTACTTGACAGATTCGAGTAATCACTCGATTTTAGTTCAAGGTGTTACATTATTTGAAAATGTACAACCATTGAATCCTATCATCGTGAATCGTGGACAAGATGTAAACCTCACCTCACAACTGGTTGAATCATCAAATATGTTCCAGCCATTAAGTGGGTTTACAGTGGATGTTCTTTTCGATGAAACGTGGCTTACTTCGAATATAACCAATTCACAAGGAAGAACTAATTTCACTTACACAGTTCCTTTCGATCAACCTCTTGGATTGATTACAATATCCATAATGTACAATGGTTCTACAGATTTACTTCCGACTCAGCGTAATCTATCAACTGTAACAATCAGGTCTACTACTGTGATGGTAGTTGACCCGATTACAGCTAACCCTGTTGCAGGGGAATCATTTGTAATAAATGGGTCAATATCTAGCGATAATGGAAGCGCTTTGCAATTAAGAAATGGAGACACATTAACTGCTAATGTATTGTTTACAATCAATGACGATGCCTCAGGTTTCACTCTGTCTGATGGTCAAATACAGTCAGATGGTACATGGTCAGCAACAATCACATTATCTTCTGGATTTGCTGCTGGAACTCATGTTGCTGAGGCGCAATATATTCCTTCTGTGAACTACTACTCCGGTTCAAGTGCTAACCAGTCTTTCGACAGTAGAGGTTACACAGTTCTTACCTTTGTAAAACCAACAATTGATGGAGTAAACCAACCTTCTCTAAATGATAGAACAGATAGAGGAGATGATGTAAATGCAAGGCTGCTGCTGCTAGATAACACTGGTGCGGCGGTTGTTGGCGTACAGGTTACAGTAACTCTTAACGGAACTACAATTTCTACAATAGGAACATCTGATGGATCAGGCATTGTTGATGTCAACATCACCATTCCGCCAAATGCCGAGGTAGGATTCCATAACTTGGATGCTGAATTTGTTGGGACTCCCGGTTCAACCGGTCTTATTGGTGATAATGCAACAGTGATATTTGTTGTTCTAGCTGAAACTGTAATCAGTATCACAGAGAGTTCAACAGGAATTACTGCAGGTCAGACTTTGTATGTCAACGGTACATTGCTTGATGATTTAGGATCACCATTACAGATTAATGGTGTAGACTCAATCGCAGTAGTTTATCTTTTGATAGACGGAGTTCCAGTATCTAGCGTTCAATCTAACGCTTCGGATGGCATGTTTATGTTTGCATGGAATTCTCCTTCCAGTATAGACGCTGGATTACACAATATACAGGTATCATTCACTGGTGGAAGAGATTGGGTAGATCCAATCGGAGATGGCGATAGTGCNAACCCTGAATTCTACTACCCNAGTTCAGCNTCTGAAAATTTCACNGTTGCAGTACCTACCGAGATTGTACTACTNACACCTGGTGGACAAGTTGACAGNGAAGATACCTTAACCGTACAAGGCAGTTTAATTGATATTGTTAACAACCCACTACCNGGACAAACAATCGAAATTTGGCTTGGAGGAGTTTTCCTAACAAATGTGACGACTAACGTAGCAGGCCAGTTTACAGCAATTCATCCGGTTCCTGCAGATGCTACACTTGGCCCTGTTCTGCTGGAAACAAGATTCGTTGGAACACCGGAATATTTGCCGTCACAAAATAGTGGAACGTGGAATATCTTCTCGAACATAGTAGTTCAAATTAATGTTGAAACACCATTAGCAGTTGAACAGACTACTACTATTGATGGATTCGTTGGTGACAATCTAATGAACCCGCTAGTTGGAATGCAAGTATTAGTTTCAATTGAAGGCGTTTCAATTGGAAATGCAACCACGGATGCAAATGGTAATTTCAGCTTCAATTGGCAAGTTCCAAACATCTTCTCAGATGGTGATCATGTTGTTACTGCGGATGTTCCTGCACAGGGATGGTATAGAGCAGGACAAGGTAATACCACATTCTTCCTAGCACATCGCACAGGAATAACAGTAGAATTAGCAGACAATGATGCTACCAGAGATGACTTCTGGGAAGTATCTGGTACACTGTATGACTTAGATACTGCATTTAATGATGGTCTTGGCGGAGAGACAATTCTGATTTACATTGATGGAGTTCAGGTTGCTTCTGCAGTAACTTCCCTAAACGGTGAGTATTCGGCATCAATACGTGCAGAATCTAGTTACGAACGTGGAGTACATTTGATGGCACTGAGCTTTGAAGGAAGTCCTGGACACCTACCGGTATCATCTGACAAAACCGTCGTCGTTTGGGCAGAAGTTGAAGTCGATATTGACTCAATCAACAATTATGTTGTTCGAGGGGATAATATTGAAAATCGAATCGAAATTACAGGTACAGTCACTGAGATTGGAGGCCAAGGTGCATCCATTAGCAATGCTGAACTAATTCTTGGGAATGGATTGAATTGTGGTACTAACCCTGATGCAAGATGTATCAATATAGAGAGTCTAACTTGGAATGGACCAACTTACACTTTGATTGCTACCGCTCCTACTTGGATGGAGCCAGGTCAACTCCAACTCAACATTGAGGCTCCGGAGAATTCTTCTGAATACCTGTTATCAGGAAATGAATGGTCAAGTTCCATATCTGTTAGAATCGACTTAGAGACTCCATTTGATGTTGAAATCGAGCCAATCATTGAGAATGAGCAAGAAGTGATTTCTGGTGAAATTACACTCAATGCCTTAGATACTGGTGATGGTATAGATGATATTCTGATTACGGTTTACTTGGAGTACGAAAATGGTACTCGTGTGGAAAACGGTACACTTAATGTCCTAACTAAAGACGGTGGTGTCGGTAAATTTGAATTCAACGCCGATCCACCTTATGGTGATGCTTCAGAATATGGCGAACTTACCCTAAAGTTGTCAATAAGATCCAACTTTATTCTTTCAGTTGATTCAATGTCTGATTTCAACACTGAATTTAATTCCGGTATTAAGCCAGATTACACCTACGAAGGTGAAGATGGTGGAGTCCCTTGGTGGGCATATCTAATCGCAGTGTTGGTAATAGGTGCAGTTGCTGCATTCATTATTATGAAGCGTCGCTCAGAAGACGCTGCAAAGGAATTAGCAGACATATTCTCTTACACTGCTGAGTTATTGGCAGCAGGAGATTCGATGCGTGAGGCTATCTTCTCATGTTATGAAAGCATGGTTCACGTCCTCATGGGACGTGGCTTCCTACGCCGTGACTTCGAAACTGTACGTGAATTCGAAATGGCCATCAGGGCAGCACTTCCAAACCTTTCAGAAGAATCTCTATCTGCACTTGACGCAATTTTCGAAGAGGCAAGATACAGCCGTCACGAGATGGGTGAAAGTCACAAAGCAAACGCTCAACAAGCTCTGACAAGAGTTGTTTCAGAGATTGGCCAGATTGGAGATATTCCAAACAGATGATTACCAATTGACGTTAAGAATCCCGTCATTCAAGGTTGCCTTGACGGATTCTACTTCTGATGGTAGAGGTAGTTTTCTCTCAAAGTTACCAATTTTTAGTTTGAGGACACTATGCCCTTCTAATTCGCCTTTGGTTAGGTCGATGGAGTCAATATTAGCCCCATGTAGTGGTATTGAAAGACCATCATTGTGTCTCTTACCGTTCATCTCCTCAATTATCCAATTTAATCTTCTATCTGGAGCGATATTTGCAATATGTGATTCGGGAAGTTCACCAGAGGTTACGAGCATCATTGTGTGCCTATCTCTAACCTCTGCAAGGTGG
>NZGQ01000025.1 GCA_002689565.1 Methanobacteriota archaeon | reverse complement strand
GGACATTGACACTATACTGATTACACATGTTCATGGAGATCATGTGTTCGGATTTCCTTTCTTCTTGTTAGAAAGGAAATATATTTCCGACCGCGAGGGAAGTAAAGACCTAACAATAGCGGGCTCTAAAATTGTCAAAGAGAGACTAGTCGAACTGTGCAATCTAGCGTATCCAGGATCACTAAAAGACCAACTGGAAAAAATCAACTGGGTAGATACGCCCGAAATCGAAGGATGGGAAATGGAAAGGTTCGAAGTTTTACACGAACCAATGGTAGAACCACACGGATGGATGTTAACTCATGAAGACGGATGGTCTATGCTACATACTGGAGACACTGGTCCATTTGAGGAACTGTGGAATCGCATCGGGAAATGTTCTTTCGCAGTAGTTGAAATGGGCGTACCAGAGTACGTAGATACCAACGAGCATCACAAACCGAGTGATATCAAAGAGTTAGCGATGAAATTCCCCAAAACCAAGCTAATTCTTACCCATACATACATTGATTCAGATTACCTAATCTTGACAAAAGACGTACCCGAATTTCCGGACAATGTAATACATGGCGAAGATGGTATGAAATTCATATTAGATTCAAATGGGCAAATATGTTAGTTTAGACATTCGTAAATTAACAATATTTTCGGCACATGTTTTCTATCATTCGTTTTTTTGACTTAACTCAACGTTGAAAAAAACTTCACCGTTAATGAATTTGGTATCTCCTGAATATTTCCTTTACATTTTGAGATCGGATTCGAAGATTTTTCGTGTAACCTGAATTTTTTTGCTCCCGGCGGAAAGTATCTATTAATTGGGTTACAGTAGTTCTATTTTATAACCTACATGTCGAAAATACGCTTCCCTTTTTATACCCCCAATTGGATTTGCGATTTGGGAGAAAACACGCTCTTGTCATGCTAATCTAGGATTATCCTTATATGGTGGACTCGGACTCCCCGAAGGCATCACGCACAGTGTGGCGCGGGCTAACAACAACATGGGAAAAAAGGCAAGGTGTTATTTTTTGAAGGAAAATATTTTCGACGGAATTCTGAACCAGAAAACTCTGTTTGTCGAAAAAGAAGTACTGCGCCACACTTACCAACCTGAAGCCCTACCACACAGAAATTACGAAAGAGACCAACTTTCATTCAACTTGGTTGAGGCGCTTAAAGGCCACATTCCATCAAACATGATTCTGTATGGAGTTACTGGAGCTGGAAAGACTGCAGTCACAAGATACGTTTGTGATCAACTTCAGAGGAAGGGCGAATCGATAGGCAGAATGGTCTATCCAGTGATGGTGAACTGTCGCCAAATTGATACACAATACAGAGTTCTATCTCACCTAGGAAATGCATTGCTAGAAGACTATGAAAAGGAAGACATTCCATTTACAGGGTGGCCTACAGACAGAGTTTTCTCCGAGGTAGTAAAGAGAATGAATCAGAAAGGAGGAGTATACGTTCTGGTGCTGGATGAAATTGATCATCTGGTCAAGAAGGCAGGAGATGATTTACTTTACAATCTCACAAATCTAAATGCGGAGCTTAAAGATGCTAGAGCCTGTGTTATCGGAATTTCTAACGACTTGAAATTCACAGATTTCCTAGACCCAAGAGTAAGAAGCAGATTGGGTCAACAAGATATTGTTTTCAACCCATATAATGCTGAACAATTGCAAGACATATTGCGTACAAGGGCAAAACTTGGCATTAGTGAAAATGCAATTGGCGCAGGTGTAATAGAACTCTGTGCGGCCCTAGCTGCTCAAGAACACGGCGATGCTAGGTGTGCTCTAGACCTACTGCGCGTTTCCACAGAAAAAGCAGAACAAGAAGGGCTGGACGTTGTAGAGCAAAACCATGTCAGAATTGCCCAGGCACAGATAGAATCAGATCAGGTCACGCCTGTGATTCGGACTCTACCTACGCAACAGAAACTAGTGCTAGCATCTGTATTAATCAACGAAAACCATGGTTTGCGAAATATGCAAACTGGTGAAGTATACCACATTTACAAGCAGGCATGTGGAAACATCGGTCAACAATTTTTGACCTCTAGAAGAATCTCAGGCATCATTTCTAATCTTGACATGTTGGGTCTAATTACAGCAAAGACAATTTCAAGAGGAAGGTATGGTAGAAGTAAAGAAATCAACTCTTGCATACCAACAAACATCAACCCAAGCGATGTAATGGCAAAAGCAGAACCTGCTTTGAACGAAGTTTTCTCCGCAAAATATCGTCATCAGTCACGCCTTTGAGTGATTGCAATACTGTATTTGAACTATGCCAAGACTCTTAACCGCGTCCTAGGTCGCAGAGCGCATGAGCGATGAAGGTGAGAATGCAGAGAACGGTATGTTCGATATTCTGATTAAACCGTCCAATACTCTTGCTAACTGGTATTTCTGGATAGGATTACTAGGTCTTATGCTAGCAGTCCTAAACATCATGGGAATGATCCATCCTACATATCGCGTCTCCTGGGGAGGCTTGTTTACTTTCGAATACACAAATGCTGCTTTCGATAACAAGGATAGTGCATCCGCATTTGTAGCAGGTGATGCAATCTTCATGGCATTATTTGGTGGAATGACTTTCCTTGGAGCTCGTAGCCTAATCGGTGACGACGAACCTGTGGACTGGATTAAATCCCTTGTAACCAACGAATGGTACAATGATTTATTGGATGTCAAAGCAGGATGGAGCCTCGCTCTTGGCACATGGTCCATACTAGCGAGTTTGGTTTTCTACTTCTACTGGGGAATCATGCACATGTCCTGGATCGATCCGGGAGTTTACTCAATTTCAATCTCGTTAATGGGATTGGGTCTTGTAATGAGAATGCTATCTTCGGTTGAAGATGAAGANTGATTTAGTGTCCATTCCTTCTAAACAAAGCATCAAGGTATCCAAGTAGAATTCCTTGCCACAATGCTGCAGACCAACTGATTAGCACGAAGTTNGAGTATAGTCCCCATTTTGGTAAATGACTTCTCGAAAATGAAAATAGCCAAAATAAAGGTAAAATCATGATCAGTAAGACTTCTCTCGTTAATGAGTAGTAAACCGAATCGAGACTAAACTCATCATAATTCAANAATCGGTTAACGTAAAGTGAGANTCCNACTATCCCAAGTGCNAACAATGGCATCATCCAAAGCACTATCCAAGATGAACCAATAAAATCGTGNCCTCTTCGAAGGATTTTGTACCTGCGATGTATCCTTACGTGAGCCCTAGCATCGCGTTTGCGTTTGTTCAGAAATCTCTTGAGTCCTGTTTCTGGGACGTGATTAACCACTGCGTCNGGAGTGTAGACAATCGTNCCACCAGACTCGATTAATTTCAATGAAACCTCCATATCTTCTGCGTGATACCAAGACGGGTCAAATCCTCCAATCNCTAGTAANCTCTCACGNTTGAACATNGAACATGGACCATTTGCTAATCTTGTTCTACGAGGTCTTGAACGATATTTAGCTTCNATTTCAATTGCACGAATTCTAGAAATTGTATCCTCTGCTCGACCAAATATGGTTCTGCCAGTAACTGCTACAACCTCTTCTCCTTCTCTTGAGGTTGAGGATTCAAGCATTCTTTGTATCCAATCTGTTTCCGGTCTAACATCAATATCAGTTATTGCAAACCATTCACCATTGGCCGATTCAAGAGCGGNCATTCGACCTGCAGATANGCCTAGTTTCTCCTGAGTGATCGTTGTCACNAGGTCGTGTTTTGACCATTCAACGGCCTTCTCTTTNCCNCCATCTGTTGAACCATCATCGACGAGAATTATTTCAAGTGGTGAATGAGTTTGATTCACCAAAGATTCCATGCACCCATCTATCCAATCGACACCATCTCTAACGCATACTGCAAGGGAAACAAGTGTCAACTTCTCACCTCAAATTTCGAAAGCAAACTTCTGCATTGCTCCTTTGATTCAAGAGTTGTGACTCGCAATACTACTCCTTTGTTTGGTTGCCCATAAACAACGTTGGTACCGATTGGTGCAAGTAAATGGATTACAATAGGCGCCAAATCCTCCTCGCCCTCTACCTCAATGCAGGTTGTTTGATCATTATGCAAAGCGTTGGATACCGCTTGAAAGAGTGATGGTGTAATTTGACCTGGTGGGTTGTTGGCGTTTAGAATAACATCGAATCTAGACAGATCCACTTTTTGTTCTAGTTCGACCCTTTTTGTCATACCATCGACTATTGCAATATCTGCAACTACATCCATGTCAAGTAATGTTGCTGCGCAAACGTCACCAACAGCGATAATACTCCCGGGTGCCAAATTCTCCATAGCTGAGGTCATTGCTACCTCTGGAGAATCTTCTGGCCCTGTAAATAAATCTCCATTTGGTTTTTTCAACTCTTCATCCAACCCCCTGTGGAAATGATAAGTTTGCTTTTTCTGTTCATCATCAACCCATAACTTACCTTCGCAATCTATCAAACCTGCTCTAATCCTCGAACTGGAGATTATTCCGCCTGCCTCATCAAGGCTATGTTGAACTTCGATTATCTCTAGGGGGATTAAGCCGTTTTTCAATCTAATTTCGTTTATTGTTTGGCAATTCCCCAATGTCTCTGGAGTACAAATTATGCTATCGCAATCTTTGCGATTAGGAGCGGGTCCTAAACTATCCTCCAATTCATGAGTAGTGATTCTTTCATCTGCCCATGCAATAATCGCTTCCCTTCTATCCTCGAATGATTGTAAGACTGGAGATTTAGCCGCAGACATTTCATCATTAGTGATCCAAACTTCAACAAATTCTGCGACTTCTAATGCTGTATTAAGCAGAGATTTGTGGCCCTGATGAAATCTGTCGAAAGTACCGCCGACCAAGCAGCGTTCCAACTTCGCCATATCAGTGACTAATTTTGGATGGCTATTCAATGAATCGCAAGAAAAGTGTGTGCCCCGACCCGTAACAGCCCCTGTCATCGTCTCCTCGGGAGCTTGACCCAGGGTCAGGGCGTCTGTGCAGCCGGTTGGTTGTCTCACTCTCATTCTCTCGTCCAGCGAGGACCCATTACCGACCACATAGTCCATCGGTTTGCATCAGAGGTCATTCCCGAAAGTCACCCTGGTCTTCGTCGATGGCACATGACCGCATACATTGGTATCACAGTTCACTGAGCGGACGCTCTCCGTGCGATGTTGCATGTGCGGTCAAAGAGTTCTCAATTCTCATCATTGTTCAAAGCGTCGGTGTAATTCGATATGTATGTCTAAGTCCCATTTTGTTTCTAATGTCATCAATGGAATTTTATTCTGAAATAACCATCCTGCGTAAGGATGTGTGCGCCCACGAGGCGGACTAACCCCCTTTTCTACAGCTGATATCCCTTCTAATGCGTCGAGTAGAGAATCCTTTCCAACACCGTCTGGAATGTGATGTATAAGGACCAAATCATCAGATGAAACATCTTGATCACAAAGAATGACAGGCCATGGTAGTTTCAATAGAGACAATGCTGATCTACCCATCGTTGATGATAAGCAAACAGATAGCCATGCAAGTGATTCGTTTCTCCAAATCGAATAATGAACATCTTCCATTATTGCTAACATTTGCTCCCTCTCTAAATTCTGATTTTCAAAAAATAATTTGTGTTGTGGGCATGCCTCTACCAATCTTCCAATCTCTGGTTGATTCCAATTCTTCCTCAGAACTTCACTAGCCCTCAACGGTTGTGATAGCCACAAATCAGTCAAATCAGGTTCATCGCTAATCCACTCTCTACTCAACAAGATTCCTGTTGCTACAGCTGGATGGGTAATTTCTCTTGACAAGAAATTCAAGGGTTGAGTACGAATTCTATCGACCAAAATCTCTAGCACACTATCATCATGTAATGCAAGTTCTGCTAAATCTTCATCATCAAAACTACTCATATCCGCTAAACCTGCCCAAACTGGGTCGAGTAAATCTCCAATTCGTCTCCATCTTGCAACCTGACTATTTTTTGGAGTTGCAATCCATGAAGCCAAAGGATACCTGCTTTCATGCCGGTCTGCCCACGCTTCATCACCATCTCTTAATTGACTGGCTAACCATATCGCTTCATCCCTGTTCTCCGCGCTACGGACCGATGTAGAATTACCTCGAACAATTTCATTCGGCGAGTGAGGCGGATTCCAACCCTTGGGCATCCTTGCATCTAAAGAAATTGAAATTGGAAGTTGTAATCTACCCGCCATTTCGAGATTGAATTTCCCATTAACGCCAGTGGAAGTTAACTTGAATGGGAGATCTAAATCTATTGATTCTGCCATTATCAACCTGCATCTATTATCATTAGTAAGGCGCTCAAGAGATTGGACGTACTTCCACCTCCAATCGATTACGATAGGTTTGTCGTTTTCTGAAAGTGCGAACAATAGAGAGGCTTCACCGCCGCGCTGTGAAAGGTGCCTGCTATCTATTACACTAGTATGAACTGATGACCAATTCCTGCCTGGGAAATCATTCAATACCTTGCGAGTCAATGAATTGGAGGACCTTGTATTAAGATCGCTTACAAGTCGATTGAACTTCTCTTCTATTGAATCATCAGATAATCTTGGATGGACCAATCTCAACCAACTCTTGAGAATTTCAAATGGCAGAGGTGTTGCTGGTATACCAATTAAATCGCCATCTACAATCATTAGTGAATTATCTGCTACATTGTTGGCAATAATTGAACGATCAATCCGTCTTCCAAGTCTAGCATGAATCCCTCCCTGAGGGCTAACTATTGGTCCCGAATTACCTGCTCTGCCAATTGAAGAATCACCATCTCTTAGCACTCGTGGCAACTCTGGCCAATAACCGGTAGGAAGAGAAGTAAACCAACTACCAACAGATAATGGCCAAGGCTTTGATTCATCCAACAAACGAGCCCTAACTATACCGATAACTTTCGGCCTTTCCATCCATGCAGTCAATGTCATCGGACTAGGTTCGTTTGGTGCTGAACTGCGCCTCATGGTTTCAATGTCCCACCAAGTAGGACCATCGCCCCTACGTACGGCCCATCTCCATGAGTTAGACTCCCCCTCATTTCCATTGGAATTTTCAACCACTCCACTCTCTTCATCCATAGGCCTCTCAGGTATGCCAAGTAATGGCCCAGCCGGTTGAGTTGCGTAACCAAGCAGCAACATTGGACCATCTCTTCCCAATACTAAACCTGCTGCACCAGGAGGGGGGGGCCAGCGTACTAACTGGTTCAATCTAGCCAAACCATCTGCTTCCAATCTGGCTAATCCTTGAGAAGATAACCTGTAGCGAGAGCCCCTCAGATTGGCATCATCTCTAACGACGTCGCCTGATTCTCTAAGTTTCTTCAGAGCTGCTGAAGCATGAGGTACTCTAATTGAGAGAGCCTTAGAAACCTCAGTTACCGTCCCACCTCCATCTGCTAACCAATCAAGAACTCTGCGTTGGTATGTAGAACGTATACGATCACTACGCACCATTGTCACCATTTTGCCCCAAAAACAAGAAACTTATCAAGATTTTTCTTTACTTTTAATAAATTAGTTACATTTTGTTACGTATTTCCACTGGAGAATGGATTTTTCACACTCAGTTTAACAATGAAACCGCAAAAACACCCGTTATTCCTGTTAGTTAATGTAACTTCAAGCTGTTTGTGGGGAGAACGGTTATATGGGCTGCTTCGCTCCTCTTGTTTAACGGCCCACGTCTCGCAAGGGAATCAGCCGGATGACAAGGAGGAGAATGCAAATGAAGACAGTAAGAATACGTGAAAAAATCAAGAAGTTCCTGGGTGATCGCCCACGTAACACAGCTGAAATTTTAGAACACATCAACAGCACTATGAGACACGGTACTACTAGTCAACAACTAGGCAACGTTCTTTCGAAAGACAAGGATATTGTCAAAGTAGGATACATCAAGAGATCCGGCATTCTATCTGGAGGATATGATATTTGCGAATGGGCAACCCGAACATGGGTTTCTGACAACTGCCCTGATTGGAAAGAAGGACAACCACTAATCATTGATTCAGAAGGCAACGTCCAGACAAACGATCTAATCAGAAGAAACTGATTTGAAATGGTGACAAATATACAACGCCTTACTGATGCAGACATTTGCATGTTCTGTGGCGGGTTGGTAGTAGGCAGTATTTGCACTCATTGCGGGATGGTCCAGTAAACTGGATCTCTTCTTGAGGCTCCCCTGACTGCCATCGGTCAAACCCGATGTATTTCATTGCCCATTGTAAATGGCCAAAGCTTGTTCAAGATTTGCACCATCGCAAATTACTGCCTTACAAGCAGCAGTCATTCTGACTGCTTCTTCTGTTGTCTTCTGGTGAATGTTTCTTCCAGTTGCAGCTCCACGGCATCCTGAAACTTGCATCTGATCCACCAATCTACCTAAGAATTCTTTCGGAGGCAATGTGCCTCCACCTGAACAAATAATACCACAGCGACCAGCAGCCTCGGCAGCAACACCAAGACTCTCTGGCTGAGTCATTCCCTCAAATGCTCGAGGATAGTTGACCTTAGCAAAATCTGCTCCGATACAAGCAGCAACACCAGCAGCGCCCGAGATAAGTTGCGGGTCTTTTTCATCAGTAACTGCTTGGCCACGAGGATACATCCAAACTACTGCAATCATTCCAAGTTCATGCGCTTGTCGAATGAAGGTAGCCGCTTCTGTAAGCATTTCATGCTCATATTCTGAACCGATGTAAACCGTGTAACCAATACCTACGACATTAATTCCGTTGTGAAGGAGTGAAGAAACGTCGTCTAAATCCCACAATGCTTGTGAAACTGGATCACGCTGTGCCGTCTTTACCATGTGAGACTTAGAATTTAGTTTGACTAAGTATGGAATATCTGGATAATCTCTCGCATATTGTGCAATTAATCCTAATTGGCCAGCCAATACACCGATTGTTCCTTCTTCATGAGCCCTAGCTCCAATCTCGAAAAGATGACCAGGATCATTTGAAGAGAGTGGAATTTTATCCCCGCCATCAAAGAAGTCATCGTTCAGATGTTCGATTTTCTGATCACAGGCGAACAGATTCATCTTACCAGTTCCACAAGTTGCCGCATCCATATTGTCAATGAATGTCTCGATTAATTCGTCGGGAACGTCTGCAGGGACTGGATATTTTGTCTCCATGAAACGGGCGAGCATTGTATAGGACTTGAAAACATCGTTTGAAAATTTTCAAAAAATGTACGATTTCAACAAGAAATCTCCTTTACAAATAACCTGAAACTCACTGGCCTTCGAAAGAAGGAACTCTCTTCTCGACGTATGCTGCGATGCCTTCCTTAGCATCACTGCTACCGAATAGAGCAGCCTGAAGTTCACGCTCAAGTGCCAGGTGGTACTCGAATGGAATCTCTGGTCCTGTCTGGCAAGAACGCTTGATGTTTCCAACAGCCTTTGTTGCCTTGTTTGGTAGAGTAAATTGGCTAGCCCAGTCTAAAATGTCTCGGCGGAATTCGTCTGCATCTCCTTCCCAAATGTGGTTGATTAGGTTACAATCTAGTGCATCCTCGAAGGACATTAGTTCACCAGTGACCATCATTTCAAGCGCTTTGGCCTTTCCAATTAGGCGGGTTAGGCGAGCTGTTCCACCAGTACCTGCTAGGACACCCAAGTTGATCTCTGGAAGACCAACTTTTCCAGCATTCTTACGTGCGATTCTGATATCTGCAGCCATAGCGATTTCTAGACCGCCACCAACAGCGTGTCCGTTCATTGCACAGATTACCAACTTGGTAGTCTGTTCAAATCTTGANAGTGTCTCGTTAGCGTGAAGNCAGAAATTGTACTTGAATCCNGGAGATACGCTGTTCAACATCTGAATAGAAGCACCTGCTGAGAANAACTTTGAGCCGTTACCAGTAATGACAATCACTGTTACATCGTCATCGAAACGTGCCTTGATAATCGCTGTATCAATATCACACATCATTCCGTGAGTGTAGGTATTTGGACCCATTGCGTCTCCTTCCAAAGGAGCACCTGCTGAGTCTGATGCTAGTTCTATTACAGCGATACCGTTGTCTGTGGTTCCGTAGTTAACTAGACGGTTTGGCATTGGTTCTAATTTGAGTCCGTATAGGTCGCTCATGTGACACTCCAACAGGGTCCGCTTAATGAGTCAATCGCTGGTCTCGCTGAATGATGTCTTTCCGCCAGAGCGGCGGGCTTTATCCCATCTCTCCCCAACTTTTTTTGCTTCAGTTGATTGCTCCCATACGTCTCTTTTCTTTGCCTTCCTNAATGGNAAGCGCCTTACTCCACGACCCATCGCTTTGGAATCTGATTTGAGCATAAATGGGTTGACTAAAACATACAACAAGGATTTGTACCATCTTGGCCTGAACAATTTACCGATCCAAACAAGACCATCTTCTCGCTTTTTTTGGTCTTTCATCCATGCTTTACACATACGCTTGAATGTGCGATCTCCNACTCTATTCATCAAGAAACGATTGGCAACTGATGTTTTGACATAAGGCATGAGTTGCCTTCTNACTTCTTTTTCATAGTTACAGTTACCCAAAATATCCTGAGCAGCTAGATGCCCTGACCAAACCGCCATTCTCATTCCAAAGCCCCACATGAAATCTTGCAGACCTCCAGATTCGCCAACATAGTATCTGCCGTCTTGGAAATAATTCTTGTTGATTGTAAAATCTCCTTTACCGCCAACCCTTTTTATTGGCTCCATATCAATATCAGGATAGTGCTTTTGATACCAAGCAATTGTTTCATTCAGGAACCTATCTGTTCCCTTTTGTTTCCTCCAAAGACATGTACAGATTAAGCCAATTCCATCTATGATAATCAGGTATGAGTAAGANCCCGGNGCTAATTTATCATTCATCTGAAANGCAATATGATTCGCGTGATTAGTACGGAAGATTTCTCCATAAGCAACAGCACTTGTCCCCTTNGGTCCACAGGCAATGATTTGGCAATCTTCTTCTTTTACTCGACTTTTGTAATGNAGATTCGCACCTGCTTCAATTGCCATTCGTTTGAACCCTTGATCGATAGTATGTTCAGATGTACCCCGTTCAACAATTCTATACGCAACCTTCGGAGAATATGTTTTGGTAATTTCATCATCGGGGTGAATTAAGTCAACTTCTGTGAACTCTGTTGCCTTGAACTGACCTGGATCGTAACCCCATTCCCGTAATTGGTCAAAGAAATCTGCATCCATCGACCAATTCTCTAGTGCTTGGAAATCGCCATCAAAGCGTTGNCCTGAATCCTGCCGAATGTCGTGTACGTGNACCTCTAGCCCNGCTTTGGCTAGCGTAGTTGCGGCGGCAAGACCTGACAATCCCGCGCCCATGATNTGGATGGGTTCGGCCTGTGCCATGCAACCCCATGCAAGTGGATGGTTTCAAGGATGCGGCACACATGGGGCATTCATGCAGGGGCATATTTTCATCCATGAGGCTCCTGATGAGTTGGATGTCGACATGTTAAGGTCTCAGTTAGAGACCGATGGTTGTGGAGCNATCGTTTCATTCTTGGGAATTACTAGAGGCGTCGATGATGGTGAAGAAGTTCTTCGTCTAGAGTTCGANGCATGGCAATCTAAATTATCCNAAACCCTTCATGATTTAGCTGAACAAGCAATCACTAAATTTGGTTTGAAATCCATTGCAATGGCTCATCGAACTGGTTCGGTTGGACCTGGAGAAAATATTGTTGCAATNCATGTTGCAAGTCCACATCGNAAAGAAGCATTCGAAGGATGTTCTTGGTTAATCGATGAACTCAAACGACAAGCCCCCCTGTGGAAGAAAGAAGTCAAGCCAAGTGGGGCNACCTGGAAAGCCGGATTGGGGTGAATAAATGGAAAAGAAAATCCAAGGAATAATCGATATTGGCAGTAAGCCAATCGTNCATAGAAAAGCTACNGCAACTGGCCTAGTACACCTTTCAAGCGAATCTAAAAACGCCATTTTGAATGGTGAAATCAAGAAAGGNGACGTTCTAGAAGCCTCGACAATCGCTGCAATCCAAGCGGTCAAAGAGACGCCTCGAATAATTCCTCACTGCCATCCGATTCCGCTCGAAGGTTGTAGTGTCAATTGGGCATGGGAAGATAATTCTCTTCGATGTACTGTNGAGGTTAGTGCACATTATCGAACCGGAATTGAAATGGAAGCATTAACCGGAGTTTCTGCCGGTCTTTTGTGTGCTCTTGACATGGTTAAATCATTGGAGAAAGATTCCAATGGNCAGTATCCTGAAACTAGAATTACTGACATAATTGTGCTAGAAAAGCNCAAGNCGGATTAAGCGCTTTATTGATGGAGGGTCTACTTGTGGCGAGTAACATGGCGAGAACTGCAGACCTATCACATCACTTCTTAGAAGCGGTAGACCAAGCGGCAATTGCTAGTGCTTCTTGGCGCGGCCTAGGTGACAAAAACGCCGCAGATGCTGCTGCGGTTGAAGCCATGCGCAAAACCTTCGATAAAGTCCCGTTTGATGGAAGGGTAGCCATAGGTGAAGGTGANAGAGATGATGCACCAATGCTGTTCATTGGAGAAGAGCTCGGAAATCAAGTTGGAATAGAAGGAGCATTACAAATCGATATCGCAGTNGATCCACTNGAGTGCACAAATAATTGTGCCGACAATACTCCAAATTCAATCGCTGTTCTTGCTGCNGCACCTAGAGGTACACTACTGCATGCTCCTGACTGCTACATGGACAAAATCGCTGCTGGCCCTGAATTAGCAGGACATATCAGCCTTGATGGAGGAGTTACATACAACCTTGAACAGGCTGCTGACATTTTAGACAAACCAATCTCCGAAGTTAGAGTAGTAGCTCTAGACAGAGAACGTCATGCAGACCTGTTCAAAGAAGTCAAAGAAGCAGGCGCTCAACTTCATCTAATGGGAGATGGAGATGTTTCTGCAGCAATTTGGGCTGCCCGCCCTGACGGCCCTTATGACATGCTACTGGGCATCGGTGCTGCTCCTGAAGGAGTAATCACTGCAACTGCAATTCGAGGAATCGGTGGCGTATTCGAAGGACGGCTCGTATTTCGTTCTGATGAAGAAGAAAAAAGAGCAGAGAAAATGGTGAATGACGATCTTACAAGGCTCTGGGATGCAACGGACTTGTGTCGCTCTGATGATGCAATCTTTGCCGCATCTGGAGTCTGTGATGGCTACTTACCAGGTGTTATTGTTGGAGAGGATAACGTGAAGACTTTTGCTGAATTAATCGATGTTCAAACTGGCGAAGTCACACGCCATGACCGCACTCATACATTGTGATAACATGGTAAACCAACTACGCATCGAGGTCAGATTACCAGAAGGGCACTGGTCTGGAGATGTTTCTAGAATAAGACCTGGAGCGGTTTTACGTATTGAAGAAACAATGCCGCTAGGAAGAGGAAGAGGTACTGCTAAAATATCTTCATCTAGTGAATTAAGTGAAGAACTAAATTCACACCAAGGCGTTGACGAGGTTAGAGACTTAGGAAATAATCGGTACGAAGTTGATATTGCTCCGAAAGGTGGAGGCTATATCAAAGAGATTAGAGAAGTGGGAGTCATACCCCAATCTCCTTTCGAAGTAAGAGATGGATGGGTCGACTGGACAATAGAGTGCTCTGCAGAAAAAAGTAGAGAACTGGTACAACTACTTCGAGAAAGAGGTATACCTTACCGAGTCGTGTCTACAAGAGCAACTGGATCTAGAATGCTGACTCCAAAGCAGAGATTGATTTTTGATTCCGCTCTTAACGAAGGTTATTGGGACACACCAAGAAGAATCACGCTGAGCGATTTGGCTGAACTACTCGGGCTTAGTAAATCCACAATTTCTGTTCACCTTCACAAGATAGAAGGTGTTGTGCTGAATTCTTTCGCCGATGAAGTACGTCGCAACTCCCCCTGAACATGTTCGTGCGAACATGTTCGCAAATTCATGAATAGTAGGAACTCTTTCCCCGTACCATGGCAGAACTACCTAAGACATGGGAAGACTGGGTCGCCAACTTTGGCGAATGGCAAGACAGAGTGGGTTTCAATAGAGAGTGGTTAGGCGATTTCGACCTTTCAATTCTTTTCGATTGGGACCGCGCAGGAGATGTAATCGAGTTCGGTGACTATGCGGGTAGAGCAAAATGGGAGAGAGCACTTCAAGTTCCTCACCAGAACATCCGCGACTCACTTGTCGCAATGATCACTGTTCAAGGCGATACTGAATTCGCATCCGTAGAGCAACAGCGTCACTTACTTGAGACCGCTCCTACAGACTACGACCGTTATGCAGCAGCACGAATTATGGCTGAAGAACAGAGGCACGGTTGGCAAATGGCTTACCTATTGATGACCTACTTTGGACAGCAGGGGCGAAGAGAAGCACATAAGTTGCTTGAGCGCAATGCGCAAGATGGTGACAGGTTACTAGGTGCCTTCAACAGACCAATGCCACACTGGTTGGATTTCTTCAACTACACCATGTTCGTAGATAGAGATGGGAAATTCCAACTTGGAATGTTGTCAACCTCTGCATTCAAGCCACTAGCAGCATCTATGGGTCCTATGCTCAAGGAAGAATCGTTCCACTTAGGAACTGGTTCCAACGGCCTGCGCAGAATAATCAAGGCTGGAGTTATTCCTCTTGACATGCTACAGCGCTACATGAACAAGTGGGTTGCAACAGCTCACGATCTGTTTGGTACTGACTCTTCAACATCCGCTCACTGGGCCTACGTCTGGGGAGTTAAGGGACGCTGGGACGAGCGAAAGAAACTCGACGCCAGCATTGATGTTGACAAGGAAATACTCAATGAAGAAGGCCGTGGACACTACCACGACGAAATCGCAAGAGAAGTCGAAAAGCTGAACGGTTACTTACCAGAAGACTGTGATGTAACCCTGACCATCCCTCACGAGAATTTTAACAGAGACATCGGTAACTTCGGTGGAAAGAACTGCTACACAACCGGTGAACTATTCGAAGGAACTGACGAAGAGTATGCTGAATACTTGAAGACTGTACTCCCAACTCCTGAAGACGAAGAAGCGCTGAAGGAATTGTTCAAACTACCGTGGATCCAGGACAAGCCAATGTCTCCTCGCCAAATCGCAAGTGGAATTGGCGCTAGTGCTTGAGGTGAGAAATTGATTCCCGTCTCGCTCTACGGAGCCGACGAAGCGCAATTAGAGCGGTTCTATTCGGTACTACCAAGTTTAGTAAGCGATGCTTACGAAGACAGACCTTACCAAGAAACANTGTTTGCAATNACTGGAGATGATGCAATCGAGCANATCGAACTCGCAGACGCATGGGCNAATAACACACCNTTTGTTTGGCCAGAAGACGTTGTGATGGAAGTTGANATGGCNATTCAAACNATCAAGTATCCAGATGTAGGTCTATTGGAACACNTACTNACNTTGGAGAATATCGATTGTTGTAGAGTNTCGACCTGGATGCATTTCGAAACCAACGTTTACCCCATTTATACAAAGGAAGCATGTGATGGCCTAGAGAAGTTAGGTCTACCAACCCCGTTTTTACCAAACGATATCGCATCTTATGGATTATATGTTCAGAGACTGGAAGGACTAAAAATTCACGCACCTGCCGAAGGAATGCCAGAAATCGGACTACCTAGAGCCCGTATTCTGCAACTCGGCTTGGAGCGATTTGAATGAAAAATGCCTCTACTCACATCAAATTACTTGTGGTAGCAGTAATTTGGGGGTTAGGCTGGGTTGCTGGAAGAGTTGCAGCGGACGAAATCCCTCCGTTTACAGCTGGATGGATGAGATATATCCTGGCTGTAGCATGCTTTCTTTTATTCCTAAAAGTGACAAAGCAATGGGTTACTCCATCTAAACAACAATGGAAAATAATCACAGCCATAGGATTCCTATCCACTTTTCTCTATCAAGCGTTTTTCATGTATGGAATGAAATGGACTGCGGCGGGAGATGCATCTCTAATGATTACATTCAACCCGTTGTTCACTGCAATACTTGCAGTACCATTCCTAAACGAAAAATTCGACATCCGACTAGGCACTGGGCTCTTTCTTGCCGTATGTGGTGTTGCAATTATTGCTTGGTTCTCACCAAATGACGATCTACCAGTCAATGAAAGATTGTTGGGAGATGCATTAATCGGCATGTCCGCTCTATCTTGGGCTTGTACAACTATTCTGATGAAAAAAGCAATGACTGGTGAAAATGCTCTATCTCCGCTCCACCTTACGGTTTGGTCAAGTGCTGCTGGGCTTCTGATTCAGACTCCTGCTGTAATATGGGAATTCTACCATGTTGGATTCCCAGTGGAGGCTTCGGTTGATGCATGGGCATGGTTAGCGTTCTTGGCAATCTTCTCTACAGTTTTGAGTTATGTTTGGTTTGCTGAAGGAATACGAATTATTGGAGCGGGGCGGTCCGCCATGTATGTCTACTTAGTTCCAATTTTTGGTATTCTAAGCGGATGGCTGCTCCTAGATGAGAAGCTAGGACTCTCTTTAGTGGCTTCTTTCATATTGATTGTGGGTGGTGTATATCTTGCTCAATCCAAGCAATCATCATCAACCTAAATCACATCGGCCTAAAACATGGGAATCGATACTGTAGCAGTAATTGGTGCGGGTACAATGGGTGCAGGAATTGCACAGATTTGTGCTCAAGCAGGGTGGAAAACCAATCTCTACGACGCTTTTCCCGAAGGACTTGAGCGTGGGATGAATGCAATCGATGCATTCTGGGACAAAGGCATAGCAAGAGGTAAAACCACTACGGAACAAAAAACCGAGTGGTCAGCAAATCTCCATGCAGTTTCCGACATGGAAGAGGCTGTGAAAGACGCAGATCTTGTAATCGAAGCAGTTCCTGAAATTCCTGAATTGAAGCACAGAATTTTCACCGACCTAGGAAATTTGACCAAGGAGAGTTGTATTCTTGGTACAAACACATCATCTCTATCAATCGCAGATATTGCTGCTGCATCAGGTAGACCTGAGAAGGTAATTGGAATGCACTTCTTCAATCCTGTACCAATCATGAAGCTTCTTGAATTAATCAAACATGATGATTGTTCAGATGCAACAATTGCTGCTGCCACTGCTGCTGGAGATGCAATGGGTAAGACGACAATACTAGTCAAGGACGTCCCTGGTTTTGCTACATCACGCCTTGGCGTAGTTCTAGGTAATGAGGCTATTCGTATGCTTGCTGATGGAGTTGCAAGTGCCAAAGATATCGACACTGCAATGGTCTTAGGATACAAGCATCCAATGGGGCCTCTCGCTCTTACAGATCTCGTTGGACTAGATGTGCGCAGAGATATTCTTCTCAACCTAAAGAAATCCTTCAATGATGATGCATACACACCACACCCCCTACTTGAGAAATTGATTTCTGAAGGGCGGCTTGGCAAAAAAACCGGTAAGGGAATCTATGATTGGTCTTCAGGCTCTGCCGAAGAAATCGACTTACCTTAGTCAGTATAATCTCCACTATCTTTATGGAAAATAATTAGATGCTTTACATCTCCNTTGTATTTCCTCAATTGTTTTTTCAGTTCCTTCAGGCTTCCGTTACCATGTACGATGGTAGCGACAACATCGCTCTTCGCTAATTCTAATAATTTAAGAGTTAGTTCCNGAGTAGAATCTTGACCAGACCATTTCAATTTAGGAATTAAGGGGCTATCCCATTTCGGTTGTAAATCTACTGAATTATTCTGCAGCCAACACCATTTAGATAAACAATCTCTCAAGATTTTCGCTCTTAGAATAAGACTAGATTNCTCGACATAAAGCCAATCGAGATGGTCGGTAATATCTCCATTTACCAGTGTTACTTTTATTCCAAAATGATATTGCCTTTCCTTTCTTGGAATAGGTCTCAGAACTTCCGGGTTATCAATTAATGATTGAACCCATTCGTTGTATTCTCTAAATGACCAAGAATTGCTAAACGGGCANGGTNAGTACGGTTCACCAATTTCGGGCCAATCCAAATAATCCATGTATCTTTGCAACCAAGCATCCTTGTCAGGATGGCCTGGCCATCTTGCCGGTAGTGTGTTTTTTATCTTCATCAATTCTCTCGGTTTCAGTCTCCTTTCATGTATCAAAGAGGCTAGAAAATCATTGACATCTTTTTTCTCTTCATTCAGATTTTTTACCCTGAATATCTCTGCTTCCACCTCTCTCACACCTTTCAAATCAACAAAGGGGATGAGCCATTCTCCTCTACCAATATGCTCTATACATACATCTTTCTTTGAGCTTAGTATTAATTGAGAATAAGCAAACCACTCTGGAACAGTTTTAGCATGCTTTTTATCCAATATAATTAGACCACCATCTCTAACATGAGTCGCTAATTTAGGAATAATATCTGAGTATGAGCCTTTATTTCTATCCTCGATAAATGGCTCTAACCAATCCACATACAGAATATCGACAAGTGGTAAATCCTTGATCCCACTCCTAGCGTCTCTTTGTCTCATAGCCAACATATTCTGATAACCTAATTCAGGGTGCCTATACGCTCTGCCACCTATTAGAGGATTAGCAAGTCTTGCGAAATATTCCATTCTCAAACTATTCTCTAAAAACGGCATATCATCAGGGAATCTCGGACCCAATTCATCACAAAGCAAGATGAAGGGTTGATCGTTTTCCACCATTATTGACCAAGAGTTGATGTAATTCATATCAGCAGCCGGATGGTAGACAATCAGTGGTCTACCCTCCACCTTTGGAATCGGTACCGAACAAAAAAATTCTCCATTTTTCCACATCATATTATCACCTAAACTCTCCTTGGGTGTCCGAATGGAACAACCCTGAATATCCTCTTTGTTTGTCTTGACAACCTGGGATATTCTGTTGCTCTAGTAACACCTAATGCTCCTTTTTTTGCAGTATCAATGATTTTGTCTCTATGCAATGTTACGATATGTGCAGTACAGAGCTTACCATTACAATCAGGGTCTGATGGGGGGTCTGTAGAATAAAAGCACAGTAAAAACAAATCATCATGCTCCACTAATTCGTCTACGTAGTGTACAAGTCTTCTCAAATCCTGATTGCAATATGCTAGTTGCAGACCATATGGTTCAAGAGCCCTTGACCATGAATAAGGTGACTGAGAATTGATTATCGGTTTGAAATCATCCGGTCCAACATCTGCCCCCGTACTTCTAGCAATCATAGCGAGCGTAGTTGGAACACATGATGGCCCAATTTGTGGAATATGTTCCAGGCTGATTTCATTAAAAAATGGCCCCAACGGTTCATCAGCTAACTCTTTGTCCCAAAGTGGAGCACTAGAGTTGGGTTTCCAATTTAATGTCATGACCATTCCTCCCTAAATCCTTCACAAAACTCAGGAATTTTGTCTTCGCACAAATGTACTGTATAATCAACACATATTGGACAATCACATTCCTTCTCATTCCATTCTTTATACTCTTCAATTCTGAAGTGATTGTATTGATTTTGTAGCTTCAAAAAATCTTTTATCAAATCAATAATTTCGTTACTGCCTGCTTTATGTTCCTCTTTTTTATCATTATTTTCCATTTTTACACCTCACAAATACATCCAATCATCCGGTCTACCATTCGGCCATTTCTCGTTCCATTCTGCAAGTTCTTTTCTTCTCTTAACTTCCTGATCATGCAAAATCTCCCAAATGTGATAATCCTCAATAAGTAGTTCAATTAGATGAGTTAGGTTTTCGGGAAATGTTTCCTTAGTAGGATAGATAAACGTAGACCATGCTTCATACTGTTTGAGATTTAATTCCTTCATATGCAGAGGAAAATCACACCAACCTAGACCGTCATCAGGAACACCTGTGTCTATTTTCCATGTCGCATGTGACGCACTTAGGTATTCCATATGTGTTCCAAGGTTACTTTTGCCTCTTGCACCATTTCTTATCGCCCTTAATGATGGTCCATATTCATCAATGGTGTTTGGCGGCAACCACAATGAGAATTCCATACTCGCATCGAATGTAAATTTCGATCCATGGTTACCGTCGATAGTGAAAGTGTTACCATCGAGGGAAATGCTTTCATGTTCATTGATGAATTGAGCGAATTCTATCCACTGAATTTTCAATTTGGATTCCATCTTAGAATCTAGTTTCCTGGTTTCATCAAATTTTGAGGGATAATAACCCAAGGGTAAAGCGATGAAATCAGACAAGCCTTTCGGCCATTCTGTCCATTGTGCCCCAACATCTGGATTATTTTCGTTATGTGACTTTATTGCTACTAAATTGAATTCAAGTGTGTCTATTTCAACAAACCAATCCATATGTTGCCATCCATCAAAATTAGATGTCATTGGAAAACCCTCCTTCTACCACCCATTCTATTTGGATGACAAACTTTGCAAGTCGTATTGATACACGGCCACGAGTAATCATTAGCTATTGTATCGATGTACTCGTATGATTGCATTTTTAGCCAAAATGGCCTAGTGCAATTCCATGTATCGACCCATATATGCGAGTCAGGGAATGCTGCTCTTATGTCTGAAATCATAACTTTACCGAAACCAGAACCTCTGTGTTTTGAGTTGTACACAATTACATTGTGGATTTCAACTTGATTGCCATTTACAAAAACCCAGCAATTGGAGATTGGCATCCTACCGTTGTAAATCCAGCAATTTTCTTTTCTAGG
>NZGQ01000104.1 GCA_002689565.1 Methanobacteriota archaeon | reverse complement strand
TTAATATTGCCGATTCTCAAATTCAATCATTAACAACTATTATCAAGGAGCCTTTAACCTACCCCTATACAGCTTTAGCTCAGGTAGCCTTTAATTCGGAACAATTCAAAAGCTTGCCTTCTAGATCTTACCACCTAAAAGGTTTATTAGTTAAGGTTCCTTCGAATTATGTGACAAGAGATGAAGGAGGCGGTGAAGCAAAATATACTAGAAATTCTAGCGGCGAAGTGACAAATACTTATCAGAGCTGGGATGGTACTTTTAGAACCCGAAAAGTTTATACTAATAACCCTGCTTGGGTTTTTTATGATATTCTTCTTAATAACCGATATGGGTTAGGTAGCTTCCTTAAAGATGCCCAAATAGATAAATATTCTTTGTACAGAATCGCAAGATACTGTGATGAGCTTGTACCTAACGGAACCGGAGGTACAGAACCTAGATTTACAGCGAACTTATTCCTTGCCAAGCCTATGGATTCTTATAAAGTTATAAAAGACATGGCTACGATATTTAGAAGCATGGTATACTGGATGGACGGCCAAGTTTTTCCTGTTGTAGACCAAGATAAGGAACCTGTTTATAATTTCTCAAAATCCAATGTAATAGACGGGATACTATCGTATGAAAGTACTGGTAGTAAGACTCGGGCAAATCAGGTTGTTGTTGCTTGGAATAATCCAGACGCAAATTACTCGTTAGAATCCTTAATAGTTGAAGATAAACGTGATATTATTGAAACAGGAAAAATTATAACAGAACAAGCTGTAGCTTTTGGGTGTACTTCTGAAGGACAAGCACTCAGATACGGTAGATGGAAGCTTTGGACTTCTATTAATCAAACAGAAGTAGTTAATTTTTCAACTTCTATTAATGCAGCATTTTTAACGCCTGGAGATATTGTAAATATTCAAGACGCAGATAGAAATGCTGTACGCTTCAGTGGTAGAATTAGCTCTGCCAATACTCCTACTCAATCTAGTTTTACTTTGGATGCTCCAATAAATCTGGTTGCAAATAGAACTTACGAAATAGGCGTATTAATTGTTTCGCCCTCAGCGTTTTTAGCACAATCCAGTGCCAGTATTGGCGGAGTAACATATTCCAGAGGAGATCTTATACCTTCTGTAACAACAGAAACTGCAGCCTCTAATTTAGTGGATAGTGCAGGAAATGCGGTAGAAGTAACTTGGTCAAAACATACCAGAGTAGAAACTGCTACTATTTCTAATACTATTCCCTCAACAAATGTTACTAATATTACAGTAAATAATTTTGAATCTTTTACAAGCGCGCCCGAAGAAGGAGCTGTATGGGTTGTTACAGAAAAAGATACTCATGGTAATCTTTTCGAAGGTTCTCCTAAAAAATATAAAATATTAGGTATTACTCAAACTTCAGAAACTCAGCAAGCTATTACAGCTGTAGAGTATTTTGATTCAAAGTTTGACTCCGTAGATTATACGTTTAGTGCTTATGCTAATGAAGTTTTAGTACCTGCTGTACGAGCAACAGACATTGTTCCTCCTCCTGTTAACTTAAAGGCAATTTTTGAAGAAGCAACTTTATTGGAGGGAGAAGATTTTAGAGTTGAGTGGAACCATCCGGCAGCTCTAGTACAAGGGGAGAGATACGAGTTCTTAGCCGGTTATGAAGTAGTCCACAATGTCGATGGAGTATTAAGCCCTATCACCCTTCCTGCAGAAGCCAACTCTTATACGATTAAGGGGGCTCCTGAAGGAGATTATACAATTATGGTTCGCACCCTTAATACTCTTGAAAATAGATCAATAGGAGAAACCGTAGGTATAGCCGTACTTAATAAATTTGAATCAGAAAGCCCTAGATTCCCTCTAGGCGTACCTTATGGAGGAAGTAGTAATGCAGGATTCTCCATTGATGAAAATGGTTTATTTAGAATAGGGTCACAGGATAATGGCTGGAACTATATACTTACTCCTGCAAACAGCAGTGCTCCTTTATTTACAAATACTCAGATTGCTCCAGATACTTTATATACTCAAGATTGTTCTGGACTATCAAATATAACTAGTCCCACCACTGGTACCGATATTTCCTTTAATAAAGATCATTGGTATATTTTATTAGACAGAAGTTCCACAGCAGATCGAATAAAACTTATAAAATATGACGAGACTACGTATCCTGACCCTTATTGGTTTGATGCTGGAAATGGTAGTGACACTTCGGGACTAATAACTCTAACAGGTACTATAACTAGAGCCGCGGGAAGCTCCACAATTATAGGCACAAATACTGATTTTGTAAATCAATGTAAGGAAGGCGAAGTATTTAAAGCGGCCAACCATAATGAAATATGTAGAGTTGTAAGTATTAATAGTGCTACTGAGCTAACTATTGATAAAGCTTTTTCAACGGCTTGGACCTCTCAAGGTTGCGAAACCTCTAATATTTTTATTGACTACGACAATGATACTATTATTGCAAAAGTATATAAAACTAACCCTTATGTACTACTGCCTTTAGTGGATATAGTTGCAGAAGCAGGAGACGCCAATGAGACTATAAGTCCAGGAACAATAACTGATACTGAATTAGGTAATGATACCATTAGTGGTCCAAGTATTCGTACAGATGCTATTACTAATGCACATATTGCTACAGACACCATCCGAGGCGATAATATTCATGCAAATACTAGAATAGCTGTGTATCAAAAAGATGTCGCAGGTGAAATAATAGATAGTTCTTTTGCCGCACTAGATGGTTCGAATGATTTGTGGAGAATATATGCAGGTAGTGAGAGCCCTCAGATAGCTCCTTTTCGTGTAACAGATAATGGAATGGTAGTTGCCAAAAACTTGCAGCTTTATCGTAATGACGGGACTATATACTTTGATTCTTATTCTGGCTTCAGTCAAAACGCGCTTGCCCAGATAGCAGGCGCAACCAAATCTAGAGTATATCATTTAACTTCTACGCTAACAGGAGACTTAGTACCTACTACTGCTAATACTTATCAAAAACTGGACGTCATAGATAGCACCAATATTACACTAGATATGAGAATTCCTGTGGATAATTTTTCAAAGTATCTCAGTGAGGTTTACTACGGGGTAAATACAACAAATTCTTCTGTTGGAATGACTATATATGCTTATAATGCAGGAGCTTCGTATAATAGAACTCATCTACAAGCAACAACAGATAACGGAGCAACTTTTTCAAGTTTCAGCCGACCTTTAAAAGGTGGAGAAATTGTAAGAATACTTATTGACGGAGCACTTCCAAATTTAACAAGTGTTGCTGATATTACTGGCGCTACTCAAATAGATGGTACTTCTTTTGCCTCCTCCTTCAATCTTTCTCATAAGACTCAACTAGTATCTTTCAAAGTTGTAGCAGGCCAGGAATTCGGCTTCAAAATAAAAAAATCGGGCGAAGCTGATATAGTATTTAAGGCCGGACACTCAGGTGCAGGAGGCTCTTACTATGATAGAAGCGCTCCTCTTTCTTATGTCGAAGACAATCTTGATACTGGTGTGCAGACATGGTATTATCAAGGAACCTCTTTAGGTACAACTTCTGCAGGTACCAACACAATTACGGTAGGAGGTGTTCAATATACAAGAGGTATATATAAAACGACAGAAGCTGGTTACTCTAATAGTCAGTCTAGTGTTGCTGTTTACTATTCCATAGTAGGCGCTAGTAGTTCTGCTGTCACTGAAAATACAGCAGCAATACCAGACTTAACCACTAATGCTTTAGGGTATATTCCTACAAGTATTAAAGCTAGGTTATTTCAAAGAACTAGCCCTACGGATACCAGCCCCACAACTCTTATAGATCATTGGAGTAGTAACAACTTTACTCGAGTTACCTCAGGAACCCCCACCGCTTCTCAGTATAGAGTAACCTCTAATTTGGATAATTCGATATCGGATTCAATTATTGAGGCTGACGTAAGTATAGATATTCCACGAACAGGAACTTTCGGAGCTGTAGATGGAGAAGGGTATATCACTACTAGCACCACTGTTAGTTTGAGTCCTGGTGTTTATTATTTTGATATTGAACTAGAATTCACCGGAGGAGGCTCCCCTGCCGTAGAAGGTGCTCGAATACTTGTTGCTAATGCACCAACAACGTCTAGAGGTTTTAAGCTTATTGATGAAGGGGGTAGTACAGACCTTTTCGATGGAGATATTACCTCAGTTATTGCAGGAGATGGATTATCAGGAGGAGGGATTAAAGGAGATGTAACTTTAGACGTAGACTCTACCGTGGTAAGAACTTCAGGGAATCAAACAATTAGTGGAGATAAATGGTTTAAAGGAGACATTCTTATAGACAGCAATGTTTATAATAGTGATGCCGAATTCACAATAAAAGCTAATTCACCGACAATAAGCCTTTTAGATAGAGATATAAACAAGAATGATTTTTATATTAGTGTAGACTCAGACAAGTTTTTTGTGCTAGTAAATAGAACTGATAGTGAAATAGATACTGTAGGAGGTGATTGGGAAACAGAGCATCCTTTAGAGTTAGATTCAAGCACTGATGAAGGTTTGTTGTTTGGAAGTAGAATTTATACGGACAGCTATAAACCTGTTGCTGATACGGTAGAAACAGGCAGTTCTAGCTCTGCTTCAGATCAGTTTATAACTTTTGTGCCCACAAATAACAGTACACGAGCAGGCTCTCTTCTAAATACTCATTCAGCCGTGAAATATAATGCAAATACTGCTACTTTATCTGCTACTAATTTAGTAAGTACTACAGTGGATGCTTCTGGTAATATAGATGCAAACTCTTATTCTGTAAACGGAACCGAAGTTTTAGATAGTGGTAGAAACTTAAAAAATATTCAAGGATTGGATATTACTTTAGACATTACTATTAATAATCAACCCTTAGTCGATGCAAACGGAAAAATAACCGCAAGAGGAGGCATTGAAGATGCTAGCGGTAATACTGTAGTAGATACTTCAGGTAATATAACTAGTGCAGGCACTGCTACAACTGGAGGAGTAACAACTACTAATGCGGATGGAAGCAGTTCTACTGCTGGATCCACGCAGACAGGCCCTTCAGGATTAACAGTTACTGGTTCCTCAACAACTTCAGCTTCGGGAACTGTCACATCACAGCCCGGAGCTACCCTAGGTTCTGCGGGATTAGGACTAGACGGTAATACTATAATTACTAGTAGTGGAGATATCACTTGTGGAACTATTGATGCCACAGGAGACATAGAAACAGCAGGCAAAGTAATAGCTAACGGAGGTGACTCCGATCAATGGAATACAGCATATGGCTGGGGTGATCATAGTGCCGCAGGATATTTAAGCGCATTCACAGAGACAGATCCAGTGTTTACAGCTCATGTTGCCAACGGTATTACTGCGGCCCAGATTACAAGCTGGGATACAGCAGCATCAGCCACAGAAACTGATTCTATAGTGGGGGCTGTTACTGGCTTGGTTAAGGCAGATGGAAATGGCAATATCAGTGCCGCAACAGCCGGTACTGACTATATTGCCACAGAAAGTGATCCTGTGTTTACAGCTCATGCTGCCAGCAATGTTACAGCTGCCTATATTGCCGCCTGGAATAATGCAGCGGCAATAGTAGATACATCAGGAGGTTTAAATCTAACCGCAAGTATTACTATTGATAACACTACGTTTGTAGATAGTAATGGTAATATCACTTGCGGAACCATTGATGCCACGGGAGATATAGAAACGGCAGGTAAAGTTTTGGCAGGTAGCGGAGATTCAGATGATTGGAATACTGCTTTTGGATGGGGCGATCATAGTGCAGCAGGTTACTTAACTACAGAAACTGATCCTGTATTTACCGCTCATGCTGCTAGCGGTGTTACATCTGCTAAGATTACTAACTGGGATACAGCATATGGCTGGGGAGATCATAGTGCAGCAGGTTACTTAACTACAGAAAGTGATCCTGTGTTTACAGCTCATGCTGCTAGTGGTGTTACAGCTACTAAGATTACTAACTGGGATACAGCATATGGCTGGGGTGATCACAGTCTCGTAGGCTACAGTACTACGGATACAACCTATTCACCAGCGACTTCAAATACGTACGGTCTAGTTAGAATTGGATATGCTGAAAGTGGCAAAAACTACCCAGTTGAATTATCTGGAGGTAGAATGTATGTTAACGTTCCTTGGACAGATACAATAACTACTGATACTAATACAACGTATTCACAAGCGACTACAAATACCTACGGCTTAATAAGGGTTGGATATTCTGAAAATGCTCAAAACTACCCTGTTGAATTATCTGCCGGTAGGGCATATGTTAATGTTCCTTGGGTAGATACTGATACAACATATTCAACAGCTACTGCAAGTGTTGAGGGACTTGTTAAAATCGGATTCACTGAAGATGGTAAAAACTATCCAGTTGAACTAGCTAATGGTAAAATGTATGTTAATGTTCCTTGGGTAGATACTGATACTGATACAACGTATACAACAGCAACTTCCTCGGACTTAGGTTTAATAAAAGTAGGTCATGCCACAGATCTTGGAAATAAAAGATATGGGATACACTTAGCTACTAATGGTCAAGCATATGTTGATGTACCCTGGGCAGGAGCAACAACAGCTGCCACTTCCTCGAGTCTAGGTTTATTAAAAATCGGATATACTGAAAGTGGCAAAAACTACCCAGTTGAACTAGACGCCAATAGTCAAGCTTTCGTTAATGTTCCTTGGGTAGACACTGATACGGACACAACATATTCAGAAGCAACTTCCTCGGACTTAGGTTTAATAAAAGTAGGGCATACTCAAGATCTTGCAAATAAAAGGTATGCCGTAAGATTATCTAATCTCGGTCACGCATATGTTGACGTACCTTGGAGCGGATCAACAACAGCTGCCACTTCCTCGAGTCTAGGTTTATTAAAAATCGGATATACTGAAAGTGGCAAAAACTACCCAGTTGAATTAGATGGAAGTAATAAGGCTTTCGTTAATGTTCCTTGGGTAGACACTGATACGGACACAACATATTCAACAGCTACTTCAAGTGCTGAGGGCCTCATTAAGATTGGATACACTGAAAGCGGTAAAAACTACCCAGTTGAACTAGACGGAAGTAATAAGGCTTTCGTTAATGTTCCTTGGATAGATACGAATACAACATATTCAGAGGCGAATTCAAGTACGTATGGCTTAGTTAAGACCGGATACTCTGAAAACGGTAAAAACTACCCTGTCGAGCTATCTAGCGGTAAAATGTATGTTAATGTTCCTTGGGTTGATACGAATACTGATACGAATACAACGTATGCGCAGGCGAATTCAAGCACATTAGGTTTAGTTAAAATCGGATACGCTGAAAACGGTAGAAACTACCCTGTCGAACTATCTAGCGGTAAAATGTATGTTAATGTTCCTTGGGTTGATACGAATACCGTTACAACGAGCATGGTTAAAGGGCACGTAACATATAACCCTTCTACCGCTGCGGTTTTAGCAAGTGGCGGTGGATTAACAGTAGTTAAAAATGAAACAGGTAAATGGACGATCACTATACCTTCCACCATTTCAGGGGGCAGGCCCTCGACTAATACAGGCTACTCAATACTAGTAGGAGGTGTTTCGGACAAAACTTACTTATTAGCTGCTAATATTTATGGTAATGATAGTAGTAGCGTCCAGTATATAAAAGATTATAATGCTTGGGTAGATAGCCAAACTACAACATCTTTTGTAATAAGAGCAACTAGAGCAACAAACGACTATACCCACTTTGGTGGTAACGATAACAATGATGCCCCTATTCATGGAATTACTTCGGTTAATCCGAATACTCCTATCACCGTCACAATATTATATTAAAGAGAGAAAAGCAAATGAAAACTATATTTTTTAACTATCCAGTAGGTACATCGAAAATTTCTTTAATTACTACTGATAAATCTGTAAGCCAACTTATAGCGGACGAGGTTATTCCTGAAGATGCTGGTTATTTAGAGCACGACCTTATTGATGAAAATTCAAATCGTAACGATTTCGCTATGATTTCAATGAACGAATATTTACAATTTGATAATGTTGAAAACCCGACAACAGTTTCATGGGATATGGAGCTTGTCGAGATATATATTTTAGACTTGATACGTCATCAACGCAATCTGGCTTTTCGTGTCTTAGATACACTTGCGATGAGAGCGCTAACAAAAGGCTTATCAGACGTAGTTGCAGAAATTGAAGCAGACAAACAAATCTTAAGAGATCTGCCAAGTACTGTTAATTTATCTGGTGCTACCGATTATTGGACTGCACAGGAGGCCGTTCCTAATGTTTTTATTGATTTCGAATCAAAGTACAATCCTAGGCTGGTATGAGTATAAGATTTGATCTTCCAGAAGAAGCTAGACTTAAAGTTGAAAAAATAATCGAAAAAAACTACAAAGACATAGTCTTACATACAAGAATACAAGGGCTTCGTACAGTAAAAGATTGGAGCGATAAGTTAACTCTAGAATATCTTAATACCTCCAACATCTCAATTAGTAAGGAGACTAATATGGTCAGCTTTGAAGGTTTAGAGGTTACTAGACAAATAACTCCCTTAATTCAGAAACTATTTCCAAAACAAATTGTTTGGAATACAGGCTTTTTTCATTACCCCTCCACTGGATATATGGGATGGCACACAAATAGAAACCATCCGTGTAAAAAACTTTATTTAACTTGGACAAAGGAAGCAAATAAATCATTTTTTAGATATATAAAAAATGAAAAAGTAATTACAGATTACGACGATAAAGGACTTACAAGTCGTTTATTTGAAGTAACGGGTGAACCACCTTTCTTTTGGCATTGTGTAGGTTCGGAAATAGATAGATTAAGTTTTGGGTTCTCTATAAGATGATACATATGATGGATGGCGATTGGCAAATATTTAACGTGCCAACGCAAATAGATTGTTCCAAAGTCTATAAGTGGATTAATCTAAAAAATATTGAACCAGTTTCGATAAATATAGGTGATATAGGCTACAAAACAATAAAAACAATAGAAACAAGAGGTAGTCGATACAAGCAAGCCGACTTAAACCTTCCGGGAATAGTAGTCAAAGGTATGAAAAACCCAGTAGATAAACCTTATAGAATGATAGATGGTCGACACAGGTTATTAAAAGCACAGACTAGTGGACGTAGTTATGTATTAGTTTATGTAATAGACGAAGAACAAGTGTTGAGATTTATTAGTTAAAAAACGCCACCACGGTTAATGATTTTATACAAATAATAAAGCATAATACCAAACTAAAAAAAGTTCTTGACATCCTATGTCAAGTTGGATATAATTCTTACTATCTGGAAATAATTTCCACAAGTTCCAAAAGCGGAAAAGCAGGCATTTTTATGAATATAATTTCACTTGTATCAGGAGATACTTTAGCAAACTTACAAGTTACTCTTGCGAGAGATGACACAGGTGGTGCATTTAATATAAACTTAGGGGTTTCCGGAACGGTTACTTTAGCTCTGAGAAAAAAAGGAACTACAGCAATACTATCAACTATCACATATGATTCCGATGCTTCTAACTTAGGTTCTGGATTTTTACAGTTTCCTTTGGGCCCTTGGGTCGCTACTGTTGAAGAAGGCTACTATGAAGGGGAGGTTGAGATTACTTTCGATAACGGCACACAGCAGACAGTATTTGAGCATATTACTTTCCGTGTTCGTACACAGTTTTCATGAAGCAGCCTTTTAAAATAAGAACTTTAACGTATAATGGGGGAAATATTAATATACGTAAGCTAAAGGTTGTAAACTCTCCTATTAGTCTCAGTACTATTAGTGTAGATAAACCAAGAATAAAGAGGGCAGTAACACAGAATCCCGTATTTAAATGAGAGACTAAATGAAAGCAGTACTAAATCTAGCCTATCTAATAAATTCTCCTTCGCTAGGCACTGTTAGTAAAGCAAATAGCCCTGTTATAGATACACTGAATGTAGTTGAAAAAGTACAAACCACAGTCGCACAAGAACTACTAGCCGCTTTAGGAAAAATAAGTACTAGCTCAGCCGTTTTTTCTGCATTAAATATGGGCAGTCCTTTAATTAAGTCTCTAAGTTTAGACTTACTTTTTAGAAACTATGAAAAGTTATTTGATACCGTAAACTTAGACACTACCGAAATAGGTTTTGATGCAAATAAATTTTTAGAAGATATACCCGAAGTTTCAGATATTGCAGGTAAACTTTTAAGTAAATCGGGCATCTTTGACTTACTTACAGCAGTAGATGATGAAGATCATAGTATTTTGCAAGGCTCAAGACTTGATGATATAGCTCAAGCCAGAGCAGATTTACTCCCTTTTTATGTAGAAAAAGGTTTAGGGTCGGGAATTACTTTTGATGAAGATATTTTCATCAAGTGGGAATCAAGCCTTATTGTACCTCATGTTGTAGAAGCAGAAGAACTTGTTTCCTTGCTATATGGAGAACGTTTAGACGAAAGTAGAGCAGTTGGCTCCGTTCTTGTTGAAGCACTAAGAGCAGAACTACCTAAAGAGACCTTAGAGATAATAGACTCTCAAAATGAAAAGATACTAGAACTAAGTTTTACTAATTTTAAGAGACCTTATTTATATTTTCATTATTTGGGAGAGTACAGAAAGAGAGAAACTTCGAGCACCATAGGATATGCTCCTTTCTGGAGTGAAGAGGGCCAAGGCCCTATCACAGAAAGAGATACTGATCTAGCCACGATCGAGTCTGCTAGATGGGGTAACAATGAATTTCCCGGTACGGGCATAGGTTTTGAACAGGGTAAAGACTTACAGAATAACATAAAACTTGCTGAAGTTCCTCAGGCTTTTCGACCTTTAAACCCGGAGGACATAACAAGCTTTGAGCATGTAGACAGGAAACTTACAAAAATAAATTTTTCTAAGTTTAAAAGACCTTATAGAACTACTAGTTATTCAGGTTCATTTATCTATTATAATACTAGCGCTAATAGCGGCCTTGGTAGTCACGAAGAATATAAACGAGAGGGCCAAGGTCCTATTGCTGATAGGGATACTGAATTAGCTGTATTTGAGGCAGCTAGATGGGGCGATAATGAGATTCCAGGGGTAGGGCTTTCTTTAGAAGTACCAAAAAGATTAAATACTACTATAGAACTAAGCGAGCTTTTATACCCTACAAGACCTATTGATGTAAAAGATAGTACTGATTTCGAAGAAGTTGCTAGAAAAAGTCTCGACATAAGCTTTACAGAGTTTAAAAGACCTTATATAATTACGTTCCCTGCCTACTACCAGGACCGTTATAAATTATATACTACAACTAGTCCGTATCCTGCGACGCCTTCATTTGCCTCTGCATTGAGTAGGGGACCGAATCAAGGTCCCTTTACTACTAGAGACACGGACTTAGCTGCAATAGCCTCTGCCAGGTGGCATAACAATGAAATTCCAGGCCAGGGTCTTAGTATAGAAAACTGGAAAAGGGCTTTAGATGAACTTACTCTTATAGAGGATACTATACCTTCTAAGATAAGTAATCCTGAAGAGTCTATACTTAACGAAGATTCTACAAAAATGGTCCAAACCTTAGACTTTATTGGGAATAAGAGCTTCGAATTAGACCAGTATAATAGAAAGGTTTGGTCAGACGGTGTAACTCATTTACAATATGTTCCTGGGGATGAAATTTATGTGATATCGTCTGGTTTTGATTACTTCTGGAGTGACATTGTTGGACCGAATGAGACGTGGCAGGGAATGACCCCCGAAGAGGTTATTGAAGATGCTCCAAACTTTTATACTCGCGGCAACGCTACCTCAGGAGGTTTTGATCTTTATTACGATACAGTGACACAAAGATACAAAGTTAGACTCTGGCTAGGTTCAGGAGAGTTTTTACCAGGAACTTATATAACGGTAGTCAGTAATCCTACACAGATAAATAATAGTAAACTTACCGAAAGAGACGGGGAACTGGTAAGTGTATATTCCGGAAGAGATACTATGTCTTTTCAACTGCCTCTGCCTTTCGAGGTTGAGAATTTTTCGGCAGAAACAGAGTATGTGATACCCACAAAAACAGTAGAAATAAGAAAAATAAACGTAGCCGCAGAGGAAAATATAGAAGAGTTTTTTATAGATAAAACTCTTTTGAACAAGTCCTTAGTATATGTACCCTACGATCATGCGAATGGAATTCCGGCACATAATGCAATATCAAGAACCCCGGATTTAATAGGGCTAGATGATACAGCAGGAAAATTAGTTGATAAAGAAAAGTTTTTAGAGAGTATAAGTACTTCAGAAAAGTCTTTAGTTGCAAAAGCAGTACTTCCGACAGAAGAGTTGTTTAGTACGTTGTCAACTATAGAAGATAGACTTATACTTAAAAATATATTACAATATACTCTTGTTGAACATCCAGGGTATTATGTTAATCAGGGTACTAATATGCATCCTTTGTATGTGCCTCCTTCATATACGCCGGAATACGATCCATTTAGGGTAATGATTGAAGAAGAGTATATCATGGATATACAAAAACCTTTAAAAGAGCTACTAGGTACAACATCAGTACCAGAAACTTATAGACCGTTCTTTGGGTTTGAAGACCTTGCAGTCTCAGAAAGCTCAAAAGAAAAAACACAAAAGCGACCAACAGAGGAGCTTTTAGATATAATTAGTACATTCTATCGACAAGTAGAATATAGACGAGATTACCAATCAGAAAATGCGTTAGCCGACGACACGCTTTCTGGTTTTTCACAGAACTACTCATCAGGGTATTTTTCACAAGCATATGTCGGCGTTGAAATCACAGGAGATTAATTATGCATAAAGACGGACTAATGGCTAGAGGCACCGTTAACCTAGTTCTACGAAATGGACAGGGTAAAGTAAAACAACATAAAACTGTAAGAAACAAAATTACTGAGCAAGGTCTCGCACATATTGTAGGACGTATGATCGATAGCGGAGAAGATCGCATCGGGTATACAGGATTTCCCACAATGATGAAATTTATGGGTCTCGGTACAGGATCCACAAGTACTATAGACGGGATTACAAGTGCGGCAGCACCTGCTGGTACCGATGAAATTTTAGAAAGAGAGTGTACTGTAGGTACTGTTGCTAATTCAGCGGCTACAAGTGGTAAAGATGATCCTAATAACGCGGGAACTCCCTTAGTAACTTATCAAAGTGGTAGAGTCGATATGTCTAGAACTGCAAATGCAACTGCAAATAGCGGAGGTACTGGTCATGTTGAAAATAAAATTTTCCAAGCAATAGAAAATCCTGTAGGTTCAGGAGTTCTTCAAGAAGATGGCGGAGTAAGTCCCGAAGGTTCTTATGAGCAAACCAGTGGCGCTGTATCCTCTGTAGCTGGTGTTGCTCAAACTCGAAAGTCAGGAGATCGTTTAGTATATAGAGCCTTTTTTGGAGAAAACCATCCAGCACTGCAAGGACATACTAACGGCTCAACTGCTGCTACAAGTGCGGGAAATGCTGTATCTTTGCCTATTACAGAAGCAGGTATTTTCAACAAACAAGCAATGATTAAAGCTAACGGAACAGTAGGTGGAGGTACCAGTCAAGGACTGAATAAAGATCAAAGTATGTTATGTCGTACCCGATTTAAACAAGTCAACAAAGCTCCTCAAGACAGCTTACAAGTAACTTGGTCTATTAAAATAGCAGATCAGACTTAATAGAGGTTTAAAATGCCTACATATACTACTCCTACCCTTGTTTTAAGAGTCCCTTTGAATGAGCCTCTGACAAATCAGCAGGTTGATGATAACTTTTCGAATCTATTAACAGGGGTAGAAGAAGTAAACACGGATCTACTGGCGGGATTAGCACTAAAATCGGATATAACTAGTCCTACCTTTTTGGGAACTGTTCAGGCACCTACTCCTTCTAATTTATCTTCGGGTTCTATAGTTACTACTATTGACTTTTTAGATACAAGATTAAGTTCTTTAATAAGTAATATTTTACCTGCTGATACTGCAATAGGTAGTACTTCCATGGGAGTAACCACCTATACGGGCATTGATCTTGGTAGCCCTACGAAAAGATTTGCGAATCTATATGTAGAGGCGGGCCATTTTGCTGCAAATACAATTAATGTTGGTGATGCTTCTATTTCTTCTTCAAGCACAGGAGGCGTCGTACTTCCCGCAAACACTTCCGTAGGCCCTACAGATAACATAATTCCAACTAACTTAGCGGATAAAATAGAACTCACTAGCTTAAGTGCAGTAACAGCCTCCGATGGAGTAACTGCGTCTCTTTCTTATGATAACACTACAGGCGTATTTACTTTTACGCCTGGATCTTTAACCAATTATGCAACTACGCAATATGTAAATAATGCTATTAGTTCTTTGGTAGACTCGGCACCTTCTTCTTTAGACACTTTAAATGAATTAGCTGCTGCTCTAGGAGACGATAGTAACTTTGCTACGTCGGTTAATAATACTTTAGCGACTAAAGCCTCAATTACTTATGTAGACGATGAAATTGCATCTTTATCTACACTTAACAGCCCTACTTTTACAGGTGTTCCTACCGCACCTACCGCCTCGGCAAATACAAACACTACTCAAATAGCAACTACAGCTTTTGTTCTTGCTAATGGTGGTGGCTTAAATATTGATGGCGGAACCGCAACAACAACTAGAAATACTTCTACAATATCCCTAAACGGAGGAGGAGCATAACATGGCAGTACAAATTCAAATTAGACGCGATAGCTCAACAAACTGGAGCACCGCAAATCCCGTACTAGCAGACGGAGAGCTAGGCTACGAGTTAGATACAGATTACTTAAAAATTGGCGATGGTAGCACCGCTTGGAATAGCTTAAGCTATTCAAATATAGGCCCACAAGGTATACAAGGTATACAAGGTATACAAGGTATACAAGGTATACAAGGCGATGGTGACGCAGGTATTTCTACAGCTACTATATCTGGTAATAATCTTATTCTTTATCTCGCTGACGGTAGTACTGTAAATGTGGGTAACGTTAGAGGCCCTCAAGGGTTTCAAGGTATACAAGGTATACAAGGTATACAAGGTATACAAGGTGTAACGGGCTTAGCATTTAATATTGCTAAAACATATACTTCTGTTTCCAATTTAAATGCAGATACAGATCCTACAGGTATATTAGACGGTGAGTTTGCAATAATTAATACGGGAGACGTCGAAGATTCGGATAATGCCCGTCTTTATTCGTGGGACGGGTCAAACTATACTTTTGTTATAGATTTATCTGGTTCTGCAGGTATACAAGGTATACAAGGTATACAAGGTATACAAGGTATACAAGGCGTAGAAGGCCCTCAAGGCGATACAGGTCCCGCAGGCCCAACAGGTGCAGCAGGCCCAACAGGTTCTACAGGCTCTCAAGGTATACAAGGTACCACAGGTCCCCAAGGCCCACAAGGTATACAAGGCCCTACAGGTTCCACAGGTGCTACGGGTCAGGGCTTTACTATTGCTAAAACATATACTTCTGTTTCCAATTTAACTGCTGATACCGACCCCTCTGACATTTCTTCGGGGGAGTTTGCATTAATTAATACAGGAGATGTAGAAGACTCTGATAATGGTAGATTATACCTTTGGAACGGTTCTACGTATTCGTTTGTTATAGATTTATCTGGTTCCGCAGGTATACAAGGCACTACAGGTGCGACAGGTGCTGACGGGCCTCAAGGTATACAAGGCATACAAGGTGCTGATGGTAGTCAAGGTACACAAGGTCCTGCAGGTGCTGATGGCCCACAAGGAGCAACAGGTCCACAAGGTCCACAAGGTATACAAGGTCCCGCAGGTGCTGATGGAGCAACAGGCCCACAAGGTCCTGCAGGTGCTGATGGTGCTCAGGGTGCTGTGGGCGATCCCGGGAGTGTAACAGTCTCCGAAAACGCCCCTTCTTCTCCAGACAACGGAGATATGTGGTTTGATCCGTCCACTTTAGAAACTTATACCTACTACAATGATGGTAATAGCTCTCAGTGGGTTATATTAAACAGGACAGGAGCTACAGGTGCTACAGGTGCGCAAGGCGCTACAGGTGCAACAGGTGCGACAGGTCCACAAGGTCCACAAGGTATACAAGGTCCTACAGGGGACACAGGTGCTACAGGACCTCAAGGTACTACTGGCGACACAGGTGCTACAGGTGCACAAGGTCCTCAGGGGATACAAGGTTTAACAGGCCCTCAAGGAGCTACGGGCCCACAAGGACCTACAGGTGCTGCTGGGGCGGATGGAGATGATGGAGCTACGGGCCCAACAGGTGCAACAGGTGCGCAGGGTCCAACAGGTCCACAAGGCCCGACAGGAGCAACAGGTGCTGCCGGCGTGGACGGATCTGATGGAGCTGCGGGACAAGGCTTTACTATTGCTAAAACATATACCTCTGTTTCAAACCTAACTTCAGATACTAGTCCTACTGGTATTAACTCTGGAGAGTTTGCCCTAATTGATACGGGAAGTGTAGATGACGCCGATACAGGCAAGATATATTTATGGAATGGTAGTGCATATTCTTATGTCACCGATTTATCGGGTGCTCAAGGTATACAAGGTGCTACTGGTGCAACAGGCCCAACAGGGGCGACAGGCCCTCAGGGTTCTGCTGGTTCTGACGGGGCAGACGGGGCAACAGGTCCACAGGGTGCGACAGGTGCGACAGGCTCACAAGGTCCACAAGGAGATACTGGTGCAACAGGTCCAACGGGTCCGCAAGGTCCAACAGGTCCAACAGGTGCCGCTGGAAATGATGGTGCTGATGGTGCGACAGGGCCTCAAGGTATACAAGGCGCTACGGGACCTACTGGCCCAACTGGTGCAACAGGCCCAACAGGTGCGACAGGCCCCGGTTTTAGTATTGCAAAGACTTATACCTCTGTCGCCAACTTAAATGCAGATACTAGCCCTACTGGTATTAACTCCGGAGAGTTTGCATTAATAGACACAGGTAGCATAGAAGATACAGACACAGGAAAATTATATTTATGGAATGGCACTTCCTATTCTTACGTTAGTGATTTGTCGGGTGCAACAGGAGCAACAGGTACAACAGGCTCTCAAGGAGCTACAGGTGCAACAGGTGCTACTGGACCTCAAGGGGCTACCGGCCCGCAAGGTGCTACAGGTGCTGCAGGTGCTGATGGAAATGATGGGGCCACAGGTCCGGCGGGTCCAACAGGTCCACAAGGTGCTACTGGACCTGCGGGTTCAACAGGGGCAACAGGCCCAACAGGTGCAACAGGCCCACAAGGGGCAACAGGGGCAACAGGGGCAACAGGTTCCGCAGGACAAGGTTTTGTTATAGCAAAGACTTATACTTCTGTTTCTAATTTAACATCCGATACTAGCCCGACCGGCATTAACTCCGGAGAGTTTGCATTAATAGACACAGGCAGTGTTAATGATGCGGATACAGGTAAAATATACTTGTGGAACGGCAGTGCTTATAGTTATGTTACTGATCTGTCTGGTGTTCAAGGTATACAAGGAGCCACAGGTGCTACAGGTTCACAAGGTGCTACAGGTGCTGCAGGTGCTGCAGGTGCTGATGGTGCTGATGGTGCAACAGGCCCAACAGGCCCAACAGGTCCAACAGGTCCAACAGGTCCAACAGGTGCGACAGGCTCACAAGGTCCCGCAGGTGCTGATGGCGCTGATGGTGCTGATGGTGCTGATGGTGCTGATGGTGCTGATGGTGCTGATGGAGGCGCCGGTTCTAGTGAAAAAACTTTCACGGCATTTAGTGGAATGGTTGCTGGTCAGGTCGCTGCTCTTAAATCAAACGGAAAGGTAGCAGGTATCGGAAGTTCTGGAGGCCAAACAACCTCAGCGGCTACTGGAACGCCTGTTGAATTCTGGAGCCCGGAAAGCTCTACTGGTGACGTTAAGGGCGGCTCGGGAACAGGAGATGTTGCCTATGATGGATCCCAATATGCAATAGCAACGGCAGTTTTAGAAAATGGAGATCATCCATTCTTCCAAGTATTTTCTATAAGTGGTACAACCGCAACTAAAATTGGGTCGACAGCTACTTTAGTTAGTGGCAATATAGATTCAGATTTTCCTGCTGGTATTGTGTATGACTCAAGTATAGGGCGATTTGTTGCTTCGGGAAGGGGAAGAGAATCAAGCAATAACGGTATCCATGCTTATATGATTGCGTTAGATTCGAGTGGTTCACCAACTATGAGCACTATTAGAAATAATGGCGCATCAGGGACATATGCTTATAAAAGTGATTTAGTTTCTCTTAATGACGGAAGGCAGTTTGCCGTTAATTATAATACTAACGATAATCTAGAACTAATTATTATGGATTGCGACCCTACGAATGATACAATTTCTTTCGGGTCCGCTTATGAAGTAACAGGCTCTGGTCAAAATAAGCCATTCTACACTAAGTATGTAAACGGAAAAATTATTATACTTTATAGAGCGGGTAGTGGCGGTTCTAGTTCGGATGATGTTTGGGGAGTTGTGGTCACTCCAGATGCTACCGGAACTGGCATGACTGTAGGAACACCTTACAAGATAGTTGATGTTGATTATGGAAGTAATTATCTTGCTGCGGATGTAAGCGATGCAGGTAAAGTGTTGATTGCTGGCTCTTCTGGTAGAATGCTTGTCGGTTCTGTAAGCGGAACTTCTTTTACAAGTTTCACCGCAACAACAGGCCTCACCACACCCAGTCAGAAAATATTTGCTGATATTGTTTGGATGCAGGACTTAGGCAAATTCATTCATGTATTTAAAAATACTAATAGTGGTAGTAGTGGTAATATGGATCGACATATTATTACTATAGATGAGAATGATTCAGTCTCAGTAAGCGCATCAGTAACAATAAGCGGCACACTAACTCCGTATAATACTCCGGTTCGTACTCTTTCTCTGGGAGAAGGTAGATTTATTAGCGTTTTCCTCAAATATGCTTCTAATAATACTGCTAATCGCAGAATGGTGATTTCAGTAAGACAAGAAGCTGTAGTTATTTCAGGAGAAGTTTCCTCAAACTATATAGGAATAAACAAAACAGCAGTTTCAGCGGACGGAACCGCCACAATAATTTTGGTGGGAGACGCTCCAACGACAAACACATTGTCCGCCGGTACAACATATTGGTTAGACTCTAATGGTGGATTCTCGACGACAGACACAGGCTATCAACAACTAGGTACAGCTACTTCATCTACTACGATTAATTTAATGCCTGCCGACGGTACGCAAACAGGGTCTACGAACCCTGCACCAATTTATAGGACATACAATTATTCCGGAGCACTAGAAACGAACACAGGGGCTATTAGATTGTATTCGCCAGGATCTTATACTTTATCTTCAGCTGACATACATTTAGGAACAGCGGCGGCGGGTTCTTCGGTGAATTTAACCATAAATAAAAACGGCTCGTCAGCAGGCACTTTGACCATTGCGGCAGGATCGACAAGCAGTTTGTCGAACTCTTTGTCGGTATCTTTGTCTCAAGGGGACTATTTAACAATAGATATTACACAAGTAGGATCTAGTACAGCAGGATCAGACTTGTACTTATTAATTACATTAACATAAAGGTTTAAAGGAGAAAAATAAATGTACGCAAAATTAAGTTTTGGGAGTAGCGTAAAGCCATCAGAAATGGCAAGAGATATAGCAAGAGTTCTCAGCGAGTCTGATGGCGCTGGTGGAGCAACATTAGGGGCATGTGAATTTATTGATTCATCTACATCTTCTATATCTGATACAGTGGCAAGCACTTGGAGTCTTGTTTCGCCATCGAGCCTACGCACAGGAAGTGTTTCTAACGCTGACAAATATATAATGAAAAGCTCGCACGCACAATCTGGTAAGTATAAGTATGCCGAAGTTGGCTATAACGGAAGCACCAGTATGTATAATAACACCACTAATGGCGGCTTCCGCTTGATGCCTGTTTTGGATGGCGAGGAGAGTACGGAAAGACTTTTAGGTGGGTATAGCTCTACAAGCTCATCCTATGTAAAATATAACGCCTTGAGGGGAACAATACACGTAGTTGCTAATAGTAAGTGCCTTCTTATTTGGGGGCGTTCGAGATATGAATTGAATGGAGCATCCGTGACCAATATGCAATTTCTTATGGAGACTGTTGTTACGCCAAGCTCGGCATATAAGGAAAACGCACCCTATTTGTTCCTGAATTTTTACAGTCATATTAATGCTCACACAAGCTCCTACCAAGCCTCCGCTGATATGAATGGACCAGCAAGTTCCACAAGCAGCTCTTGGGCGCGGGGTGGTCCAGGCTTTTACGCCATTAATATGTATGACCCCACATCTACTACAAATGTTAGAGCATTACAATTCCAGATGACTAGTAGTAGTCCCGCATGGGGCGGCGCCTCAAATAGTATAACAGCTTGGAACAAGATAAAAATCAATAAGGATGTCGGAACAACTTCTAGCACTAGCGTAGAAGCCCCAAATGGGTGGGACGGTCTTGTAGGTTGTATGGTAGGAGATCTTTTCGCAGTACATAACTATGCTCTGCAGGGATCATATCGTCGCTCAATTGATTCTTCTGGTAATGCAGCATTGCCATTATTGCCGATATCGATTGTGGACCCTTTGATGCTTTCTGAGTTCCTAGACGTAAGCACCTCTCCCGTGTATATGACATATGGTGGTCAGGGCAGCTATGGCGACACATTAACAATCTCGAGCGAGGACTATTTTTATATTCCGATGGAAGGCGCAACCCGTGGCGCATATATGGTAAAGTTGAAGTAATATGGCAACAATTAATCTCTCAGGTTATATCGAAGACGGTAAGGTTAAAACGGTTATTGCAGGACCTACCTTTCTATCATTGGCGACGGGTGCCATCGTTAGAAGGCTCGCAGATACAGGCACAGGTGGCGGAGGCGATTCGGGCGATTCGGGCGATTCGGGAAGTAGTACGGCAGTAAGTAAAGAGTCTTGGTCTTAGTGCAAAGAATGAATTTAATCGAGTTAAAACTCAAGAATAATAGCAACAGGAGTACCCATGGCAGCAGTTAATTTTCCCAATAACCCCTCAAACGGAGATACGTTTACGAGCGGAAATACCGTTTTTACCTACGACTCATCCCATACTAGATGGAGTGGGGTTACTACCGTAAACGGTATTCAATTAAATAGTTTATCAGTAGGGGCGGAGCCTTCTGCCTCAGGAGATGGAGATCTTTCATATAATAATACTACAGGAGTATTTACGTACACCCCTCCTGATCTTAGTACTATGGGAGCCTCCTCGGACCTTCTCTCATTTACAGCCAACGGAGCCGTGAGTGCCGGAAACTTAGTAGTGTTGAATAGTGCTGGTACTGTAAGTGCAGTAGCCTCTAGTGTTGCAGGGCAATCAACCTCGCAAAGCCAGACCTCTAACCTTCACTATGATGACCAAAGTCAAACTACGTGGTATGATAGCGTTAATGAAGAACACGTATTTCTTAAAGGTGGAAGGTATGCAAGAATCACTCTTGATAATGGACAGCAAGATGCTACTATTGAGGCGACAGGAACTATAACTATAGGTAGTTCTACTACAAGCAATATGCAAGGGTGTACAATACCAGGAACATCCGCAGGTTTGGCACTAGCCGTTAATACTCTATATTTAGTAAAAAATGATGGAAGTACTGTAAGTACGAGTGCTAGTGTCTCTCTAGGTACTACTACTTGGGAAACTGATGACAATAACGAACGTTTATTTTGTTTTGATAATGGAGATGCCTACCTCTTTCTAAAGAAGCAAGGCAGTGATGTTATGTGGGCACTTCCGATTAATTATCATGTAGCTAATAACACTATATCTTTGGGCACAGCGGTGACTACAACTCTTTGGGAGAACGACTGGGGTAATCCAATGATTGTTAAAGATAAGCACGGAGTTTATTGGTGGTTTAAAAATGATGTTCCAGACCCTAGCACTGCAGGAAGCCGTGAACTAGGCTACTGTAATATAAGTAGCTCTTCGGGAGTTTTTAGTCATACTACAAAGAAAACAATTGCTCTTTCAGGGAACGGTAATGGTCACGCCTCCTATAACAATAACTGGGACGGCGAAAATCAAATGAGGTACTCAGCCTATACAGATATGTTTATGCAAACATACCAGACGGCCAATGCGGATATAGGCTTTGGAGCTTTTAAAGAGACTACTACAGGTTCGGGAACCTTGGCATTAAAAAGCAGAACAGATATTGAGACTGCCCCGCTTGATAGCGGGACTTGGGGTCAAGTAGTTATGATACCTTCTCAAACCAATACAAATGTTGCTTTTATGTGGAGTAGGAGGCTGAACAGCGATGGAGGTTGGGGGCAACATTTTGGCACTATAAACTCTAGTGGCTCTTGGACAGAAACGACAGTGTACAAAGCAACCCCTGCATATTCAGATAACAACAGCGGTCAGACAGCTAAATTCACCTGCCTACTAGAAGATGCAGGGGGTGGGTTTATACGCCATTCGACGGGTTTCCATACTTTGCAGAACATAAAAATACACGTTCCTAGAATGGATACTTCTACTAATGCTCATAATTGGATCGGTATTGCTTCCACTTCTGTAGCGGACACTCAGTCTGTAGAGGTTCACTTGAGCACAGGATTGTCTGACGAACATACAGGTCTGACTGTAGGAAGTAAGTACTATGCAGCAGCTGATGGAACCTTAACGGCTACTGAAACAGGTTCCTATGGGCTAGTAGGGGAGGCGCTTAGTGCTACAACTTTACAGCTTGTTTCTGAAGCTGATTTAAGTTCTTATGCAACACTAATTAGTCCTTCCTTGGTCGGAGCACCTACAGCTCCTACAGTTACTGCAGGGAACTCAAGCACTAAAATAGCTACTACTGCTTTTGTTTCTGATGCGCTTACTGCCGCTGATACAATAAGCCTAACGGCTCTTAAAGCAGAGGTAGCGGCAAGTGCGGACTTTGCTGCCTTCAAGACAAGGATAGCTGCTTTATAGATATATTTTAAAGACAAAAGAAAAGGGGCTAAAGCCCCTTTTCTAATTCCTCTTTTAATGCCGCATTAAAACCTCTGATGGACATCTCTAGTCTTTGTAGTTTTATTCTTTCTTGTTCGTATTGTTTCTGTAATTCTTTTAACTGAGCTAAGTACAACATTGCAACTTCTGATAGTTGTGGACTCTCGGGAGCATTTTCATCTTCCCAAGTGTGCATATTTACCAGATCTTCTTCCTCATTCGTTTGCATCATCTGTTTCTACCTCTAACTCTTCTTGTAGCATATCTCCGAAACCTTTTGCAGCAACCTCTATTTGGTCTAGCTTTGCCCTTGCTTGACTAGCTTGCTTGTTGAGGTCTTGTAATTGGTTTACAAAGTATTTAGATTTATCACTAAGAGAGTCTACGTCGTACTCCACTCCTTTAAATGTTACTTTATTCTCGCTCATTTTTCTTTCTCCTTATACGATTTCACAAGCACCGCCAACGCAGGCGAGTTCTTGAGATCCAGTTGTATTATCTTCTTTTTCAAACTGAGATAAATCTTCCCAGTTTACATTTTGTGGCATTTCGGATACTAACTTGTTATACTCTTCTTCACTAATATCTTCATACGGAGCTTGCTGATAAGTGTGGTCACTTGTAGGAAGCAGACTAACTCCAGAACATAGATCAAAATTATCCCAAATCCATTGTGCTACTTGTAAGTATTCACTATCAGTGTAGTATACTGTTACGCTTGGTTTATGTTCACACCAATGATTCTGATAAGTTTTCCACAGCCGTAGCTGATGCATTGCACCTACATCTTTCACGCAAGTACTTGCTTCCGGAGACTTTACAGGAAAGCTAAAGACCACAGAAGTGGGAGACATTACATCTTGTTCGACTGGGAATCCCGCTTGTTCCATATAGAGAGCAAGTGGATCTTTTTTGTCTGAACGTACACGGCGAATGTAATGCTTGCTGAAACGAGGATGAATACCGGAAGCACTATCAACAAGCTGAGATACAGTACCAGATGGCTTAACACACGTAATAGCGACAGACTGATTAACACCAAGCCTTTCAGCCCATTCTTTATTTGTTGCAATACTAACATCTCTCATTTCCTCTAGCCACACTGCTAGCATTGGTGACTCTGGGTCTCCGCCCAAAACTTCGTGATCCATAATACCTGTTAAACTTACGCCTAACAATGCTTCTTCTTCAGTATTACGCTTCCAACGCACTCGCAGATATCTAAAGTCTGTTAAAGTAGACTGTAGTGTACCAATGATAGTAGCTTTGCGTACTTTTTCTTTCAATGTTTCTAGTGTATCATCTGCTCGTACAACTACTTCTGATAAGTTACAAAACTCATTGCTTCGTAGAATAATCTCAGAGCAAGGATTAGTGCCGAAGTCTTGTTCAGCGTCTCTGCGCCCATTACGAGCTGCAATCTTCTGTGCCGCTACTCGACTAAACAATCCACGCTCACCAGACTTAGACTCATATAGATTCTTCATCTCTTGTAAGAACGCTTCAAAATCAGGTTTCTCTGTATATGCTACAGAATTATTTGCAAGTCTGCGCTGACCCTGGTCAACCCACCACTGCCCTGACTTAGCTTTTGACATACGCTGATCGGAAAGATTAGAAAGACTAATCAATGCAGAACGGCGAACACCACCAACTACTACAATATCAGCAATCTTACAGCAAACATCGTGACACTCAATACTTGTCAGTTTACGACCTGCGGCTTTTTGGAATACTCCCACACAAAAGCGGAATAAATCTTCCAAAGGCTCTGGGCCACTTGCTCTACCTCCGAATGTTTTAAGTCTAGCGCCTGCAGGACGTACTCGACTCATATCCCATTGAGGTAATTTACCTGCATATAACATAGCAATCAACTCACGGAAAGCACTCGCCCACCCTAATTTACTATCACTTACTACTATGGTGGAACTTGTCTTGTGGAATGTTTCAGCAACTTCAGGTAATTTTACAATAAAATTACGTTCTACACTGAATCCCACACCAGTTCCACACATCAATACATACATTAGCTCGTCAAAAGCTCGTGGGTGATCAATATGCAAATAGCTACAGTTAAAGCCTGCTACGTTATCACGTTTCAACGCTTCACCTGCTGTCATCATACAACGCATAGAAGGCATAACTTCTAAAGCATTAATGGCATTCCAGATTTCTTGACCACTTTCGTCGTCTAACTGTTCTCTTTCTTTAAAGAAATCAACATAGCGACTACAGGTTTCATCCCATGTTTCTCTGCGGCCTTCGTCCTCTAGCCATCGTGCGTATCTGCTTTTATGAATAAAACTTTGATACTGATCCATTATACCATTCTCTCCTCAATATTGGACACATTGTCCTTGCCTATTGCGTCATCGCAATATGTTACTAAATCCATCAACTCATAGTTCTTTAGCAGTACTTCTGCGTTTTCATTCAATTCTTGTATGTACTTGTATTTGCCCTCGATGGGTATACAATCATAAATTGACATGGCATCGCCATACTGTTCTATAAGTTGTTGTGCTCTTTTCGGCCCTATGCCGTTGATTCCTGGGACATTATCACCTTTATCTCCTGTTAAACACTTGAAAGAGATATACTCTTCTGGTTTAACTTCGTAGTGCTCATGCCAGTTATCTATTGTTACCTCTTTCCGAGTAACGTAAGAAAATCTACTTACACCGTCCTGAATCAATAAGTCCCAGTCTCGGTCACTAGATACTAGCCAAATATTTTCTAATCCGTACTGTTTTCTTTGCTTTACAAGGTGGGCAGCAAGATCATCTGCCTCTACACCTTTGTAGCGAAGAACGTCATAGCTTTCTGACAGTAATTCTAGTGTTTCTTCGTACTCTTCGAAGAAGTCAATGAATGCTTGCTTCTCTGCTTCAGTTTGTTCCGCATACTTGTCTTTTCGATTTTGTTTGTATTCTGGTAAAATCTCTTTTCTATAGCTAGAGGATCCCCAATCTGCGGTAATAATAACTTTACCACAATTGTAAGATGTTGCTAGAGATCTTACTGTTTCTACATATTGGTGTCTAAAATCTGTTCTGCCTTGATGCTTCCACCGAAAAGCTAAGTTTAGTGCATCTACTATGAGTACACCGTTTTGGTTGCGTTCGTTAAAATTAAAAGCCACCTACCCACTCCGTCTTTTCTGTTTTTAACCAATCATCTGCAAGCAACACATAACAATTCAAAAAACGAATGTATAAATACTCTATAGTGTTTTCTGGTTTGTTTTCTGTTACTACAAATACTTTGGATCGGTCATATTTAAAAAATAGCATGGGTTTTTGATCACCCCCTGCTGCTTGTACTACAACTTTCTTCCACCATCTGATAAGATTATTCGTTTTGGGTTGCGTGAATATTTTATCAGTAAGAGCAGAATCCTTATAGTTTTTTACCTCTATACAATAATGATTTCTCTGATTAGGGACATATAAGTCCCCTTTCAGGTATTCAAGAGCGCCCGAGGCAGGCACTCTCTCAAATTTCAGTCCGGTCGCTTCCCTCAGCATATCCCTTACTAGGTACTCGCCTCTCGCGCCCTTCGCTCTCGAATCTACCATCTTCATCCTCTTCTTTCTTGTCTTGCTTTATGCCTATTGCTTCGCGATGGTTTTGTTGCATCCACCACATTCTTCTTCTACCTGCGCTCATACTATTCTAGTCCGCTTATGTTTCCATCCTTGACTACTTCGATCTTTTCTAACAGCGGGTGTGACCAACCGTGAGATACCAAATAGGTATTTAGATCTTCTCGAAGTAGAACTTCTACTAATCGTTCTTTCCCTACATCGTCCAGAACACTAATTACTTCGTCTAAGAACAATATATTGATTTTAGACTTCGAGATACTACTCATTAGTTTACGAATTGCTATCAGAGTAGCAGTGTTTACTCTTGCTAATTCACCCGAAGAAAGGGCTAGAATGTCAACTATATTACCATTATCGGTAATCTGAACATTTAATTTGTCGTTTGACACTACAAATTCGAGAGTAAATCGTCCGTCAGAGAGTTCAGCCAAGTATGTATTAGCCAGCTCTTCTAACTCTCCAACCAGATTTTCTATCTTGTACGCGAGTAACCCATTTGTACTAAAAGATTTTTTGAGAATATCTAACTCTGTTTCGAGTTTTTGATTTTTTGCAAGNTTATCTTTGTACTCTAATTCTTGGGCAAGAAACTCGTCTGTTTGCTCCTGTATAATTTGTATACGGGTGTTTAGTTTTGTTCGTCTTTCGTTCTCGGCTGCAATTTTTGCCACTTGCTTTTTTGCTTCTTCAAGTCTGCTTTGAACANCGGCCANTTCGCTTTCAAGCTGTCCTTTATCCAACGTAGCTGTCCGCAGAGATTTGTCGTAGGAGCGGTATAGGTCTTCCCAAGTCTTTTGGTCTTTTTCATTTTGTTCAAAGATTGCATTATTCGCTTTAATCTCTTGAATTTGAGGACGAATTTTTAGAGCTTTGCTGTGGGCTTCATCACGCTTCACGCGCTCCACTTCAATCATTGCTGTCTCCGCAGAAACATCAATAGATTGACCACAAGTAGGGCATTCATCAGAAATTTTCTCTAATTTATCCAAAGTCCGTTGAGCACCCGTAGCGACTGCTTGCAAAGACCCCAGCTCTTCTTGTAAATCATCGTAAGACTCCCAAGAAACACTACTAGAAGAGATAGTACCGATGTCTATCTTGTCGAGCTGCTGTTTATAAAAATTATTTTGTTGGATTTTTTTATTTTTTTCGGAAATATTTTCAATTTCTACTGATAAAGAACGCATAAGTTTCTCATCTTCAGATGTGTCAATATCTAAATCCAGCATAGGTAGTATGGATGTATCATCCAATTTATTTGTTTCTAACCATTTTTCAACAGTTGCAAGTTTCCCAGATATGGTACTTGACGTATTTGATACCTCTCTTGACGCGCTTTTAAATACTTCGAATAATTCAACGTACTTTTCTAAGTGTAAAAGATCAATAAGAAACTTTTTACGNTTTGCATCTGTAGCAGTTAGAAACTGTAAACTCGCATTAGTATTTTGATATACTAACTGCGAGAACGTTTTAAAGTCAACTCCTAGAATCTCCTGAAGGCTCTTATAGGTATTAGTAGCCGTATGGCTAGATATATCAGTACCGTTCTTTTCGAGTTTNACTTTAATGTTTGTTTTGCGATTGACAGTGATTTGATAGGTATCTTCATCTTTGGTGAAAGATAAAGATATACTATAACCATCATTCACATAACGATTAGGAATGTCTGCTTTTTTGATACCTTTAGAGTTTTTGTTGTACAGTGCTTCCTCAATGATTAACGGGATGGAGGATTTCCCCATCCCGTTAGTACCAAGGATTTGTGTAACAGTATTATCGTCTAATTGTAACTCATTACCAGAACCATAACTAAAGCAGTTATCCCATTTCAATGTTTGTAGTGTAATCATTGTATGTTCCTATGATGTCTGGTATTTTATCAGGATTGATTTCTAGTATATAAGTCAGATACTCTACTAGTTCTTCTTGCACGCTCATTTCTTTATCCATAATAAGGGATGCTTCTGACTTTCGTTTCACTACTTTTTTATCTAGCAGTTCTGAGTTCTTTACTCCGGCTAGATCTTGCATATCCCCTTCTACTTCGTAAATAGTGTGGTCGTATTCTGAGGGAATCATTTCATCCTCACTACTGACTGTCTTACGAAGCAGTTGCGGCAGTCTAAACTCTTCCCATAGCCAAGTCCAGTCCTGTTCGTTGATAAGTAGGTATCCTGTTTTTACTCTATTTCTATGGAAAGAAGTAGTCATGGGACTGCCTGGATATACGATATTTCTTTGTGTATTACTATGACTATGTAAGTCGCCTGCAAATACTACAGGGAAATCTTCTAGTAAGTCTAGGTCGATTTCTGGTTTAACGTGTGGTGGAATCTCTCCTCGGACATGGGTGAACAGAGGCTTTGTCTTATCAAAATGTTCCAAGATACCTTTTCTATGTAGATCAGCGTAAGGTAATATGCCATAACCCAAGTCTGAATCTATGTATGATATATCTACTACATGAATCAGNGGATTGATGTCNCTGGAAACTTGTTTTAGCTGAGAAAAGAAAGTCTTATGTTTCTTTGTGGCCTCATGGTTTCCGTCATAGATAATAGTTGGAATCTTTACTCTACGAATAAAGGAAAAGTAAAGCTCCAACTCTTCCATGTTCGGTAGGCGATCAAAGAGATCGCCACCGATTATGTGCATATTACAATCTTTCTCTAACTCATAGATCTGGTCAAAGAACTCTTGATAGCGAACTAAAGCCCAATTAACTGGGACATTTTTCTGTCCCAGTTTTATGTGCCAGTCTGCTGTGAAGAGAATCATCCTACATTAAACTCGGCGTCAAGAGCTTCNTCATCAGTCTCGTCACCGTGGTTACGAACTCGATCGAGCAGCTCTTTCTGAGCGTCAGAAGTAGGGCGAGGCATTACATCATCCATAGATTTTAGATCTGCAATAGCTTCACGCTCTTCATCGGTTAGAGCACGAGGCTTACACTTCAGTGCTTGCAACTGATACTCTACATTGTAGGGAAGAGGCCCTGTTTTTACTCGCTTGAAACAAATGTCCCAACCAGTATCGGGGTTAGTAGGGTCTCCCAGGTCTTCGGCGGCAGTAATGATTTGCTCCCACAGTTTTTTCTTGAGATTTACTACTTTTACTTCACCATTGTCGATGCACTGAGTAGCGTAGCTCCAGCCACATTTCAGGTCGGGATAATACTCGCGAACCCAGTCTTTTTCTTGATTATTAAATCGCTCAGAGTTTCTATCAAAAGATAGACACTCCATGGGAATGTTTTTACCGTTCTCACCTTGAATCCAGTAGACATAACGTGCAAGAATGTCGCCAACTACGCGCATCTTGTTGTCTCCGTCTTTGTATTGAAAAGATGAGATTGAGGATTTTTGGGCTCCGCCCGTTTGCTTATTAAATGATAGTGCCATTAGTGTATAGTCTCCAGTGTGACTTCTTCATAAATGAACGTTATTTCGTTCGATGATATTATGAGTAGCCTGTTGTCGTTAATTGTTTCTAGAGGCACTGGACAATGCAGTGTATCTAGTGTGGTTTTTTGTGTTGCAAAATACTCCGCTGTACTTCTAAGAGAAGCCAGTGCGTAATATATGCAAAGTTCTTTTTGTGTGTACTTATAAGAATTGTAAAGAAGCATTTCTCCATGAAGAAGAAAACTATCGCCTGCGAAGTCTTTATAAGAATATTTATAGATAGGGTCATACTTGTTACGCGGAACCTGACTCTTTACGAGCATATCCATTATCATGTTACAAGCAGCAATATTTCCTTGCGCCGTATCAAAAACCTTCTTCCAATCAAATAAGAGCACTATTATACTTCCTTTTTACCATTTTGTCAAGAATTATTTTTTAAAGGTGTTTCATATTCCANCCCTGCTTCATATAGAACCCGACACGATTGGAGGCTTGTTTTCGAGCCGTATTTCCTTTCAGGTGTATATCTATAATAACAGGGTCGATCTTACCTTCTTTTTTGCGAATCACTCGACCACATAGCTGTGTCAATAGTGGTTCATTGTTTACAGGGGTTGCCAGTATAAGACAGCTAAGTGTGTCTACTGATATACCTTCGGAGAAAATTGCTTGCGTTCCGTAAAGAACATTCGCATCTCCATAAAGTATTTCATCCACAAGTGTCTCCCTGTCTTCGTGTGATACCTCTCCAGTGACGCAGATTGATTTGTCCCCAGTAAGCTCCGAACAAGCCTTTAGAAAGCTTACTCTATCACTTACTACTAAGACTTTGTGTCCTTTNGCNGCNTANGCTGCNGCTANNAGNGCTATTGTATGTCTATANTCTTCATCATTTGCTAGNTTTGTAACTCTGTTAGCCCANGGTATTCTAGCTCCNTCCATNAANCGTATCTCAGACGNTACAATNTGTACTGTAGGNGTCATATAGTTTTCTTTGGGNGGCTTGAAAAGAGTATTNCCNAAGTAATCTCTGAATACAACGTGTTTTCCATCCTTNCTTTCTATAGTNCCCGATAGACCTATCTTNTATCTACAGTAATTTGTATCTAANATTTTACTAAAGGTCGGACTNCTAACATGATGCATCTCNTCTAGTATGACAGTNCCAAACTCTTTNCGAATCTTGTCTACATTTCGGTANAAAGTCTGGGTATTACCAATTACGATAGNAGCATCAAGATCAAATTGACCACTGCCTATGATGCCNGGNTTAATTCCATAGACTTTNTCTACTTCNTTTGCCCACTGATTNCGCAGAGGGACAGTNTGNGTAACAACAAGTGTTTTCTGNCCAAGNTTACCNGCAATAGCTAAACCTGTAAANGTCTTNCCCCAACTGACCCATGCGTTAATTATNCTATTATCTTCGATTTCGTCATAAACCGCTTTTTGGCTTGGTCGTAANTCAAACTTAAANTCNGGAAATTCTACAGGCTTGTTNACNCGCCTATCGACTATTTCGTAGTTTGANGGTATCAAATCNGTACGACCTATTGGTAATGANACTANCCCATTACGAATAATGCCCATNTTCTTAATCACCTCAGGTGGATCAAGAGGATTGTGCGNAGGAATAGTATANGTGAGCTCTTTNTCGATTCTCTCNTGNACTTCTTCGNTACAATCCATGTATATTCTGTGGCTTATGACTGCTTTCATAGATCTAGTTCATTCTTTGCGATAATATATGATTTTACAAACTCAGATCTGACAATATCTTCTACCTCAAACTCGATAAAAGTGAACAGATCCATACGTTTTAGAACTTGGAAGAAATCTTTAAGGCCGTTTGCCCGAAGATCTGCCTGTCTAAAGTCTCCGCAGAATACGATTCTACAATTCTCACCCGTACGGGTGATAATAGAATCTAGTTCATGAAAAGACATATTTTGACACTCATCAATAAGAATAACTGCATCTCTGAGTGTAATTCCTCGTATAAATGAAGTAGTCATAAATTCCACTAAGTTTTTCTGTTTCAATATTTCGTAGGCATCGCCTCTACCGAACAGATCGTTAGCAATATCTTTATAAGGCTCTTCATAAACAGAGGCTTTCTCCTTTTCTGTACCTGGCAAGAATCCAATGTCTCTTGTAGGTACAGCACTTCGTATAATTACTAGCTTTTGAAAGGCTCCTTTTGCCATATCATCATATGCTAGGTATGACGATATGAATGTTTTACCTGTTCCTGCAAGCCCGTGCAGTACAAGATGCTTATCAGATTCAAATGCTTTTAGCTGGTTACGTGTTAAAGGTTCTATTTCTTGCAGCTCAAAATTAACGCCTGCAAGAGTTTTTCTTCGTTTTGCCATATTATACTTTCTTTCTGCTATCTTTGAGTTTCGTTTCCGAATACTCATAAAGCACCCACGGGAGTCCATGTAAGTGCAGAACCCCTGCCCAAAGCATTCCAACTTCGGGAGGGCGTGGAACGGTAAAAGGAGTGTTATGTCCTTGTACCCATACAAGTGAAGCCATATCTTTCTTCTCCACTTTTTTAATTCTCAAATATTTTAGTTGTGCAAAGTGTGTTTTTTCGTACACAAAAGGTTTTCCTACGTTATCTATAAAGTACTTAGTACCTTGTTTCAATACCCCATTGTACGAAGTAATCATCTTTTTTAGAGGAAGAATATTTTTATGGGCTGTTTGCATACGTCTAGCCCCTAGAGTTCTTCCTTCTTTATTTTTGTCGTCTAATATCTTTTCTCCAAGAAAAAGGAGCCCATCGTGCAGCTCCCAATCTCCTGAAGGTAGTAGGAATATAGGGTATTCTACAATATAGCGTATATTACGATATGTGACTACCATACATCTTCTCGAATTTTCCGCCTGAATAATCTTCGTGAACAATCTCAAAATCACAGCCTACTGGAGCCCCTGGTATAGAAATACCTCTGTCCATTTGGATGAACTTCGCTAACTGCTCCATGTACTCTTCTACTTCATCGTCCGGCACTTCTGCTAAAATGGAGTCGTGTACAAGTGCAAAAATACGAGCCTTCTTACCTTTTGCTTTAATCCACTCGCTCATATCAATAGCGCCTAGAAGGTTAATATCAGAAGCAGCAGACTGCACCAGAAAATTAAGACCAGACCTAACGCTATGGCTCTGGATGCCTTTGTCTGTCGATGCGACATTTGGTAATCTCCTCTTTCTTCCGAAGAAGCTGTAAATGAAACCATTTTGTTGAATGAATTTTTGATTCTCTTCAATCCATGATTTTAATTTATGAAACTCTTTGAAATAATCATCAATTACTTCCTGAGCTTCGTTTCTAGTGAAAGGTTTACCACTGTCTTTTGTGACTTGCTCACTAATCTTGTTTGCTCCAGCACCGTACATGATACCAAAGGTTACGGCTTTAGCCGCCTGACGTTGCATACTGTATAGCTCTGCTACTTCACTTATTTCACAAGGTAGCTTAAATACTTTGTGTGCAATTGCACTGTGGAAATTGCCTCCAGACTTAAACACATCCATAAGTGCCTTGTCCTTTGCAAGTACAGCGGCTACATATACTTCTGCCGTTGTTAAGTCCATTGCTACAATTTTATGCCCAGGAGCTGCTTTGATACACCCTTTTACAATAGGGTTATCCCTAGGAAGCTGCTGCATATTAAGTTTACCACTAGAGCTAAGCCTGCCAGAAGTTGTGCCATGAAGGTTAAACCCCGTACGCAGTCTACTATCGCGATCCAGCTGTGGAAAGATTTTGTCCAGATAAGTATTTTTAATTTTGGATTTTTGACGGATGGCAAGTATAAGTCCTGGGACTTCTGATTGCGTAGCCAGCTCTCCAAGTACTTCCGCATCTGTACTGTTTGCACCAGTACCAGTTTTCTTTCCAGTAGGAGTGAGACCAATGAAGTCAAAAAGAAGACTACGAAGCTGCACAGTACTATTAGGATTAAAATCTTTTCCATTGATTTGCTCAAATTTATTAATGGCAGGATGCTTATATAGCTCGGCTACTGCTTCGTCAATCTCTTCTTGCATGAGAGACTGAGATTTCAATAAACGTTGCTTATCAAACGGTACGCCATTGTCTTGGATGTCCGTCAAAAAACGGCAACCAGGAATTAGTATATTATCATACACTTTTGCTAAACGTTTGTTCTGCTTAATCTTTACAAACTTCTCGTAGAGAAGAAAAGTACAGGCAGCGTCCATGCCAGCGTATAGTTTCATTACATCAAAGGGGATATCACCCCAGTTAAAATCGTTTTTGAGAATACCATGTTGCTTACGATAATTATCAATCCACTCGTACATTGGTTTCTCATAGTCCCCGTACTTGGTGTACTTCATAGACAACTGCTTTAGACCATGAGTACCAGGGTTCTCATCAATCAAGTAGTGCAGAAGCATCGTATCTTCAAAGCTAGGGAAAGTAAAATTGAAGTGGTACTCAAAAAATGCCATATCGAATTTAGCATTATGGAATACTACTGTTTTCTTATTAAATAACTCTTGCAATAAGCGCTCTGTCTCTTCGTCAAAGCATTCTGTATCTATGTATGCACCACGATCAGCTTCATAACTGAGACTGATACCAAGCATATGGCCGTCACGTGGATAAAGTCCGGTTGTCTCCGAGTCAAGAGCAACGTAAGGAAGAGGGGCGTCAATAGCAGCACGTATAAAAGTATTGGCTTCCTCTGTATCTTGTATGCCCCACGCATTATATTCGGTAATTACTACGTCTTGTTTGTCGCCAGTAATGTACTCTATAATACTTTGCTTGGAGTCGTCCCATGTGCGCTGTGCTTCAGGCTTAAATGCGAGCATGGCGGGATTTATGACAGGCAGAAATTTCTCTTCGACTTTCTTGCCCGAGTATTCTGTGACAGAATTCACAGAGGTAAAGTACTTGAGTGCATCACTGCCGACTAGAATAAGCCAGTCGTAAGCATCTATATCAATCTCGATGTCGCAGTCTCGTTTTAGTACTTTTTTAAGGTATGGATCGGAGCAAAGCTGATACTGATCAAACTCGAACTCGTCATCAAACTCTTTCTTGAAATTTGTTTTACTTGGTTTAGTTTCTACTAATGCAACTTTAGGCATATAATTTACTCTTTAGTGTTTGTACTGATTTTAAAGGTAGCGCACCTGGATCTGTATCCTTGAGTGCTACATTTCTTGATAGCAGGCCTACTCGCTCTGCCATTTCTTTTACTTCTTTTGCAGCGTTCTGGCCTGCATCGTCTCCATCGAAGAAGATAATTACTTCCTCTACACCCTGTATAGAAAGCATACGTAATTTATCTTCATTTATATTTTTTGTCCCAAAGCAACAGACTGCATTGTCTAGTCCTTTATCGTGCAGATTGATCATGTCGTAAATACCTTCTACCAATACGACAGAACCTTGTATAGGATCTACTGAAGGATATAAAGGCATCTTCGCACCCGCTGGCGAGATCATATATTTTGGTGTGCCGCCAGTAGTATGACGACCATTAAATGCTACAATTCGACCTGATATATCTCGTACTGGAAATACAATACGACCAATATGATCAGGGTCATGATGTTGAAAAGCTTCAAACTTTTTGTATGTCTCAGGTTTGATCTCTCTCCAACTACCCGTGTAGGGTATAATATTTTTGGGGAAAGACAAACCAACCGACTCAGACCTCTTCTCTCTAATTTTCTTTTTTAGTAATTCTCGTCTTAGTTGTAGTTGGTTTGCTTTCTCACCAAAATGGGTAAAAATGTTTCCTTTATAGCCACAGGAAAAACACTGGAATACTCCCGTGATCTTATCAATCCGCATACTAGGATTTCTATCATCGTGCTCTGGGTTGAGACAACGAACGATAGCATCTGCGCCTTTGGGTATAAAATAAACATCTTTTGATGTTAGTAGTTCTTCTACTGTCAACGTCCGATATCCTTAACATTGTCTCTACTAATTACTTGGTATGCACCCTTGTTGTATGCAGGTGCAATCGTATACTTACTATCTAGCTTTGGTTTTTCTACTAATTCTGTACTGTGTCCGCCCTGATCGTAAGATTTGTACTCAGGAGTTTCTCTACGATAGGTGGTAGTCTCTTGTAGTGGCTGAAATTTAGGCGTGTAACGCTTAGACTTAGGTAAAGGCTTTCGCTTTCTACCTGAGCTAGTGTGTCGTAAACTGCCGAATGTAAGTGCCATATGCTTTACCCCTTTTAAGTATCCGTATATTATACGCAAAAGAAGATAAAAAGTCAAGAAATATTTTTAAAGATCATCAATATCTTCGCCAGTCTTGTGCGAGGAATCATCTTTCTCTTTAGGAGTCATTGCAGTCTCTGGGCCGATCTTTAGGCTATCCCAATCTACTTTAGAGCTGAAAGAGTTCATGGAAGCTGAACGCATTTTTACACAGTTAAATGTAATGCATTCGTCCTCATGATCCCAAGTCTCCAAAGCATAGGCGGCATCTGCCGCATCAAGAATACCTTTAGCGAATCGTGCTTCACCAGTTGCGTCTGTTTGGTAGGGAGATATTACAGTACAGTCATACTCTTGTGCCATTGACTTCAATGCTTTACTTACTTCAATCTGTTCAGTCCAGTCGTACTGACCTCCACGAGAAGGTAGACTCGACCGCTTTACCTGATTAATATAGTCAACAATAATAACACCAACATTCAGAGGTTTGACTTTTTTGTCAAGCTCGGCACGAATCTTGGAGAGAGTGAGAGAAGCATCGTACACTACGTCCAACTGCTGAGTCGGGAGAAGCTCGCAGGTGTTTTTTAGTGATGTATGCAACTTCTCAAAGTTACGGTGTTGTCTATACTCCTTCAAGCGGTCTTGTCCATCAACATAACGACCTGCCCACCACGTAGCTACTTTCTCCCACTCGGCTACGCTCAGATTCTGAGTACGGAGGCGAGAAAAAGGAACTTCTGTAGCGATAGCACAGCATCGTTGAAGGATCGACCGACTATCCATTTCAATAGTGAAATACATAGCCGATCTACCTGAAGCGTAAACACTGGTTGCAATGTTTGCACAAATGACAGATTTACCAGCACCCCGTTTACCACCGAACATAACAAGATCTCGAGGAGAAAACTTGATGTCGTGGTCGTACTCTTCATTGAGTCCGAGGGCCATATACCTGGCTAAATCTTCTTCTGGCTCAAACAAGTCAATACGTTGCATACTTTCTTGTGGGTCTTCGAGATCAACCTTATCTTCAACGTCTAGGACGATCTGATGTAGGTGGTTTACTGATTCCTGAGCATTTTCAAATGCTACAGAATGTTCAATATAATCTTCGAGTGAGTCCAGAATCTCTTTTTGAGTGTATTCGTTCTTCAAATACTCGAGAAGCATCTGAGGGTCTGCATCGACCTCGACTGCTTCTACTGCGTAGAGTTTCTCTCGAGTAGCTGAATCACGAATCTCAAACTTTAGATCTTCAATCGTAGGCATTCTATGGAACTCTTCACAATGCTTATCAATAATCTTATACAGACTATGATACTCAGTTGCAAAGTATTGCTTATGCGCTACACTCCAGGTCTGAAAGTCCTGTAGCGTAAGCACTTGCTTAATAAGCGCACTAGCGATGTTCAATTGAAAGTCTCCCGATTTCAAATCTAAAATGTAGGGTAGACCCCGAAGAGACTACCCTTAGTGTGTACTAAGAAGGATTAAGCTGAAGCTTTTTCTTTCTTAGAAGCGCCATCATAGTCAGCGGCTGAAAGGCCACGACGAGTGAGCATAGTCTTAACGCCACGGGCGGTCTTACCAATTTGCTCTGCGATAGCTTCGACAGTCTGGCTACCGATGTCAGCGATGTCAGCCAAAGGATCTTCCTTAGAGGAGCCCTTAGTAACTTCTTGCTTAGGGATAGCATCAATGTCGCCTGAACGAAGCAAGCTAAGAGCTTTACCGCGTACAGAGTTTACTGAACGATCAAGAGCGTCAGCGATAGCTTCTACGAAAGCGCCATCGTTAACCATCTGAACGAAAGTAGCTTCTTCAGCTTCAGAGTACGTGCGTACAGCTTCAACTTTAGGAGCAGGCTTAACGTGTCCAGTTAATTCCATAGACAAAATCTTGCCTTGGATTGACTT
>NZGQ01000110.1 GCA_002689565.1 Methanobacteriota archaeon | reverse complement strand
CTTTCCTATCTGCTACCATTGCATCGGCACGGTCATTCATCATATTATTGAAAGTATCCTGAGCATCGCTCAACTTACCATCTTTCCACTGATCCATCATTTGACGCACGGCATCAGCACGTGCATTTTCAACTTCGCGTTCAACAGTTTCTTCACTCATAATTATTCACCTTCTTGATCTGAATATTGTTGTGGCTCGGCTTTAAGTGCCTCACCTTCTATTTGCTTATTGATGGTGTTGATTTCATCGTCACGCATCTTAAGAATTTCTTTTTGCACATACTCCTTAGAGAAGTATTCACCGACATAGTTAGAAAGACCATTAAGAACCTCTACACGACTGCGTAAAATCTCTTGCTCTTTCGACTCGGTGTAATAAGCATCAGAAGCATAAACATATCTGATACCATCGCGCAAGTCTGCCCAGTCATCCTCGTTAATGATACCTTTAAGGATCAACTGTGTCTTCAGCAGGTCATCAAACAATGCTGAAAAACGTCTACGAAGTTTAGCAATAAACTTTGTAAACTTTAATTCGTCTCGGCTAATCTCGGCACTACGTCCAAAATTAAGACCTTGTTGCGCACCCTCTAATCTAGAGATAGGGACATTCAACGCTTGATAAAGTTTGCGTTGGAAGTAATCTACGTCGCCAGTTTCTCCGAGGTTTTGACCTCCAGGAAGTGTTTGAATCTCTGTTCCTCGACCGCCTTCGCGTCTTGGCATCCAGAAATCCTCAAGCATCGACATAAACTTCTTATCGTCGCGGATCTCTCCAGACTCACCATCATAAACTAATTTGTTACGATAGCGATTCATAATATCTTTTAAATACTGTTCTGCTTTCATTGTAGGCAGATTACCAGTATCAACATAAAAAACTCTGCGCTCTGGAGCGCGAGTAATTCGATAAACTACAACAGCGTTCTCCATCATTCTCAGCTGATTGGCTGGACGGATCGCCTTGTGTAGATATGATAAAGGAATATTTTTATCTTGGTCTAAGAGACCTGAAGGAATATAAGTAACAGCATCCTTCGAGATCTTCAGAGATTTGTCGTTAGCGTTTCCTGCTTTATACTGTCCAGGTTTATTCGCTATACCCTTATCATCATATACGAAATATTCTTTTACTTCTTTGACCATACTGACGCCAGTTTTAGGATCTTTCTCCTTTTTGACATCACGCACTTTCTTTATTTTGCGTGGGTCAATATATCTGACATCGTGTAGACCTTTTCTTGGGTTGGTTTTATCAACGACTTTATGGAAATAAATTCTTCCGTCAATATACCAACGCCTATAGTAATCTTGGGCACGGTTATTAAAGTCCAACAAAGATAAAACATTTGCGTATTCGTCAGCAATTGCTTTCTTAACAGTCGCTGATGCCTTAACATCGTCGGTGTTAATAGTTACTGGCTTTTCATCGTCGAGATTGGAGATACTATCGTTGACAATGTCCTCAATAGCTGTATCAATATCAGCATACATTGAGATGTCACGGTATCTTTTAATGAGTTGTTCTTCGGTATTCGCAACTCCCTCGACATCAAAGTAAGTGCCATAATAACCACCACCACGGATGGCTTCTAAAGCACCATCAGAATCAGGAGCAACGAAAGACTGTGCAGCTTTCGGCTCCCTTTTCCGATTTATTTCAAATCCAAACAATTCCATTATAATTCCTCTATACTAGATGTAAGTCTATTTATGCTACATCATAATGTGTATATTGGAAGGTCACCGTAAATTCTTCAAAGATATCGTTCTGTGCATACTGCAAGGTGATTTCCGACATATTGATTGGGAAGGCATTGCGTAGAGTATACTTGCCGCCAGCCAATACTTCATCGTTGCGATCTAAATGCTCAACAACGAGGTCAGCTTGGTATTCACTCGGAGTGAGGATACCAGTGTTATCTTCACGATTGTTTAGACCATTCATCCACTGCTCGAAAGGTTGGCGTAGTGAGAACCCAGAGTCATTCACGATTGTTACAGTGAATGGGTCAAAGATTCTTTCACCAGCCAGCTTCACTTCACGACCGCGATACTGGATGATTGCAGGGTTGACGTTAGAGGCTGGAAGTGCAGCCCCTGTTACCAAAAGACTATAGCTTGTGTCAACATTTGGCACATAGCTTGGGAATGCTAGGCTTACGCGAAACTGGTTTGGTCTCGCTCCACCTGCACCTAATCTAGCCTTAAATTCTTCAATATTCATTTTTATCTCCTATAGATTCTAGATTAAGCACCCAACTCTTCAAACGAGATACCAGTTCTGGTAGCCACGAATGTGAGAGTGATAAAGTTAATTGATTTCGCTGGCTTGATAAAGATGTCAGCGCGGAATTCGTTGGCATCAATAACCTGACCAGTGTTGTTTGTTTCGTCACAAACCACACGGAAGTCATATACACCGCGACGACCTTGTACGTCACGCAAGAATGGTTCAACCAAACTTCTAAACTGCGCTCTTGTGAAGGCGTCGTTGAATTCAAACAACTGGAACTTTGCAGCTGCAGCAACCGCTTTCTCGATAACGATAAACAGTCTGCGTACATTGATGCGGTTGAAGGCACTTGATTTAGCTAGGAGTGTCTTGTCACCGAACAAGATAACACCTTGTTGAGCGTTCTGAACGATTGGGTTCACGCCACTAGAGTATAGTGAATCGCGGTCAGCTTTGTTAGGATTGAATGCCAACTTAACAGCATTCTTAATAGAACCGCGATTTACACCAGCTGGTGAGAACCATGGGTCAGCTTCAAGGTCTGCAGTTACACAGCAACCTGCTGTATCAGCATTTACAGGAACCCATGCATAAACATCGTTGTACTTGTCATACATATACTTCCAACCNCTGTCCATTACAGCGAAAGAAGATCTGGTNTAGNTTGCTATCTCAGCTTTGATAGAAGTTACTTCAGAACCTGCNTTATTTACAACGCTTGCTTTCTGTGGAGAAACAAACGCGAGGCAGTCTTTACGGATTTCAGTAACATTGTCGATGATATAATCACCAACTGTTGCACTGTGAGCACCAGCAAAGATTAAGCTGACATCAGTTTCTTCGTCGTTTGCGAACTTCAGGTATGAGGTCTGGAGATCTCCATCAGTCGGTGANNCGTCTACNCCACCANNGAACGACCAAGCAGTTGTATCANCGTCAGTCAAAATTTTCGGATAAGGCTGAGTTCCGTTGGCATTTGCTCTAGTGGTTGCTAAGTCTTGACCCCAAGTAGTACCGATAGATAATGATCTTGTTGGAACTTGATCAGTGAATCTAATCCAATCGGATTGAGCATTAATCGCATCTTTATAGTAAGCTACGGAGTTGTCATCCGCTNTTGCGCCTTTAACTTTTGAGAGTCCATTGAATTTCTCAAGAATTGTGCCTGCTTGACCAGTGATTTCACCACCCTCGTCAATTACGATAATGTGGACTTCATCAAAGTTGATACCGTTTGCTGTACCCCATTCAGTAGTTCCTGGAGTGTGGTCGAATTGATTAGCGTAAATCCATTCAGTCGTTACAGTTGCTGTTGCTGTTGCACCAGAACCACCGCCACCAGAGAAACTGATAGTAGGAGCAGAGGTGTATCCAAATCCTGGATAAACAACAGTCACAGAAGTAACCGCATCTCCAGTTAAAGAAGCAATACCAACAGCATTACCTGAAGCACCGAACGGAGAAGCTGAAAAAGTTACTGTTGGGGCAGTGGTGTAACCAGAACCACCAGCACCGATAGTAACTGTGGTACTTACATTACCGCCACTGTAGTTACCGAGATCACCAACTGAAACTTTCAGACTGTTACCAAGTTTACCTGCGTGTTTCGCAGCGAATGGTCCAACACCGTTAGATTCCCCATAAAACGATGTTTCATACTCGTCATCGTTTCTGATCAACTTACCTTGTACGTTACTAGTATCTAATTCAACAGTGGCAGTTGCACCAGAACCACCGCCACCAGAAATTGTAACAACAGGAGCAGAACCAGTGAGGTCGTAGCCAAATCCTGCATTTGTGATTGTGATTNCTGATACAGCGTCTCCAGTAAGAGTAGCAGTTGCAGTNGCAGCCACACCGCCATCTGCTGGAGCGACTCCTGTTGGGTCAGCAATAGTTACTGTTGGGGCAGAGGTGTAACCAGAACCACCAGCAGTCACTACTGTATTTGTNGTTTTAATTTGACCGCNTGCGACAGATACAGCATTCTTAGCNAGTGCGCCAACTTCTCTTGATAGAAGAAGATTTGAACCGTATGCTAAGAAAGATGAAGCAGTTAGAAAATCAACATTGTTTGATTGTGCTGGTTTGCCGAAACGTGCAACAAGTTCGTTTTCTCCCGAGACCGAAACCAGTTCACGTGCTGGACCCCAAGCGAAATCGCCTACGAATCCTCCGACTGTGGTTCCAACAGCAGGAACGACAGCTGTCGCGTCTTGTTCTCTTACGAGAACTCCTGGACTTAATTGAAATGCCATTTTTTATCTCCTCGATATTATGGATAATCGTTATTAATAATGCTCAATTGCGTTTACTGAAATTATTTATAATAATGACGTTTTCTCTCTATCTGCTGTATACCAGATATCTCCACCCATAACTTCGACTTCTTCCTCTGATCCATCAACAATTTGNCCNAATGGCGTTAAATCGTTTTCAATCATGCGCATTTCAGCGTTGAACAACCCCTCTCTCACATTCACATTTGTTAGGTCTGTGAAGAAAGAGTTTGTTGTGACCCACCCAAACAGCACTAATGTCATTGCGAGGTCATCATTATACCCCTCATCAGCTTGGAATGTCTGTCCCTTTTCAGTAAATACGGACAGTTCACCAATAACATCAGCATCGTGTATGAGTAATTTCGTATCTTCAACAAGGGATTTTATAGCAAAACACCCTTGCCTCTTGACTGCTTTTGATGTTGTGACTCCCAGTTTCGCGGATCTACCAAATCCAGGAGTTAGATATTGCTTGCCATTCTCAGTCAGAGTTGTAAAAATATTCTCATATTCTTCTTCTTGATGGAGAATATCCAATACTTGCTGACCGATATCGTTCGCCTCGACCAATACGAATGCATTATTGTAGTCCTTACCAACCTTTGATATGATACTTGGATACAGCATAGGCGATACTTTATTGTGTTTATACTTGCCGACTAATCTGTATGGCATTTCGGTAACATCTATGAGCGTGAACGCTGAATAATCACCACCGATCCCACGAGCCACGTCTACCGTCATTACATAGTAGTGGTTTGGGATTGGATTTTCGTATAGATCCAGACCGTCTTTACTGTATTCTGGGTGTTTGGCAGACAGAACCGACAATGTTTTGCCGTTGATCAGTGTATTTGTAGAACCTAAGAACTCACACAATACTTCCTGATTGAATTTTAGTTCACCGAGAAGTTTGAGTTGTTCGTCTGCCCATGCCTCGTCTCGCCCAGGAATCTCGCTGTAATGGATGAACATACGTTTAAATCCATTCTTGCCTTCTTCAGCTTCGTTCCAAAACTTCCAGAAGTGATTATAACCCAGAGGCGTGGAAGTAAGGAGAATCTTTGTAGTCTCACCAGCAGAAATAGTAGGATAAACAGCAGTGAAAAACTCTTCTGCGATATTGTTGGGGATGATTGCTGCCTCATCAATATACAACCAGTTTACAGATTTGCCTCGAATACCAGACGAGGTTGTAGCAGAGGTAAACACGACAGAACCATTTTCTAGGTCGACATTACCTTTGTTCCAAGTCTTTACTCCCTGTTGCATCCAGATCGGAAGACCCTCATACATAATTTGATAACGTGACAAAACTTCCCTTGCTGCAGCAGTTTTGTTAGCGAGGATAGCAACTGTTTTGTTTTCTTGGAAAATTGTATAGTGAAGGATACAGGCTGCAGCTGTGACTGTCTTACCTTGCTGACGACCTTCCATAAGAATNGTTTGTCGATTACCCATAATGAAATCGACTTTTTTCTTCTGACATTCGTATAATTTGAATGGTTGTAACCCTTTATCCAGAGTTACAATCTGACAATAATTCTCAATGAAATAGATCGGATCTTCTTTGCACTTCAGGAGTTCTTTGATTTGCTCCTTCGTAAACTCGTGCTGGTGACCGATAGATTTTAGATTTGGATTTCCGTGATAGGAAGTTTCTTCAGTTGGTATCGCCATCTTTTACTTCGCCTTCGATGACTTTCGCGTCATCTTGTTTCAATGCTTTCATCAGATCTGATGTGCTTCCATTAAATAAAACATTGGTCTGATGACCAATTTGAGGCTGTGTTTTACCTTCTTTTTCGTCTAACTTCTTTTTCTTTTGTTGCAACTCAAGAACATCTTTGGCTTGATCGCCAAACATCTTAATCAACTGTCCAGCAACTTCATATGCTCTAGGGTTGTCGCTATTCTCAGCAACATTCACAATGCCTTGTAGGGTCGATTCGCTGTACGCCATCGCCCTCTTCAATGCTGCACGTGCCTCGTCAAAATCCTCGTCAACTGTGCCTTGCGTCACAACTGGAACCTTTGTCTCAGTTTCCTTTGTTGTGGTCTCAAAGGTTTTGTCAAGTGCATCAAATATTTTATTTTTACTCATATACTGTATCAAACTCTTCAAGGAATCGGTATGTATCGTCTACGCTCTGATTACCGTCATCAGGTGCTTCGAATGTGACAGTAGGAACACTCGTGTATCCTGAACCGCCATCATTAATTGTGACCGACTTAACTCTATACTTTCCTGTATTTATAGGGTCGGCTTCCATAACCACAGAAGCTCTTGCCCCCGATCCATCACCTGTGATGGTAATGTTTGGTCCATTTTCAGTATAACCGCCACCCTGATATGTCAAATCTATTTCGCTGACTGCAGTTCCTGTTAATGTAGCAGTGCCAGTCGCTGTGGCTGGTGCTACACTATATGATTGTCTGGTATACACCCCAGTCAATTCTGGGTTTTGGAATACATCAACGACAGCTTTCTTGATAACATCCTGATCAGCGATATGACCATAGAAATTCAGTTTCATATTGAACGTCAGAGTCCAAACAATGCTTGAACGATCTGAGAAAGTTCCTTGGGAATTATCTTCGTATCCGACTGCATCCAGAGTCAATTTAATGTCGCGAGTAATATTCAACTCAGGAAGATCATTTACAGTGATGCTGAAGTCTGGGTTGAAGAATGGGAGAATCTGCTCAATTATTTGCAACCCATCTTCCTGATTCTTCGCAAAGACATATAACTGTAGAGAAAGGTCGTATGGCGTAGAAGTGAAGACTCGTTTTACGGAAGTTGCCGATCCTGTTCCCTTTTTGTGATGGTGGATAGGTGAAACTCGTCTTGCTGCATCGTATTGTAACGAGATAATTTCAAACCCCATTCTCGGTAATACGATCGCAACTTCACCGCGACTCTCAACAGTTGGAACCTGTTCGATCCTAGAAATAAATTTTTGTTTTGTCGAATACGCAAGTGGGACTCTTAATGTTTGGACGATGTTACCGCTGGAATCTGTTCGTTCTATATTAATGTTGTTAAAGATTGTTCCGAATGCAGCAACTGCTTTACGGATATGAGAGTGATAAAAAGTTTTACCCTTAAACATTAGAAGTCTCCGAATGGGTTAGATTCAGTGAAGTCAAGGATATTGGTTGCAGTTTCAACTGCTTTGAAATCATCTCCCTGCACAGATGGCTTGATTGCATAATCCTCTTTAATCAGAGAACCACCATCCTCCAAGATAATATTACCAGAAGCATCTTCAAGGACAAGCTGGAATAGACGCTGATCAACCGTGTTATCATCTTCGAGTTGGTCGATATCAGCGATACCAGTGTCGATTGCCTCAGAACTATACTCAAACAACTCACACTTCATCTTAAATACATAAATCTTTCCAAGCTGGTAGAATGGGTCTTGGAACTCAACAAACTTAATCTCAAACAAAGACTTTGTTTTCGGAAAGAACAACAAGTCGCCTTCCATCGGTCTTGCGCCACCACCCACGAATGAAGCACCGTCTGTGTTGGAAACAACATCATCCCATCTTTTTCGAGACATAACAAATGTTGCTTGGTCTCTAATCTCAAGACCAAATCGTTGGAACAACTCACCGTCTCCTTCGAATCCTTCTGCATTCTCAAGATACATTTCAACTGGATATGCTTGCTCGAATTTTGACAATTCATCTTCGTCAAAAATAGTGTCGGTGTTCACAAACGTCCGAGGCATATAATAGATGTCGTGTCCGTAAATTTTTAAAGACTCGACAACAAGATCCTCTACTAACCTTTGTTCGGCAGTAGTCCCTGAAGTGTCACCAGATTGAAAATAAAAGTTGGTAGCCATATCATCCTGTCATAAAGGTTGGAGGCAATTCGTATCTGATTTGCATCTCTTCTTCGATTGTAGCGATCTCAGTAAGTGCTTCACCGAAGATCTGGTCACCATTAAGAGTGACACCTCCAGGAAGTTGAATACCGCCAAACTTTTTCATATTCTCGCCCCACTGACGTTTGATCAGCGCAGTCGCATATTTTTTCAACCACATATCATTATAAACTTCAGAATAATCTGTTCCTGCTACCAATGCATATCCCTCTGCGATGATCCAGTCTCCGATATCAAAAGTCTTGTCCATATCGGTGTCAATATACATTTTGTTGGTTTTGCGGTTGAACCTAATCGCGCGATCGTTCACAAATAAACTCTCAAGAAGATTCATATGCGTCTTGACCATTGAGTAGTATGTAACGTCTGCGCTGAGTAGATTGTAAAGATCGTTTTGAGCAAACTGATAGTCAATGTCAAACAGACCATCTGAGTTTGATGTTGCGCCAACACCACCAAATTTAAACATCTTTGTGACACCAAGAATTTCATTACCGATAGTAATGTAACCGTTCTCTATGTCGCCTTTTGTGATTGTGCTGATTGTAGCTGTAAGACCTGAATCACTACCAGTGATTGTTTCTCCAGCTTGAAACTTCGCGACGCCTTCTACATTTTCGTAGATTACTTTGTCACCCGAACTGCTTTTGTCAACTGTAGCTTTCGCCCCAGATGTTGCGCCTGTAACCGTTTCTCCCTCTGTAAACGCGACTGATGCCGAAAGGTTTAATGTAGATCCTTCAAGTGCTTTCTTGATATAAACACGCTCAACGCCATCAAAATGATATTCTTGCCATAGTTGTATGGCATCATCGATACGGTCGCTTACTTGATCGTCATCTACATTGATTTCGATTACAGGGAATCCTAATCTTCGAAGGCAGTAATCTATTAGTTCTTGTCTGGTTGATAGAGCCATCTGAACCCCTGTTTGTTGTTATTAAGTCTATGACTATTTATAAGACTTACGATTGGTCATACGCATACAACAGAGCCTTCAGCGCATTTATTTCTTGCTGAACAAAGGCAGTTGTTGCAATTTTAGTTGTATTGTCGCCTGTTGTTTGTGTTGTCGATGTGGTTACTGACGTGAGGTATCCAGCAGATGCGTGATTACCCCATCCGTGTGCTGTATCTGCATTTGTTCCCTGTGCAGCTGTTGCATAGTCTGATGAATCAAATGCTTTCACTTCTGCGAGGTTTGTAACCTCTGAATCCATCAGTGCTCCTGCAGCTGTGACACTGGTTGAGTCGACCGTTGGTATAGTTGGTGTTCCTGTTAACGAACTGTATGCTCCGTCAAACAAGGTAGGTTTACCTGTGAGAGAATCATATGCACCATCGAATAATGTTGGAGTTCCTGATAACGAACTGTATGCACCATCGAATAATGTTGGAGTTCCTGATAACGAACTGTATGCACCATCGAATGCATCAGTAATACCATACCCAGCTAGAGTCGTTGG
>NZGQ01000078.1 GCA_002689565.1 Methanobacteriota archaeon | reverse complement strand
GACCCGTCTCACGGTAAGAATTGGGTCATGATTTGGGTCAGGGTCGCTCAGGATGGCAAATGCTATGTCTACAGGGAGTTTCCAAGTCAGGTTCACCCGATTGAGGGATTGGGGATGGTAGGAGAGTGGGCAGTTGCCGGAAAGAAGATAGATGGTGACAAGGGTATGGCGCAGCAACCGTTTGGGTGGTCGTTGACTCGATATGCTCAGGAGATCTTGAAACAGGAGGACGGAGAGAAGATATTCATGCGAATCATGGACTCTCGTTTTGGTCATGCATCTACGCCTACCAAAAGCGGGATGACTACATTGATCGATGAGATGGCAGAGCTAAAGATGTTCTTCGAGCCAAGTGTCGGTGTCCGGATAGAGGAAGGTGTGACGCTTATCAATGACCTGTTGGACTACAATGAAGAGCAGGAAGTCGATTCGCTGAACTGTCCTAAGCTTTATGTTCATGAGGACTGCAAGAATACACGATTTGCCCTAAGCGTATGGACGGGAACGGACGGTAAAACGGGCGCTTCAAAGGACTTCGTAGATACTCTACGTTACTTTTGCCTCTCTGCACCGACATATTTGGACGAAAGTGCAGGCGTATTACACAGGGGTGGGAGTTACTGAACCTCACTAAAAAACAATAAACCTTTTTTCCTTAACAAATTTAGGTTTTGCGTAAGTAGATGACCATCAATGCCTAAAGTGCCAAAACAAATTTTCATTATTTTCTTGCATAATGTAAGAACATAAAGTAAGTTTAATGCATGAAGACGAAATGGACACCAACAAAAAAATGGTTCGATTGGCAGATTGCCACACTAGACAAGTCGATTGCCGGAACTCGCAAGGTCATCGAGACAAGCGAGCGAGTCACGCCTATCGAGGGCATGATCACCAACTGTCCTGTAGTCGCACACGAAGCTTGGTTAAAAAGCTTGCTCAGGGATAGAGCAGAAATCATCCGCAAGCATCCGCAATTCAAATGAAGATCAGACTGAAAGTTTTATTCACCAAGTCTCGCCCAATGAAGAGGCGTAACAAGGTGCTACCTCGAAAAGTTAAACACAAGGGAAAGAACAACACATGAAAGAAAAAACAACACATGGGAAAATAGAAATACTCAAACAAAGGCTTGTTGAAGTCTTAATTAAAGGAAAATACGAAACCTTATATTGGACGGGTGACCCTGCTAAACCCACTCGTCCACTTACCAAAGCTGAACTCAAACTACTTAACAAATGAGCAAATTTAAACTAGACGCAGGTTGGGATGTTCCCACCGGACTTACACGCAAGGGCAGGCTTATCGCTTATGCCATCCGCAAGGTCGCAATGGACAATCAATGGAGTTCCGGAGGACAGAAGGTCTTTTGGTCACCTGCGGAGTGGAGGGACAAAGGAGAGAGGTGGGTGTCCCCTATTCTCAACATGCTCCACGAGGGTGGTGATCATGCTCCGTCCTTCTCATTGGACTACGCATCATGGGGTGCAGGGTATGAGCCTTACGAGAAAATGGTCAAGGTGCTGCAGAAGCACGATGTGTATTACGAACAGTATTTCACATGGGCAGGAGGTGTCTATGATTGAGGAGTCACATAACTTCTTCCGGAAACTCAGGAAAGACATCCAAGCAGGTTTGCGTAAGGCAACCGAAAACCTGACGGAGATAGAGAAAGAGGAACTTGCATCAGAGTACGCTAAAATTTTAAAGGAAGACACAGAAAGGAGGTTAAAGAAAAATGAAGACGATGAAAACACTAGTCCGGAGGTACAGTAAGTTGCTAGGTCTGACTTATCAGCAGGGAATGGACTGTCCTATGATCCGGCAAATGACAACTGACACACTTCTTGGTAATGTCATCGTCATAGATTCCACTCGCGGGTCAATTCGGTGCTTGCAAAAAGTCAAACGGAAAGCAAGGTGAGTGTATGGAAACAGACAAACCTAAGCTAGGTTGGGGTGGAAAGCGTGATAATCAACACGGCAGACCACCCTTACCACCTGAAATACGAAGAGTGATGCTGCAAGCAAGAGTAGCACCCGAAACAAAAGAATGGTTAGACAAGCAACCGGAAAGCACAGGCAAAATGATTGACATGATGGTAGTGAAAAAGAAAAAGAGTTGACGATTGCCTCCTTATGCTGTTTTTTTGGAGATGGCAGGAGATGAACCTAAAAAAGCCTTGTTGCGACGAGGTGAAGTTATTTCATGGCTAGGATTAGGTGAGCATGAGATGACTAAGTTAATTCAAGAAAAAGTTCTTGTACCTAGATATTTACGAGCAGGCGCAAGGGCTTTTTTTGTAAAAAAGGAAGTCGAGAAGATTCTTGACCGAGGGGAGCAGGTGGCAGCATGAGTACGGTGTATGATGAGGAAAAGAACCGACTGTCAAATGAGCCGGACATTCCACGACTACAGTCAGAGTTGTCTGACATTCTTGAGGATGCCGGAAGAAATTTACGCAGGAGAGACGATTACGATGATGTCAGATTCTGCAGGTGGGATGGACAGTCAGAGGACGGGAGAAAGCACGAGGAGAACTTAGGTTACAGACCTACTCCGTGGGAAGGATCTAGTGACATCCATTATCGACTCAGTGACCGACTAGTGAACGAGCATGTACATATGGCATTGGAAAGTTTTTTCCGTGCCAACATGAATGTGTCCGGAGTCGAAACGAGTGACACTCGTAAGGCAGCACATTGGAGAGATTGTCTGTCGTACTTTTTGGAGCAGCGGATGCTTCCTGAGTTGCGAAGAGAGGTTGAGATATTGGCTCAGGAAATGTTTTCAGGAAGTCCGGCAATTGGAATCCTTGGTGTCTATTGGCAGCAGGAGACCATTATGCAAATGAAGTCGATTGACATGCAGGACATTGCCCGAATCACAATGGAGAGAGGTGGTGACGAGGCGAAGGTCGAAGAAGTTATTGCTTTGTTCAGAGATCCGGACATGGAGGACTTGCAAGTTCAGATGCTTGCAACGGTTTATGCCGGAGTGCCTGAGAAAGCACTTAGAAAAGCAGCAAAGGAATTAAGGGAAACAGGGCAAACGAAGATACCCGCACCTACCATTCACGAGAACCGTCCAAGGTTTGTTGCTCATCGATTGTATGACGATGTATTCGTTGACGCTAATTGCACCGACTTAGATCGAGCAAGAGTGATCATGCGAAGGGAGTGGTTGTCTGAGACTGAACTTCGAGAAAAGATTGTTTCGGAGGGCATGAGCGAAGACTTCGTAGAAAAAGTTTTAGAGAAAACCGAAGGCGCGTCAGGTGTTGCAGAGTACGACTACCGAAATCCGTTAAATGTCGGAGCAAAAGGAAGTAGTGGATCTTTGGAAGACCTATACGAGATTTTTTACGCATACACGCGAGTCTACGATGAAGAAACAAACATACCTGCCATTTACTGCACTGCATTCTCGGCTCATGTCAATGATGAGTATGGCAAGCATGTTATGCTTGAGTACGGGCATCAGCAAATGCCTTTTGTCTTGTTTTCTCGTGAGCGTCTAAGCAGATCTATTTTTGACAGTCGAGGCATTCCTGAGCTTGTTGCNACCAATCAGTACGAAGGNAAGCTNCATAAGGATTTNCANAATGACCAAGCACAGATCTCCGTNATTCCTCCANTNTTGGTCAATGCCCGAAGAGGTGGATTGAATTTGCTNGTCGCTCCTGCATCTCAGATGACGATNACTCGTCCGGATGANATACANTGGNTGCANCCTCCGAAGGTTAGTGAGGGCAGCATTGAGGCAGAGAGATCGACAAGNATGGAAGCNGANCGCTATTTTGGTGACCCTGAGAAACCTGAAGCGAAGCAACTTTATCAACAGTGTATGATCAACAGATGGTTGGACTCTTGGCGAGAAGCATTAGGGCAAGCGTTGTCTCTTTGTCAGCAATATTTGCCACCTGAGTTTGTTGCTAGATTGACCGGAGGCAATGTGGATGAAATTGCGGTGTTGGAAGAAGATGTTGCCGGAAAGTATGATCTGTCTTTGAGGTTTAATGTGGACACGCTGAATCCGGAGTTTATGGAAAAGAAACTCGATGCGGTCACTAAGCTAACTCAGTTTGATGTGACGGGTGCGTTAGACAGAAACAAGCTTTTGGAAATTATTGCAGAGTCTATTGATCCGGTGCTCGCAAAGCAGGTTGTCATGGACAAGCAGACCGCAGCACAAAAAGAGATCGAGGATGAGCAAAACAGTTGGGTCAAGATCATCAATGAAATCGAGCCAATTGCAAAGGAAGGCGTGAACTTCGAAATCCGCACACAAACAGCACAAGAGATTTTACAGTCATCACAGTCGCTTCAAGAAAAGATGTCGGAAAAGCCACTCGTAAAACAATTGGCAGAAAACCGAATGAAGTACCTGCAATTCGGCATACAACAACAACAAAATGCTCAGATAGGACGAGTGGGGGTCAAACCCGTAATGGCACAATGAGGAAAGTGTTTAGTTTTTTTAAGCCCAAAAGGGCAACCCTGATAAAGTACCCAAACGCAATGGATGGGGAAGAAATAGGGAAGGTCTTTCAGGCACAGGGTGAAGATGCAAAGATTTGGCAGGCATTGGATGCAGTGATTGATAACCACTTGCTCGATGCGGTCAACGATGTCTCAGACCCGAAAAACAACACACATTCATTGTCCCATGCGTCCGGAAGGGTAGATGCTATATCTACTTTCAAGAGCAAGCTAGAGGAGTTTCGCTCATGGAAGAATGGGAAGACGAACTTCAACTAATTCTTAGTACAAAAATCGAGGAGTTTATCGCGCGAGGGATAACCGTGCGTCAAGTGCTTGGAGTTTTAGAAACTACTAAAATGGAATTGCTTCCTCAGATAATGGTGTTTGAGGAGGAAGAAGAAGAGTGAAGTCTTTCGTCTACGCCTCAGACCTGCACGGAGACAAGCAGGACTACGATGCCACTCATGAACTCCTTAACTTCGTTGAAGATTTTAAGCCTGATATTAAGATATTCGGTGGGGACTTATTTGATTTTTCCCCTCTGATGCGAAACGCAGACGCTGCTGAGAAAAATGCCTCGATGGAATCAGATGTGGAGGCAGGCATGGAGTTCCTAAACAAGTTTGAGCCTGACCATTTTTTACTTGGCAATCACGATGATCGTCTTTGGCAAACTGCGCAGAACCACTCAGTCGGACTTGTACGGGATACCGCGCGCATGGGAATTAAGGACATCCAAAAAGTATGTCGAAAGATAAAGTGCAAGATTTACCCTTACGATGTCGATAAGGGTGTCCTGTCACTCGGAAAAATAAATTTCGTTCACGGATTCTATCACGGTGTCACAGCGACAAAAAGGCATGCCGAAACTTTCGGTGTCAACGGAGGTTTGGTTGTACACGGACATATTCATTCTTTTCAGCAAGCAACCATACCTAAGATGGGGGGTTGTGCGGGAGTAAGTGCCGGATGCCTTGCGACAATATCGATGGGTTGGAATAGAGCTAAGGTTAACCGTCTCGCACACGAAGCAGGTTGGGTGTATGGTTATTTTTCTAACAAGAGTTGGGCATGCTACACCGTGCGAAGGTTTGACGGAAAGTTCTTATGGAATGGGCAAAAAAGATAGAAGAACTTTCTGCTTCTAGGGAACGCAAACCTGAAGGTGATGATTGGTTCACTGCTGACGAATTTAAAGTCGAAGCTAACATTGGCAACTCTCGCTGCTACAGACTTTTGAAGGAAGCACGAGAGGCAGGGAAGTTAGAAATATATAACGGATGCGCGTTTAACGAGGAGTTGGGACAACTTGTTCGCAGAGTATGGTATCGATTCATTAATCCCAACTAGTCGCAACTCCGCAGGACTCCTTGCACTTCTATCTTAGAAGCCGAATCCTTGACGAATCGTCCGTGGCGAAAACCACGAGTAACAATCAATCGTCAATGATTTAAAAATGGCAGAAGAAGAAGAAGAGGTCGCACCTCAAACAGCAGAAGAAGATGGTTTGGTAACATTGGCAGACATTGCCGAGGCATCAGGCATCGAATCGTTCATTGAAAGTGCATCAGAGACTGAAGCCGAAACTGAAGTCGAGGAGTTGGCAGAGGAAGAGATTGAGGAGGAAGTTGTTCCGGAGATCGAACCTGAGCCTGAACCGTCCGTGGATTCCGAAGGAGTCAAAAAGCGGATAGGAAAACTTGTCGAGGCTAGAAAGGCAGCAGAAGAAGAAAGGGATGCTCTCAAGGCACAACTTGACGAGGCTAAAGACAGTCGCAAGTCATACGCCAACGAGGGCATGGATAGGTTTGAAGGAGTAAGAACCTTTGACGAAATCGACAAAAGGGAAGAGGACGCAGAGCATTTGCGCGATTGGTTAATCGAGAATCCTGATGGAGGAGAATATACCGATCTCGCAGGAGGTGAGCACGATGTTGAGTATGATCAAGCCCGATCACTCATGGCGCAAACCGACAAAGATCTGCGGAAAAACATTCCTGCGGTCAGGCAAAGATTAAATATGCGAGGGCAAAACGAAAGTCTCGCAATGAAAACTTTTCCTTGGCTGAAAAATCGAGAATCATCGGAGCACCAACAAATGGTGCAACTCCTTAATGAGAACAAAGACTTAGGTGAGTATTTCAAGAAAGATCCCGCAGCAATGCTGACAATGGGATTCCTCATGAGTGGTCTGAGAAATCAAACAGGCAAAGCACAACCTAAGCCTGCTACCGCACCCAAAGTTCCTTCTGCGCCGAGTAGGGCAACCACTAAGGTGGTCAACAAGAAAGTAGGCAATGACCGGAAAGCTCTATTGGAGCAAGCCCGATCAGGAGAAGTTGAAGATGCAGCGAGTTACATAGAAACATTGTTGTAAAAATTTTAAATTATTAGGGGGAAAATCAGATGGCAAACGGAGTAGGAATAGTAGAAAGAACACAGTCGCTTAAACGGGAATCACTTGCAGACCTTTTGACTGTAGTAGATCGTCACGCAACTCCATTTTTGAGTTCAGTAAAGAGGGGTTCTGCTCCTCGTAATTCACTTCTTGAATGGGGTGTTGACAAGCACAAGATCAATCTTGTTCAGGAAGCAACCTACACAAGTGGGGTGTCCGACAAGATTCCGGTTGATGGAGTTGACACCTCTTCTGCAGATTTCGAGGCTTATGACAATCGTGCGAAGTGTGCTACCTATGTGCAATACCTTCGTAGGTTGCCCAAAGTTTCTCGACTCGCTAACATGACCTCGGATGTCGCGGGGGTCGGTTTTCGCAAGGAAATGTCTGAGAGTATCGCAAAAGCGTTGGTAGCACATAAACGAGATCTAGAGAGTACGCTTTGCTCTTCTCAAGAGGCTAATTTGGAGACCGGAGCAACCGATCCGTATCAAACTCGTGGTCTCGGTAAATGGATCAGTTCTTCACAGCAATCTGTTCTGCCTGTGCCAAATGACTTCCTTACGCCTTCCGATAGCATCATTTCGAAAGCCGCTAATACCTTTGCAGAGGAAGATCTTCGCGGAGTCATGCAGTCGATTTACGAGCAGACCGGAGAAACCGACAAGGTGTTCACCGGACTTTGCGGAACGAATGTCAAGCGTGTCATTTCTGAGTTCACCTTGTTTAGTCCTCGCACGGACAACATTGTCACATCCAACCGTGATGCTGATAACAAGCGTCTCGAAACTGCTATCGACATTATTGAGTCCGATTTCGGAACAATTGGGTTGAAGTTGTCGAGCTTTCTTCAGCAGGATGCCCGATCAGGTGGTGTCTACGATGCCCAAGCAGGACAAAACACGATGTTCATCTTAAACATGAGCCAACTCGAAGTTGCTTTTGCCGAAGATACGAGCGTTCGTGAGTTGCCGGATCTTGGTGGTGGTGCTCGTTCGTTGATCGAATCTGTATTTGCACAGAAATCTTATTCCGGTGGTGTAGACCACGGTAAGATTACTCTGACCTGATTTGGGGATAGTTGTTCAGACTCCGCTCTCGTAATGCTTCAAGCCGAAGAAGTTCAGGTTGATGGCATAGACATCACTCGCGATGTTTGGTCTTACCTCGCTTCAGAGTGGGAAGATGAGCTTGCGAGAGCGGAGGAAGAACAGGTGAAACTGATGCAGGCAGAGCATCGAGTTACAGGTGGTGAAAGGAAAGATCTGCCGGATGGACGGATTAGGATGAAGGTTTGTCCGGAAGTACATTCTTTTTGGGCGGTAAAACTTGGTGATAGTTGTTGGACTGACAAAAGCTTCATTGATTGGCTAGAGAAACGGTTTGGTGATCTAGTTAAAATAAAAAGTCGATCTAGCAAAATAGTAGTCTAGTGAGGACTGTAAGCTACGAGTCGATCTTGCATGGTGTTGCAGCCACTGCGGGAATTGATCCGGCTAATATATTAGCCCACGAAAAAGTGCTCCTTGCTGAATACATTAACACAGCAGTAAAACTTTGTTGGGACTACTATCCTTGGCAGGAGTTCACGATTACAGAGGAGAGGTACTTCAGGGATGAGTGGAGTGCTAATGCTTTTTACTCACAAGGTGACGAAGTCTATTGGAACAATAAATACTACAAGGTTTGGTCAGGTCTAGCAGGTCACCCTACAGCACAACCTGACACTGATGTTACTGCATGGTACGAGATAGGTGACTTCTCAGATAATCCGGTGTGGAGTAAGTCCGGATTGTATTATGTAGGTGCGAGGGTTCAGCATGAAGGCAAAAACTTTTTATGTATTGCCATTCCTGATGGAACGACATCGTCCGGAGTTGATCCTGTTAACTTTGAGTATGATGGGATTGATACTACCAACACTTCTTACTTCATCGAGATCGATGAGTTGTTTGAGCGATATATCGGTTACGAGCAAACAGGAAAAAGCGTAATTGGCACAGTCCTGTCGATGCACAAAACAGACCCAAGGTACAGTAGTTCTGCTCCATTGAATTTTAGAGAAGGAAGAGAAGGTATTTACCTCGAAGGTCATGATGGGGTTACGAACAAAGTATGGTTGCGTTACAGAGAGGAAGCACCTGAGTTTTTGCCATCAGCAACTACGGACTCAAGAATCCCAAAATTTTTAGCATCTGCGGTAAAGTGTTTTGCCTACAAATCGTGGTTAGTGGGGGATGGGCAACACGAGAAATCTGTCATACAGGAGACTATGGGGTATGACCTTCTCGTAAAAGAACTTGACCGGATAGACTTACAGCAGGAAAGAGGTCAAGCGTACAGAATCTCACGAGAACCATACCGAAGAATTAACGCAAGACAGCAGCATGTAACTGAACAGACTAAGGATCAAATCGCAGCGCTCAAGTCTGCAGCAAGCGTAAGTGCCTTCAAGGTTCTCTTTAATGGTATTGCGAAAAATGCAGTTGTAGCCGGAGTTGCAGTTGCGTCAATTGCAGTAAGCTCGAAAAGCTCAGGTTTCAATGCTGTTAAGACTGCAGGAGGATGGGTACAAGGGCAGGAGGCATCTGAGGGAAGGTATCTTATCTTCCCCAATGGGTATGAGCGTCCTGACGGTACGGGCAAAAGATTTCCTGCAAACACATTTTTTCAAATCACTGCTGTCAACACAAACGGCAGCCCACCGCATGACATTGAGTACAAAGCAACTTGGGTCGATGCGAGTGGGAACACTCAATCGCAGACGCAAGCGATTATGGATGCCCAACATGGGCAGCGTGGATCTTTTTGGGAGACTTATGGTCGAAATGACTTTAGCTCCACATCACGCATTTCTGCATCCGCAAGTGGGCAAGATATAGTTAAAGAAGC
>NZGQ01000077.1 GCA_002689565.1 Methanobacteriota archaeon | reverse complement strand
ATTACAGTTTCAGGAGTAATGATGCTATTACACGGCGTATATGTCACAGCAGAGCGCGCTGCAGTGCCGAATATTGTTGATGAAGATGATTTAATTACAGCAAATGCGATAGGAAGTGCTTCCTGGTCAACAGCTCTATGCATGGGAGCAATGCTTGGTGGCATAGTCGTGAGTGAATGGGGTACTGATGCAGCATTCATTATCGATTCTTTCACCTTCTTACTATCTGCAATAATCCTCATCCCATTAACTATCGATCAAAAAGTCGATGAAAGCATGAAAGGTCCAATATTTGGAACGGCTGTTAAAAATATCAAGATTGGCTGGAATAGGATTTACAATGACAAAAAGTTACTGAGAATCGTATTTGCAAAATCCTCTTGGAATATTGGCGGTGCCGGCATAGCCGGTGTTTTCCTCGTCCTTGCAGGTGCAGAAATATCCGGTTATGGTGCAGCATTTGGATTTGGTTTGTTCTTCTTTGCAAGAGGTATTGGTACAGGAATCGGACCACTTATCGCCAGATCTGTTTTCAAAGATAAGAACAAATGGCCATCGTTAATTGGAATCTTGGTTTCTACTAGTGGTATATTTTACCTATTTGTCGGATTAACTCTGGAATTCTATTTACCTCTCACTGTATTATTGATTATAATTTCACATTCGGCAAGTGGAGGAAATTGGGTACTGTCAACAGTTCTAACTCAAAGTTGGGTAGAAGATGAAGTTAGAGGGCGTGTATTCTCGATGGATATGCTAATTCTAGGGACTTCTGCAGCGATCTCAACAACTACTGCAGGTTATCTTGTCGAATATCATAATCTCAGTTTACAAACAGGCTTCATATCGTTTTCAATAGTAATGATACTTTGTGGTATAATATTCACACTATGGCGTCCAGACAATCATTCACAAATAACGTGAGTACATACTGGTGGAGTCCAGTATCTTCTGTCATCCGGGTCGAACGTATCGAGTTGTAGTGTGCTCCCAGGTGTTTCCAGGATGTTAACAATCGAGGATGTAGAGGCTGGAAGATAGTCTTCTCCTGTCGAGAGAAGTGACAGTCTAATTGTATGCCCAGCCATAATTTCCGCATCTAAAGCAATAAATTCCATGTGTGCAGTTATGGGTTCAACAAAAGGAGCCCAAGCAGACGACAGTTCTTCCCCACCTTCGTGGTATCTAAGATCCATAATTGCATGACCGATGTGAATACAATTGTCGCCATAGCAATCCTCCAACAATGCATATAATTGGCCGCCGACCGTTGTTGTTGTTACTTGAACATGGAGCCTAGGTAGACCCTGAATGTAGAGATCTTCTGTCAGTGGTTCGGTTTCATATACAGGCCCAGTAGATGCATCAGGCAATACAGCGGGAGTGCCTGAAATAATGCTCAAATCGCTACCTAATTCGAAGATCATCTCTTCAGTGTCACTTGCTGGATACCTATCTTCAATTCTCCATGATCCTTGATTAGATTGAATTTCCACATGTAGTCCCGGTTCTCTTCCTTCGCCCTTAAGATACCAATCAAACCATTCTAACAAATCTTGCATCCAGTCGAACCGAATCATTGATGGGAAAGCTTCTCCACCTCTACCGCCCATATCTGAGCGTTCGAACAATTGTATTGCCCTGTCTGGATAATCATGGTCCCATTGTCCAAACAGTCCTTTGGCTTCTATACCTCTATCCTTCAGTTTGTTGATAGTAGGTATGGCCATATGAGGGTCTACATTCCAATCATGCATTCCTTGAATAAGATAAACAGACCCACCGTAGTTTTCCAATACCCTGTCCAAGAAATACCTCTCTTCCCAATAATCTCCTGCGACTTCTGAACCAAACATCCAAGCGGATACACCAGTACCAGGACCTATGAGGTAATCAGGACAAAGATTGCCGTAGTCTTCTTCGTCACCATCAATACCATACGAGCCATAAACGCCATTATGCATTATCGGAGCCCTTGCTTCTGCAGAACCATTTTTCCACATCAATTCCTTTACTCCAATTAGGCCAGAAATCGGAACGATTGTTTTCAAATGCTCATTACCGAACATTGCTGCTTGCCATGGCGTTGAACCATCATATGATTTTCCAATCATTGCGACGTTCCCATTTGACCAATCTTGACTACCTAGCCAAGATACTGCTGCATCGTTACCCAATTGTTCTGCTGTACCCATCAAATCCATGCAGTGATTTGACCTACCTGTACCTGTTACTGATACTTGAGCAAACGCATATCCATGAGGAAGTATTTGATCGATAATCATCTCACCAAGCCAACTACCGGGAACTTCGATGGTTGGAGTTTGTACACTTGGCTCTTGGAAATAAGGTCCGAATTCTGCAATTACCGGGACCGTTACTCCCTCAGGTACAATTGGTCTCCAATAGGCGAGTGAAATCATTCCATTCGGAGCTGCTCCGCCTTCTTCCAAGGGCAACTCGTATTCGACAAAGACATGAGTTGAGTTCCATTCATTTGCCGTTTCGAGGATCTCGTAAGGTCCAGTTTCCATTACATAACTCCAGTTCTCGTTAGTGATGTAATCCAAATCTCCTCGGTCCCATACGGGAACTCTGACGCCGTAGTCTTCATTTGAAGAATATTCAGAAGTAATTATTTCACCAAAGGCGATTCCTAGCATTAAGAAGACTATTGCTACAGCAACCGTTGAGCCTGCGACCACGTTTAGGAGGTTGGAATCGCGGTTGACGTCTGCCAACTCCGCATGGTACACCTCTTCCTCCATGATTACCCGTACCACTGGTACCTCATAGCAATGACGATTGATTACAATATTCAATAAGCCCCATCACTTGGGCTAGAATATGCCAACCGACATTGATGCGATGCGCACTTTTGTTGGTGAAGGCATACCAGAATATTTGCCAGAACACCCAGGGATATCATCTGAAGTCGACCACGCCCCAAAGAGGCGTCAGATCTTGAATAAATCCGAGAAAAAACTCGCCCTCAAGAACGCATTGAGATACTTCCCCGAGAGTTTTCACAAAACACTGGCACCTGAGTTCGCTAAAGAATTGGAAGAATACGGNAGAATATGGATGATGCGATATCGACCGACTGAATACGAAATGAAAGCTTATCCGATTAACTCATACCCAACTAACTCTTTACAAGCAGCCTCCATAATGTTGATGATTCAAAATAATCTGGATAATTCTGTTGCCCAATTCCCTCATGAATTGATAACTTATGGTGGTAATGGGGCTGTTTTCCAAAATTGGGCACAATATAGATTGGTTATGAAATATCTATGTGAAATGACAGATGAACAAACACTGGTAATGTATTCCGGCCACCCACTGGGGCTATTTCCTTCTTCAANAGATTCACCAAGAGTTGTAGTGACCAATGGTATGGTAATTCCCAACTATTCTAGTCAAGATGACTATGACAGGATGAACGCTCTTGGNGTAAGTCAATACGGTCAAATGACTGCTGGGTCNTACATGTATATCGGACCACAAGGAATTGTCCACGGNACAACNATTACTGTACTTAACGCAGCAAGGAAGTTTTGTGGTTCTTCAGATTCACTAGAAGGCGTTACTTTCGTAACTTCCGGACTCGGAGGCATGAGTGGGGCTCAAGCAAAGGCTGGTGTGATTGCTGGAGCATCTTGTATTGTTAGCGAAATAAACCCTCATGCTGCACGAAAAAGGCACCAACAAGGATGGTTGTCAGAGATTGCTGAATCTACTGACGATGCTATCGATAGGATGTTAGATGCAAAAGCGAAAGGTGAAGCGGTATCAATCGGACACATAGGCAATATTGTGGAATTGCTAGAACGGATGGTTGAACGTGGGGTCAAGATTGACTTACTATCTGATCAGACTAGCCTTCATAACCCATGGCAAGGGGGATATTACCCTGTTACATTGTCATTCGAAGAATCGAAGAGGATGATGTCCNAAAANCCTGAACAATTCCGTCTTGAAGTCCAAGANACATTACGNCGTCATGCATCAGCAGTNAANTCTCTAGTTGAAACAGGTGCNTATTTCTGGGATTATGGCAACGCCTTTCTTCTCGAAGCTTCGCGTGCGGGTGCTGATGTCATGAAAAAGGATGGAAGCGGTTTCCTCTATCCTAGCTATGTAGAGGACATAATGGGTCCAATGTGTTTNGACTACGGATTNGGGCCATTCCGATGGGTATGTACATCATGTGACCCAGCAGATTTGGAAATTACCGATAAAATTGCTCTGGANGTTCTCTCTGAAATGGCAGATAATTCACCTCCTGAAATAAAACAACAAATGTTGGACAATATNAACTGGATAAAGCAAGCAGGAACAAACAAAATGGTTGTTGGTAGTCAAGCCAGGATACTGTATGCAGATACAGAAGGAAGAAAACTAATCGCCAATGCATTCAATGATGCCATTAGAACAGGAAAAATTTCTGCCCCAATAGTGCTNGGAAGAGATCATCACGATGTTGCTGGCACAGATTCTCCTTACAGAGAGACGGCAAACATTTTCGATGGTTCGATGTTTACTGCAGACATGGCAGTGCACAACTTCGTTGGTGATGCATTCAGAGGNGCTACTTGGATTAGTTTGCACAACGGTGGAGGAGTTGGTTGGGGCGAAGTGATTAACGGTGGCTTTGGAATGCTAATTGATGGTAGTGATGATAGTGAAAGAAAGCTGAAATCGATGTTAGATTGGGATGTAAATAACGGTATTTCAAGACGTGCTTGGGCCAGAAATGATGGAGCAATATTTGCTATTAAGCGAGCCATGGAAAATAATCCTAATCTNAAAGTCACATTACCAAATTTAACAAACGAGGATTTGATAAATTCAGTTTANGGAGATGATTCTTGATGAGTAGTGTAAAACTCGATGGTAGAACCTTAACATCCACTGAAATCTTATTGGTGGCAAAAGGTGAGAAAGTCGAAGTAGCCAGCGATGCATGGAACAAGGTGCACCTAGCACGAGAAGTCGTAGAAAGAATCCTATCGAGTGGCGAAACAGTATACGGGATCAATACCGGGTTTGGTGCATTAGTTAGCGAATCTATCTCCAAGGATGATTTATCTGCATTACAGGTGAATTTGATTAGATCTCATGCATGTGGTATTGGCGATCCAATGTCAATAGAAGATACAAGAGCTATGATGTGTGTTCGTGCAAACTCTCTAGTCAAGGGTAATTCCGGCATTCAAAGAAAGGTGATTGAGCAAATCATATCCTACCTTAATCACGATATAGTTCCAGTTGTACCTAGAATTGGCTCATTGGGAGCATCAGGAGATTTAGCACCACTATCTCATATGGCTCTAACCTTGATCGGAGAAGGTCAAGTTTGGAATGATAATGAATCAGTTGACACGTCAGTAGTTCTAAGAGAAAAAGGATTGATTGCTGTTGATTTAATGGCCAAGGATGGACTATCTCTGATTAATGGAACCAGTCAAATGTGTTCATTCTTATCCCATGCAGATAATATTCTGGCTAATCTTTTGCCACTGGCTGATTTGATTGCATGCGTTTCGATGGAAGCCAAAGAGTGCTCAATTAAACCAATGGACCCTAGAGTGCATCAGGTAAGACCCCATGAAGGGCAGTCATTGGTTGCAGAAAGAATCACTTCGATAATGAAAGATTCGGAAATTTTACACTCGCATGAGAATTGTGACAAAGTACAGGATGCATACTCATTTCGATGTATACCCCAAGTTCACGGTGCTGTTTTGGAGAGTTACAGAAAGATGTCAAACACCTTAGATATTGAAATTAATAGTGCGACGGATAATCCCTTAATTTTTCCAAATCCATCAAACCCAGGTAAAGATGAAGTTGTATCACAGGGTAACTTCCATGGGGAAGTTTTAGCGCTATGTGCAGACAACATGTCTCATGCATTGTTTGAACTTGCTCATATTTCTGAGAGAAGAATTGACCAAATTGTTGATCCCTCTAGAAGTGATTTGCCTGCATTTTTAGCTAAAAATTCAGGATTAGAATCTGGGATGATGATTGTCCATTATGTTGCAGCTGCTGCATTAGCAGAAATGCATGCAAGAGCATCACCTCGCTCTGCATTTTCCACACCAACTTCTGGAGGACAAGAAGATCATGTCTCAATGGGAGCCACTGCCTGTTGGAATCTAGTCGAAACTTCCAAACACCTATCGCAAGTTTTAGCATGTGAATTGTTGATTGCTTGTGAAGCCTTAGAATATAGAGTGGCTGAACCAGCAAACCATGTAAAATCGCTATACTCTTTGGTTAGGAAGATTAGCAAACCCCTCACAGAAGATAGAGCGACTTCAGATGAAATTCAGTTGATTGCTAAAGAACTGACAAATGGTGGCTGGCTTGCAAGGATAGAAGCGGAGTGCGGTAGACTTCCTAGATGAGTTCGTTTATTCGGTTTTCAACTTCAGTAAAACCAGTAAGTTGCCTTACTCTAAACCTCATCTTCGTAACTTCAGAACGAAATCCACGTTCTTCCAAAATATCCAATCGATTATCTAATTCAATNGCTCTTCTAACTTTATCTTCTACCGATTTGAAAATCTCGTATCCAATCTCATCAGAAGTTTGGAAAAGTGCTGGTTCAGCTGCTGAAACATCTAGCCCCATTCTTCTCCATTGCAAAATACGCCTTCGAGCAATTTCCTTTGTATAGCCTTCTCGTGGTATGCGGACGAGGAATGATAATCCTGTTTTCTGTTCATCGTTTTTATTGGTTTCATCAGGTTCAAATGGCTTTTCTTCAATGTCGATATTTACCAGTGGTTCATCTTTTACATCAAATTTTGGAATATCCCATTTAGGAGATTCTCGGTGCCATTTAGAAAATTCGATTTCACTAAAAACATCCTCTGAGACAACAAATAGTACTGACCAAGGTTTTCTGTGTAATGAATCCTTTAGATTCATGACCATATTGAGGACTTTAGAAAATCCAAATAAGGAGATTAACCATTCAATTCCCTCAACAACTGCTNTTCCAGTGTGATTTTCTATTCTGCTGTTCAATAAGTCCTCAATTTGTTCCAGTGATGGTTGAATTGAACCTGNGACATCCTGTGTTGTAATCCAGTAACTCTCNACCTTGTCCAAATCTATATGTTCNAATAATCTACGTTGTGGTAAACGTGAAAGCAACAAAATATGGCCTTCTTCCTTCATCGATATTTGATCNACATAGGCATACAAAATNTCTTGTGATTTATGATGAAGAGTNAAAGTTTTGCCAAATTCTAAATCAGATGCCGAGTCCATTCAAAGCCCCCCAACTAACCATCCGTACAACTTCAAGTCCATGAACCATTATATCATTAAAACAACTCGGAAACTCTGGTGGCAACAATGTCTGATGAAGAAAATCAAGATATCCCAATGGCACAATGTGGCGCTTGTAATGCAATCGTCCCCCTCGATAGCGAATCCTGCCCCGAATGTGGAGCAGGTTTTAGCGGAATAAGCGACGAGGCTTTGGGTGTATGTGGACAATGTGGTTCCATCATCCCAGTAGATAGTGAATCCTGTGGCGATTGCGGTGCATTTTTCGTTGATCTAGGTCCATCCAAAGGCGACACTGTAAGTCCAGACATGGATGAAGTATTAGAAATCGAGCAACCTGTATCGGCCGAAGAGGTTGAATTTTCAGGTACCACATCTAATGAAGAGTTAGCGCACGAGGAAACTGTAGAAGCCAGGTCCGATTTGGTTGAAGAAGTCACTCAAGTTGAGGAAACGGTCCATGAGGAACAAACTGTAACCATTACTGAATCTGAAATTGTAAGTGGAAGCGAAGACGATTCTAGCGAAGAAGTTGCTTCTTACATTGCCGACGATGACACTGAGGAAGAAACTCAATCAGAAGAGATAGTCTCTGACGAGGGTGANGAGNATTCTACGGAAGATATCGACTCTTACATAGATGAAGTNGATTTGGATGAAGAAGAGGAAATGGTCGAACAATCTCCTGCACTTGCTGAAGCCGAAATTCTAAGNGAAAGCGAGGAAGANGTTGAGGATACCGTACCNGATGTCGAATCTGATGAATCAACNTCTGATGATATTGAAGNNGATTCAAATGAAGAGATGGANNCTTACATCGACGANGTAANTGATGAAGAAACAACTTCAGAATCAGAGGAAATCGAAGAAATGGACGATTCTGAATCAAATCTTCTCGAAGAATTGTCTGAAGACGAAGACTCAGAAGAGGTTGAAGAAGAAACTCATGATACNGAGGAAGAATCAGAANCTGATGAAGATATTGAATCTAGTGNTACTGAGGAAGAAGATGATGAGGAGCCTCAAGAAGAAGAGGAGCCTATCGACCAACATCTTATTGTCATGGCGTTTGAGAATCTAGCGCTTGCGATAGCGGGAGCTGGAATGACTGCTGGAGAAGCATTTGAAGAAATGGATTCAAGTTCTGACGGCATGATAGACGCACCTGAACTTCAGAAAGGAATTCAAAAAATCGCTGGCGAGAAAATATCTCCAAAGGAAGTGACTTTAATTCTAAAGTACCTAGATAATGATGGTAACAAAAGAATTGATCCCAATGAATTACTGAAGGCATTGGATGATCTACGTATAGGAATTCAGCCAGGTAAGGACCCAAGAAACAAAACACTCTCGTCACCGGTTCAAAAATTCTTGATGGGTAAAAAGGCAAATGACATATTCTATCCGATAGCATATTTCTTGACGGTCACATTCATCGGCTTGTGGGTAGTAAACGGCATGGGTCTTCTTGTTGATGGGTCAGGAGGTACCGTCGTATACGAAGGTGGTGTTGACCAATGGGGCGGAGAAATAAGAGAAGCCAACTGGAATCTTTGTGAATCAGATGCCCTTGAGGAAATGATAGATCCATGTCAAGGAACTGTTGCTGTAGGAGAAACTTATCCATGTGATCCAGCGATAGATGCCAACAAATGTGAGAATTCCCTCACTCCATTCAGCGGAGAAAATGACGCTTCAAGTATGCCAGCTGGCTTCTATACAGACGGTATCGTCATGATAATATTAGGAGTAATAGGTCTCGCAGTAACAGCATATTTACACTTAATTTATGCAAAAGCACTACGAAGAAAGGCAAAGAAAGCTTCTGGTAAATTAGACGAAGAAGAAGATTCGGAAGAGGACGAAGAGGCAGAAGAAGACACTGAATCTGAAGATGAAGAAGAAGTCGAAGATGAAGATGACGAGG
>NZGQ01000076.1 GCA_002689565.1 Methanobacteriota archaeon | reverse complement strand
CCAGTGTTAACTGATAAAATAGCGGTTAGCGCGACATTAGCGACACCGTCAACAGTTCCTTCGTTTTCTAGGACTGCAGTTACATCGAATGAATCACCCGGTATACCACTTCCAGCACTAGTAACAGTATCTATCGTGTAATCTGGAGCAGGAATACTTTGGTTAGTCCATACATCCAGTGTATAGTTAGAGAGCCCAGAATAGTGAGTGACATTGATGTAATACGTGCCTCCAACTCCCTCATAATCTGTTAACTTAGCAGTTGCAGTTTCAGGGTATGATGAAGTGTATCCGCGGTCAACTTCTGAACCGTTTGAGAAGTGAATGAAGACATCAAGGTCCGATGTTTGGTCTTCAGCATCCAACTGAACTTCCATGAAATATCCAGATGGCACATCAAACGCATAGATGTCATCGCCATCTGATCCGTCCATACATCCCGTGTAAGTTGCAGTAATGTTATTGCCCATGTTGGTTGCATTTGCTTGGTCATTTCCAGCATCTGCACCTAGGCCAGCATCATTTTGCGTAGCGCCAACAAGGTCTTTACAATCGTTTCCGATCACCATTTTGTCAGGAGATGCCATGTTATTGTTAAGTTCATCAGATTCTGTGATATTACCATAGCCGTCAGCCCATATTATCCAGTGGTAGGAATCATTTGTGATGTTGATTGGTATGGTTACGGTTGTACTTGTATTTCGAGAAGCGCCTGCGGCTAAATCAGCCTCTACAGACACATCATCCAATATTGTATCAGAAGCATCGTATGATGTATCGGTTGATAGAATAAAGAAAACATCGAAAGCCCCGGTTGTAGCAGTAGAGTTGTTTGCGAGGTTTTCTACTGTGTAGTTAACGGCGACAGAATCGCCAGCTTGAGCCTTTAGAGGGGCTTCGACCATTGAGATTGTCATGTCAGGTTTAGGTGTGGAATTGTTTGTCCAAACTCTTAGAGTATATTGTCCGTCACCAGAATAAGCGTTAATGAAAACATAGAATGTAGTTGCATTTCCTTCAAGGACGGTTCCTGCAGTGCTAACCTGTTCTAGCGGGTCATTGTACTCTGAATAATCGTAAAATGTGGTTTTCGTAGCGTCCACTAGGTACAAGTCAAAATCGGCCCCAGTTGGAACGACCAGTTCAACGTCTACTTCTTTTCCAGCAGTAGTGGTAATACTGTACAAATCTTCAGGGTCTGCAGAATCAACACATCCACTAACTCCAGAGGGACCGTTAGTTGGATCTGTTCCGAGGCTTTTAGCGGTGGCACTAGTATTTCCTGAGTCGCCAGCAGTCCCGCCATCTGTTTGTACAGCAGGACATGCGGCTCGTCCAGATGCACCAGTGTCAACCCTTGGCCCTACAGAATCGAGAGTTTTAGCTGGAAAATCAAATACAGCGGGCTCATTGAACTCTTTTCCTTGTTCAATCTCCTTTTCATAATCCGCAGTAGCAAGCGGCGTTAAGGTCATCATAATCATTAGGCTGGCAAGAAGGATTGTACGTGTACGCATGGGCCCTCAACAGTATAGCGTGGCACTAGTCCGCTATCAAACTACGGATTGCATATGTATGAGCATTTTTTGATAACAACTCAACTTAAGCAACGACTGGAGCCGCAGAATTGACTTCATCAGATACTCCTGCAGCATATCGCTCAAAGTTCTCATTGAACATCGAGGCCAACTTATCAGCTGTCGCATCATAGACTGATTCATCTTCCCATGTTTGCTTTGGAATGAGTACTTCAGAAGGGACCCCTGGACATGTTTTTGGTACTTCGAATCCGAANCTATCATCAACAACATACTCTACATTATCTAAATCTCCATCTAANGCAGCGTTTAGCATTGCACGAGTATACNTGATCTTCATTCTGTTTCCAACTCCGTAGGATCCTCCAGACCATCCAGTGTTGATCAGCCAAGCGGTCGAGCCATGTTCGGCCATTTTGCTCGATAGTAGGTCGGCGTAAACTCCAGGATGCATTGGCATGAAAGGTTCGCCGAAGCAAGCGGAGAAGGTAGCTTGTGGTTCTGTAACTCCGATTTCTGTTCCAGCAACCTTTGCTGTGTANCCAGAAATGAAGTGGTAAGCGGCTTGTGAAGGCGTNAATCTGCTAATAGGCGGCAGAACTCCGAAAGCGTCGCAAGTCAGGAAAATCACATTTTGAGGGTGACCGCCTTTGCTGTCCATAGTTCTATTTTCAATCGCTTCGATAGGGTATGAACCTCTTGTATTCTGAGTCTTACTGGTGTCGAAGAAGTCAGGAATTCCGCTGGAATCAACTACTATGTTTTCTAGAACAGTTCCCTTTTGTTGTGTAGTTGCAAAAATTTCAGGCTCATCTTCTTCTGAGAGATTGATAAGTTTNGCATAACATCCGCCTTCAAAGTTGAATACGCCATTTGCTCCCCATCCATGCTCATCATCACCGATAAGAGCCCGTTTTGGATCGGCAGAAAGTGTAGTTTTTCCAGTACCCGAAAGCCCGAAGAAGATAGCAGTGTTCTCACCATTGGTGTTCGCAGAACAGTGCATAGGTAGAATTCCCTTTTTCGGTAAAATGAGGTTCATTACACTGAAAATAGATTTCTTGATTTCACCAGCATACCTTGTNCCACCGATAATAACTTCACCCAATTCGTAGTTTACGATGACGAAGCATTGTGAGTTTAGAGAGTCATCATTGGCTTCAAAGTGTGGTGCATGATATACTGTAAATTGTGGCGTGTGAGTTTTTAGTTGCTCAGAACTAGGTCTTACGAACATGTTTCTTGCAAATGCGTTGTGCCAGGCGTTTTGATTGATTACTCTAATCGGNAGTGCTTCACTCTCTTCGGCGCCACAATACAAATCTTGCACAAATAATGAATTTCTTTGAGACAGATAATCGATAACCTGAATCTTCAGTCTGTCAAATACCGCTTTATCGGTAGAGATGTTTACGTCCCCCCAATTCACATCCTGATTTGTTGTAGGTTCATCGACAATGAATTTGTCATTCGGAGAACGCCCTGTTCTCTCACCAGTTTCAGTAACTAAGGCTCCATCAGATGTTAAGAATCCTTCTTCTCTTTCAACAGCCAAGTCGATTAGAGTCATGTTGTCAAGATTCCAGTAAACTGTGGCATCAGTCACAATTCCGCTCTCTGCAAGGTCGCCCGATGGGGCACCTATCACATTCGCCATGGGCTCGTCGACCCGCGCCCGCTCTTTGTCCCTTGCGGTTCGAAAATAGGTCAAATAAGTCTAATTCTAGAGATTTTTGTCCTCCGAAGGGAGAGATTGAAAGGCATTTGTAGCAGAGCACCGACCATGGAGAAGGAGGCTGAAGATGAAATCCTCTCCAAAAGAAACTTCGAAAAAGACTCAGGAGTAAATCTTGATAGTTTCATAATCGAATCAGCATTTGAGGAAGAACCCTCTGAAAATACTGAGGAAGTAGAAGAATCAGAAGTTGACATCGCCGTAGGGGAGTTGGCAGAAATTTTCTCTCATGGAGATTTACCAAGCCGGATAAATAGAGATGGAACAGTCAAAGATGCCCCTGAGAAAGATAGTGTAACAGAATACGCTATGGAGGGAGAAAAAAGATTGCATTACGGTCTAATGATTTCGATGATAGTCGTCTGGTCAGCAATAGGCACAATCGTTGGCACTTCACCCATCCTAAGCCACACAATATCAGCAGCAGGACTACTGTTTATGGCAGGTTTTGGAATGTGGCTGGGGGAGATTTGGATCCCCAGAAAAAGTATGCATTTACTCGGCGTAACATGGGTAATAATCTCGATGAAAATTCTCTACGGTCTAGCAATTTCNATGTATACNTGGGATTGGATAAGTTCTACTCAACTAGGAGCNTCCTTGTTGGGGTTAGTCGCCCTAAACATAGCGATTGCACAACATCATGATGAGGATGCAATCGCCACTCAAGCAACACTTGTATTATTGGCGATAGGTTCTGTCGCTGGTGGGCCATACGGAGAGGAAGGCATTGCTGTAATGATTGGTGCAGGAACCTTGCTATTCCACGCCCTGGCATATCTTAGAAACTCAGGAAATTTGGCATCACTCGGTATTGCAGTATCCTATCTGTGGATCGGCTTACACGCAATCAGTAACGATTGGNTCATCTTTGGAATAGAAGTGAAACCGTTTGACGATGAACTGTTGTTATTCTTGCTAATGTTTGGCGTNACAGGAATAAATGCTGTAACNGCAACTNGATTNGCGAAAGCAGAGAACTGGTTTTCTTCCGCATTCAAAGCAATGGGACTTGGTAAGCCCGGGCTTTGGTCAGTTTCGGTAGGATTGGGAATGATTGGNGCNTTGTTAGCAATTGCTTCAAATCGCCTTGAAACTGGTTATGCTTTGGCTCAATTAATTCTGCTACTTTCAGCATTTACTCCATCTTATCTTGTCGTGAGAGGAGAGTCTTGGCAAAGACTGCAACGCTATGCATTGTGGCCNGCTCCAATCTTACTGGGNATTTTGATTCTGATGGTTAGGGGCATAATCGATACGCCATTTTCNGAACCATGGTCAATTTATGCAGCCTTTAGTGCAGCAATTACCACATTTGCCATTCTGAATCATCAACACGCCGTTTCAGATCACGTACTTTGGATAGGTTCGATAATTATCGTAATATTACTTACATTGCTAATACCGGCNGAAGAGGAAGGAATGGCTAGGACACTTTTAGCATGTCAAGCCTTAGTTTGGATTGGTTTAGCAGTATTGGCCATACAAAGAAANTCTCCATCTTTAGCGGGAACCNCCACATTAGTTCCTTGGATATGGCTAGTATTCTTTGCAAGTAACTTGGAGAGCCGAATAATTTCAGTTGATATTCTTCCGATGAATTTCTCTGAAGTTGACTTATCGCTTTACCTAATNTTGTTGATTTTGATTCAAATCCCTCTCAATTTCAAATTGGGAGAAAGCGGNGTAAATCTTGCTGGGCGATTGGTTGGAATGTCCGAATTAAGCGCTAGGCTACGAGATAGTGGCACGATGCGCCTTTGGAATATCAGCTTCATNACAATCNTNTTCTCAATGTTATTCATNACCAATCCAGGGACAGTTCCCGCATATGCAATGGTTGCGGTAATGGGCTCACTATTGATCTATCATTCGATTGCAATGAGAATGGACAGGCACCAGGGTACTCCCAAAACCATTCTCGTATCTTGGGCAATTGCTGCCTTAGTACTACAATGGAGATTTGGATTCGCTGCATTTTGGATTGCATTACTGGGAATTTCATCAGTATTGATTGTTAGTTGGTCTGAGGAGAATGCAAAGAGATTGAATGAGGGAGAAAAGATATCTCATCAAGCGATTATGCCTGGTAATTTGATTACTATCATACTAGGATTCATTGCGGTTATGNTGATGCTTATTGGATTNAATGAGCCATTAAATTCCACACTAAGTTATGGAGAAAAATTCCCCAACGATACAACCAACCTTAGATTTGCAGGCATAGCAGCAATCTCTACTGTATGCGGCCTATATCTTCCTCGGGCATCTTCTCTTGATAGGCTCCTTCCATCTGCTATTTCCAGCATTGCAGTAATTGTAACAGTCGGTCTTGCAGCAGTAAGTTTGGANGATAATATGACTCTTTATCTAGCGGGATTAAGCTTCGTTTTAACCGGGGCATGGTTAGCCGCTCAGGGAGAAATACGTTCTAGATTAAAGCAAGTTTCTCAAAGAGAACAAAGATTGGAGAAATATCTTGCTAGACANGAAANGAAGTCTCAATTAAAAGAAGAATCAGAATCCTCACAAATCAAGATGATTGATGCAGAACTTTTGCAATTGGCTGAGTTACANGAAAAGAGATCTAAGCGCAGGTCATCATCTGGAGATTATGATTTAGTTGTGGGTGATATTCATCACAAGCCAACTATCGTATTGTCATTCATTGGTGTTACAATTCTTGTTGGAGTCTTCTTCGCGTGGACTAGCGGCGATTCACTGCCAGTAATTGCCGTAGCATCCTTCNTCTCGGTTTTGTTCATTGCAATNGCTCGCTGGAGAGCAGACCAAGTCAATTTGCAACTACCAGATATTATGGGAATTGAATCACCAGTAGCAATAACAATGGCTGGACTTACNCTTATNCAAATCGCNGGACGTCTCGGNGATTCTAACGTAGTAATTCAACACCAGTGGGAAATCCTCGTACTTCTTAGCGCGTTGGTTATTTTAGCTGGAATTTCACTTCTTGGCAGAAAAGATCTCGGATTAAGAATACCATCGGTATTAGAGGGAATAGTTCTACTCTTGGTGGTATCAAGAGTACTTACTTCATTGATGGGAGTGGATAGTATTCAATTGACACCAACATTCAGTGACGAGTTGTCCTGGGTGGTCCCTGTGATTTCTCTGGAAGTATTCCTTATAGGGGCAGTACTGCTCTTTGAATGGGTTGAATCACAAAGAATAAAACGCGGGCTTGGCGACCATAGAGGAGCAATTGGTAGGATTATTTGGGCGGTAATGACAATTACAATATCGTTTGGAGTTGCGGGCTTTTTGGTCAGTATTTTCGCTATGAAGAACGCTATCAAATGGGTTCAGCCAGCAGTGCCAGTTTGTCTAGCATTATTCCTGCCAATTAGTTGGAGTGCAATTGGTGAATGGATTAGTGTAATCAATGAAACAACGGGATTATTCATGATATTTATCGGAGCAGTTGGCCTAGCATCGGCAATATTTTGTGTATTGAAGGAGAATCAAGTATGGATTTCTTCAGGATTGTGGGTTGGGCATCTGTTGATTCCTAGTGGTGCGTTTGGTTATTACGAACACACAACGGTATTGATGATGGTACTGATGCTTGCAGTTTCTACAACATCTTGGTTAATCGGTGTAGTAACATTACGAAGAGGTTGGCGAGTATTTGGCGCCATTGATTTAATTTTAGCATGGATTGTTGCTGGAATACTGATGCTGTCTGGGGCGACATCTCTCATGCTACTAGTGATGTTAATGGCTACCGCAACATTGCTTGGTCTTGTAACATGGCTGGGCCAAAAATACGAAACAGAGATCGCTAAAACTTAGTTGACTAACTCTTTTTGTAAAGTAGCGATAATTTGTTCGATTGTTTCCAAGGCTCTAGATGGGTCAGTTTCAGGTACAACTCTTAGGGAAACATTGGTTTTTGCTTGAGTTCCTGAATTTCTAACTCCAATCGAGACCGTTTCATTTTCTAAGAGCATTAAGTTGGCTTCACCAACTAGTCCACTTCGCTTCATTTGTCCCAGATGTTTGTTTGCAATATCCTCAATCCTATCCGCAAGTTGATTATTTCCAGTCCACCTTTCCCTTACTGAAGGGGAAATCGAAATCCTTCGCTTGAATCCCTTTGAGAACGGCNGATTACGCTCTTTTCGCGACATGGCNCAAAGTACAGCGATCATACTTGCAACGCCATCTCCAACCAAACAACGACCGCCGTTTGGATGGGGGGCAGACATTACCAAATGGCCCGAATCTTCGACTCCAAGTACTCGCACAGTTTTGCTTCGAAGAGCTTTAGAAAGCCACCTATCGCCAACCGCAGTTTGAGAAAAATCAACAGAAGCATCCAATCTATTCAGAGATGCTGCTAGAGCTAAATCAGATTCTATGCTTGCGGCTAGATGCCATTCACCACTTGCGGACCGCAGAATATGGTCTGCCATTTCATCACCATCGACAACTCTGCAACCATCGGCTGTAGATTCGATTAGTAANCATCTATCACCATCGCCATCTAATGCTGCACCAATGATTTTTCCCGCATCAGACCTTTCCAGAGAATTGATCAGAAAATGCTCATGTTTAGCAGCTTCATTCCAGGTCCATGAATCGGTAGGGCTTAGTTCCCCTGCACCACAGTTTTCGTTTAGTGCATTGGCCTGTCTAGAAACCTCTTTTGCTTCAACTCCTAAATCATTCAATAACCCAACTAACCACTCGCTCGCAGCACCTTTTGATGAATCAACCAATATTTTCATTTGAACTGGAATTGCAAACATCTCACTAAATTCTTCCATTCGAATTTGGAGTAAGTTTTGGTGAGCAGAGTCAGCATCAAATACAGAATCAGGCATTCTCAAAGGAATTAGATCACTAAGGTCAACCTCTCTTTCTTCAGCAGCCAGTTGAGTTATCAATTCTGAAACCTCTAATTCGAGTTCTGGATAAGTTTTGAACCCAGTCGAATCAAATACTTTGATTCCAGAATCAGAAACCGGATTATGGCTTGCTGTAACCATGCAACCTAATGCAGAGCCCGTTTCCAAGATGGCGTTGTGAAGTCCAGGAGTTGCACAGATTCCCCCGTGTATTACTTTGCAACCTCCTAAATGTAGGCCGACGCTTAATGATTCGACAAGTTCAGAATTTCTAGGTCTGTTATCCCACCCAATAATCACATTTGAGCCAACTTCTACTGTCCGAGACAGAGCCTCTCCGACAAGACGCATTAATCTCGCAGAAATCGTTCTGTCATCCAACAGTTGGGAAATTGCCTCTTCATCACTTTCTGGAGAATCGGCAACTTCACCTCGAATACCATCAGTACCGAATAGCATGGAATCACCCTATTCTTGAATCTGCATCATGTATTCCAGTAACCGTCGTGTTTGGGTTAACCATACATCTAGGTCCAAGAACAACTCCCGGATTAGTTACTGCATTGCAACCAAGTTGTGAGTCTTCTCCGATTATTGCACCAAACTTCCTCAATCCTGTGGGGACCCTCTCGCCATTTATTCGAGTATTCACCTCTCCACCATCATTTCTCAAATTTGATAGTTTTACGCCGGCTCCAAGATTTACATTTGGCCCAAGAACAGAATCCCCAACATAGTTGAAGTGGGGTGCTTTAGCTCCAGGAAGCAGGATACTGTGTTTTGTTTCAGTTGAGTGCCCAACAAGTGAGTTGGCGCAAATCCAAGAGTATTCTCTAATGTATGCGCCGTGCCTTAAAGTAGCTCCAGGCCCAATATATGAAGGCCCGATAATGTGTACTCCCGGCTCGATGATTGCAGAATCATCGATGTGCACCTCACCTTTAGAGGAATCAATACTTACTCCCTCTCTGTGTAATTTTCCAACATCCTCAAGCATATCTGTCATTTGACCTTTCAGAGTTGGCAATACCGACCAGACCGGGCCATTAGGAAAGCACGGCTGACGCCCCACAGATTCGTCCAATGATGGCCATAGATCTTCGGCAGCAGGGGCGCTCATCATGACAGGCGACTACGAGCAGCGATTTGACCTTTTCAGGCTACGCTGTAAATTCTCTTACCGGTTGAACGGTCTAGAGTGAAGCCTACGATGTTCTTTAGATATCTAGGAATGAAGAAACCAACCTTTCTGGAGGTCAATCCATGATTTCTCATACGAAGGGTGTTCGAAAGATGATTTACGATATCGGCCGCAGAGCACCCAGGGTTTCTGGAGACGTATTCAGTAATCTCCATCTTCAATCTCTCGAGTCTTGCGCTTTTTTGTGAGCCCATTCCATTCATGTAATGTAATACGCTACCGGAATATATTGACGTAATTCGGGCAATCCCCGGGGGCCCGTTTGAACTAATTGTAAGAAACTCAGAAACCCTCACTCAGTTTGAGCTAGCAACATCTTGGAATTACATTTGAGTTATATTATTAACAATTCACTCATCCGTATTAACATGGGCAAACCGCTAATGCCGTTTCTGGTAGTTTGCATCTTGCTGGCATTTCCACTCGCTGGCTGTACCGAAGAAGTAGTAGAAGAGCGTAAAATAGACGCTGAAGAATTGGTGGAAGTTGAAACCCCGTGTTCTATTCCTTCTACTCCAATCAACCAGTCAATGACCGTGATTTCAGTTAACGGAGATGAGAGGTATTTCCGTTTAACCGCCCCTAGTTCTGATGCTGGAACAAAATTACCAGTTATCCTAGCCTTCCATGGCGGTGGTGGTGCTGAAGAGGATTTCCAGCAGCAGGATGAATTTGATGAATTGGCAGAACAAGAGAAGTTCATCATGGCCTATGTCATTGCAGAAGATGATAGAACCGCTTCTGAGGGCGAATGGTTCCTTAATACCGCTGCAACTTCAAGGGATGACAATGATTTTGCAGAAATGATTGTCGATGAATTATCAAAGGTATATTGTGTAGATCAGGATAGGTTGTACGCAATTGGTTATTCATTGGGCTCGATGTTTACTTACGAAGTAGCGTGTCAGTTGAACAGTAGATTTGCAGCAGTAGCATCATTTGCTGGAACAATGCCAGTTAGCCCTCAATCTTGCGATTTATTTGGAAGCATGGCTGTTATGCACATACATGGCAAACTGGATTTAATTATCGATTATGATGATGACTGGGATTGGAAGGATGGCGAGCATGAAGGAGTTGGAACAATGAGCAACATTCCTGGAATGATTGACTATTGGGCTGAAAAATCAAATTGTCAAAACGAAAATTCACACTATCACTTAGATATTGAGCACATAGTCCACAGCGATTGTTCAAACGGTGTTCTAGTCGAACATTATGGTCTAGAGTTTGGCGGCCATACTTGGCCAGAAGATATTGCTGGGACGGATACTTACCAGCTTATCTGGCAATTCTTGATTCAATTTACAAACTGATTAATCATACAACTAAGCAGGATCATAAATAATTCAACATCTGGTCCCACTTGAATGAAGAACCCCTTCTGAATAGTTTTTCATGGAATTCAGTTTGAGCAAAGTGGGCACACCGAATGACCCTTCCACGGCTGTTATAGCAGCCCGACCGGGTATTGATTGGTACCATGATTGTCGCTAGATCGAGGGCAGGACCATTCGCATCAGGAGTGGCAACTTCTACAGTCTCAGTGGCACCATCCCAGGAAATATCGTCTAGCCCCGGTGGTGACAATTCCATGTCATTTTCCAAACGAATAACCCCCTCAGCTAGCCGTTTTGGCGCCCATGTGTTAGAATTAGGCCCATCCAACCAAGAAACCAATTTTTTCATGTCAGGTAATTCAAGCAAAGTAATGAAAGTCCGCTCCCACCAACCGGGGGACCTTACAATTGTCACATGGTGAATTCCAGGCTGAATGTCTCTAGCATCCAAATTA
>NZGQ01000075.1 GCA_002689565.1 Methanobacteriota archaeon | reverse complement strand
AGGAACTCATTCCATGCTGCAAGGAATGAGAACAATGCCGTAACTGCAATCGCTGGTAGCGATAATGGAAGTACTATTTTTGCAAAAATCTCGAATCTGCTACAGCCATCCAGTAAAGCAGCCTCCTCTAATTCCCGAGGAACTGTGTCAAAGAATCCTTTCAGCATCCATACACAAAGCGGCAGAGCAGTGACTGAATAAGCGAGAATCAAACCAAGGTGTGAATTGAGTAATCCGAGGGTCTTCATCACCATGAAATATGGAACTAGGATGATAATACCAGGGAACATCTGGACGAGTAAGAAAGAGAACATCGCTGGATCTCTACCACTGAATTTGAATCGACTAAAGGCGTATGCTGCAGGTACCGCTAGAGCAAGCCCCGCGATGGTTGTTCCAATAGAAACGATAAGTGAATTTTTCATCCAAACCCAGAACTGATCTCCACCCAATACCTTGGAATAATGTTCAGTAGTGAAAGAATCACCAAGGCTACCACCAAGAGCATTTCCGGGAGATAGTGAGATATCGATAATCCAGATTACTGGTAGTAAAACGATGAATGCAAAGTGTGCTAAAATCACGTGCTTTCCAATGCGCTGATAGGCTGCTGCATGCTCCTTATTTCTAGCAAGACCTTTCTCAATTTTCTCGAGTTCCATCTGTTCCCGATTCCATCTTGAAACATGAGGCGCAGAAATCCAGTAAAGAGAAATCATTCCCGGAACAATAAGCCACGATTCCATCCAAATTACGAATCCGATTGGCGAAGATAGAATCGAAAGGACTCCTACCATCACTATCGCCCCAGATAGAACCAATGATAAGTCACGTCGCCACGAATTATCACCATCTGGAAGGCTGTAAACAAGCATGGCCATTAGCAGAATTCCAGCGATAGAATATCCAAAGCCATCATCTCTTAGATAATCGAAAAGAAGCAGCAATATGTTGACAACAACTGCAACTCTTAGCCATGAAGCAAGCGTGTAAATCTCCAAAGGAGCATACCAATCACGCATCACTCTCTCACCGCTCACGATACCGCCTCCGTAGCATTGGTTTGCTTCATGTAGCGCCATGAGAATACGACCAGCATTGCAAAGATTACAACTGACCACGCTGCTGCCAAACCATATTGTCCTTTGATGAAAGCTACGTCNTAAACGTAAGTAATCAGGATATCAGTTGATCCGGGNCCATAGGTNAGATTTGGTCCCCCATCAGTCATTAGATAGATGACGTTGAACATATTGAATGTCCAAATGAAACCTAGCAGTGAGAGAGGGATTAATGCACTCTTCAAATTGGGCAGAGTTAGATGTCTGAATTGGTCCCAATNNCNAACACCNTCTACNTCNGCAGCCTCATACATTTCACGAGGAATCGATTGTAAAGCNCCCGATAANGACATCATCATAAACGGCACNCCAAGCCATATATTCACCAAAATTACAACGATTTGCGCNCCNGTNGGATCGGCTAACAAATTCAAGTCNGTNCCAAGCAAATCGTTNAGCAAACCTCCCGGTTCGAATACACCTCTCCAAATTAGAACTGAGATNTATGATGGAATAGCCCATGGTAGTAACATGATGGTTCTGTAAGCAACCCTTCCTTTGATTCTCTTATCATTGAGAATTAGAGCTAAGAATAGACCAATTCCAATGTGAGCGATTACATTTGTCAAAGTCCATACTAGAGTAAATAGCGTGACTTGGAGNAAACCTTCGGCGGCAAAAACCTCGATGAAATTNGAAAATCCGATNATTGATTCNTCTCCTAATCTAGTCCTGTTAGANTCGGTAATTGAGAGATAAAAGCCGTAGAATACTGGGTAAAATGTAAGCACTGCTAAAGCCATTAATGCAGGTGCAATGTAGAAGTGGGCGCCTTTTGCGGAGGCCTTTTTCTTGTCCTTCCAAGCACCATAGGAAAGCAATGCAATCAGAGAGAGAATAATTGAGCCAATGGCGAACAAGACACCGCTAGTTCCTCTTGGCTCAGGTAGAATATCNTCTACGCTTGAAATTACAACCTCTTGGTATATTGTNCCAGTAGAATCATTCACTACNATTTCGTGTTCTTGGTTAGGAATTAAACCTGTAATCGAGCAACTGAAAGATGACTCGTTGGAATATGAACTCAAACAACCCGTGTAAACATCGAATGTTGTATCGCNCTTNGTCAGGGTCGAATGCAATTCTCCATCCATGAAAATTGAATGGTTGCCTTCACCGATTTCAAACTCGATTTCTGCGGTTCGATAACCTTCAATCAATTCTGCTTTTTCAGGACTATCNGCCTTTTTCTCATCAATCCAAATCTCCAGTTGTTCATCNGCATCTTCTAGTGCGTCCTCGGCACTAAGGGCACCTGTATACACATTCTCAAACTGAGGAGCTAAGGCTTCGTATACTAGAGACATATATGTCGTTGGGGCAGGAGTTCCTACCTCGGCTTGATCGATGAATCCTGAGATTACTGGGTCTGCAAGAATATCAGGATCACTCTTGAGATTCTCTGAGCTCGGAATGGTGTAGGTTTGTAATGCAAATTCCTTCTGTACTTCATCACTTGAAAGGTACAGGGCTAGGTCAGTTGCCGCTACTTTTCCTGGACTTTGCTTGGAAACTGCCCATCCTTTGTAGGTTACAAGAGGAGACAAGTGGTCACCATTTTCGCTTACTTTAGGAAGTAGGGTTTGGCCTAAGTTTTCGATACCTTTGCCGTATCTAACCCAGTTCCATGGGCCGTCAATAATCATGCCAGTATCCCACGCTTCGAATGAATCTTCCATAGTTGTAATCTGAGTGCCAGTAGGAACAATTTCATGCTCTAGTTCAAGATCCATCATCCATTCAAGAGATTCTGCACCATTAACATCCAAGGTTGGATTCCCGTTTTCATCGAATAACTCACCTCCNTATCCACCGAAGAAAGAGAACCACCAATACGCATTTTTTACTGGNAATTCAAGACCAACTTGTTGGCCTGCATTCTTCAAATCCTCAAGTGTCCAATCTTCATTGGGCTCTTCCATTCCGCTGAATAGGTCCTTGTTGTATATCAGTGACAGACAATCATAACTTGCCGGGACAGCATACAATGAATCTTCGTATAGCATAGATTGAAGCGAAATTGGATCGAAATTACTTCTCTGCTCTGGAGTTAAGTGTGGACGAAGATCCTCAAACAGTGGGAAACCATCAACTCTTACCTCGCCAAATTTATCCAAATTGTCTGAAGAAATTCTGATTAAATCTGGAGCTTCACCACCCTGTGCAGCGATTATGAATAGGGCAACAGCATCATCATAAGGNACTCTTGTTGCTTTGATTTCAATACCNGTTTCCTCTGTAAATGAAGCCACAGAGTCCAAGAATATCTCTTCCTCCAATGTCTCAGCTGCGAATGTGTACCACACTTCTAGACTGTCCACAGACCCGTTTCCTGAACTGGATTCCTCTTCGGATTCCCCTAAACATCCTGGTAGGATGAAAAGTAAAACCAAGACGAAACTGCGTAGGCGCACAAGACGGTCAATTCGCATGAACATATCAATGCTTATGTGAATCGCATTAGGAATTTTGAGACCCAACTAATCATCATTATACTCAGGAATGAAGCGATTGCATACCTTGCCCACGGCCTTTTAGGCTTAGGAGGAGGAAAAGGATCAATTCCCATCTCAAGAGACTTGGCCAGCATCTCGAGATCCTCCTCAATTGTGACCATGTGGGGGCCAAACCATGTTATGCCTTGAAACCATTTGTGTGTTGGCGCCTGACATGAGCGAGGTTCCTGATGGCGTGATTATGCCAGAAATCCAGAGAAAACCTGCTCGNCCATCTGCGACACTGATGATTACTCGCCAAGGTGATGAAGGTGTTGAGGTNTTACTTGGAAACCGTAGTGAATCAATGCCTTCATTCCCTGGATATTGGGCATTTCCGGGAGGAGGAGTATCTAGAGTAGATTCCGCCGCAAGTGAAACTTTGGGTATNTCAGTTCAGCACTGTGCGATACTTAGNGAGGTTGTNGAAGAACTGGGNCTTGCACCGCAAAATGGACGTATGACTTCTGTGGATGATAACTTTCGAGGGATGGTTGTTGAAGACAAAGCAAATTGGTTTCCACTTGCTCTTGATGGAGATATTTCCAGTGACACAACCGGTATCAGAGTTATCTCGATGAGAACAACTCCNCCTTTTTCTCCGATGAGATTTGAGAATACATTCCTGCATATTCATTCAGCCGAACATGATGATTTTTCATTGATTGGTCAGACCGAATTCGATGATGCTAGATGGATGAGNCCAAGNGATTGGATTGGTGCTTGGCAAAATAATGTAATCAANATNGCACCTCCAGTTGTGACACTATTGATGGAAGTCGAACGTTGCTTGAATTTGATGAACCAAGATATGGAGGCGGTTGCAAAGGATCTGGAAACACGATTACCAGGACGCCGATCAATCCTATTTGCTCATGGAGTAGAAGTAATTCCAATCAAGACTGCGACACTCCCTCCTGCAGATCACACCAACTGTTACTTGGTTGGAGACCCCGAGGGAGAATTCATTGTCGTCGATCCTGCATTCCGTCACAGGGAAGGAATGGAGGCCGTTGCTGAAGCTGTTGAGAGACACAAAGGCGATTTAGTTGCCGTGTTTTACACACATGGCCATAGTGATCATTTGGCTGATGAAGGACTACTTAAGGAAGCATTTGATGTTCCCATTTGGTCTGCAGCAAAAAGCGCTGATAGAGTTCTAAAAGATGGAGAAGTTTTGCAATTAGGAGCGCAAGAATGGACAGTTCTGCATACTCCTGGACATCATCCAGACCACCTTTGTTTGATCTCGCAATCAGGCTTAGTTGCTGGTGACATGGTTGCAGGTATTGGAACAATTCTAATCCCACCAGGACAAGGAGACATGATGACTTACATCGACCAGTTAGAGAGATTATTAGACCTTGACCCGCACCTAATTTTCCCATCCCACGGCCCGGTCATCCCACTCCCAAGTCGGACTCTTGAGTACTATATTCGACACCGCTCAATTCGTCATGACAAGGTCCTAGCTGCTGTTGAAAATGGAAACAAAAGTCTCGAATCAATTGCTAGAATTGCGTATGAAGACACCCCTGATGCACACCCCGGATTGTCTGTTGACCAGACACTATCTCACCTACTATCTCATGAGAAGGATGGAAATGTGATAAGGGCTGGCGACGGCTGGGTGCGAGCATGAAGACTGTGATGAGCGGACTTGATTTGCGAGCAATTGCAAATGAATTATCTCAGATGGCAGGCTCTCATTGTAAGAAGTGCTACCAGCCTCATTACGAGCAAGTTGTACTTCGCCTGCGAGCAAAGTCTGGCGGTAATACGGACTTGGTTTTAGTTCGAGGAAAGAGGATTTACACAAGTCAGAGAGATCGCCCAATGCCGCAGTATCCTGCACCATTTGCAATGGTATTGAGGAAAGTGCTGACCAACGCACGTCTCAAGGCAGTAGAGCAAGTTGGTTTTGACAGAGTATTACGTTTCATATTCGAAAACTCTCACGGCACATTCCATCTTTACGTCGAAGTATTTAGAGACGGAAATATCATTCTAACAGATGGAGATGACCTGATTATTCAGCCATTAACACATGCAACATATGCAGATAGAACTCTGAAGAAAGGGGTTGCATATTCTCCACCTCCTGCTGCTCAAGATCCATATGAGCTGGATTTTGATTCATTTAGTGAGTTGATGAAATCCAGTGACAAAAACCTCGGTCGTACGCTTGGAGGTGTACTCAATCTCGGAGGAGGCATCTCGGGTGCGATTTGTGCTGAAACGGGAAATGATGCCGACACAGAAATCAAAAATGTAGATCTCAAAGTGGTTTGGGACACTTTACAGACAATGCTTCATGGTGAGTGGAAAGGATATCTCTTCAGTGGCAAAGATGGTTATGAACAGGCTTGGCCAATCGTTCTAACCACGCTGAAAGATGCGGAATACAAGGAGTATGACACCATGTGCGAGGCTGTCGATGAATGGCTTGGACCACATGATGCACACGCTCTAGCAAGAAGAGAAGCCGAAGCACTCGATGTGGCTGCACCAGGGAGAGGCCATTCTACCGATGTAGAGCGCTTAGAGCGTCGTTTAGCCCAACAAGAGAGAGCACTCGAAGGTTTTGGAGTGAAGGTAGAAAAACAACAAGAAATCGGCCACTTGATTCAGAACAATTGGACCCATGTAGAACAATTATTGGAACAGTTACAACATGCTGTTAACTCAATGTCATGGGACGGCGTGAAGAAGGCAGTAAAAGAGATCGAGTGGATTCAATCTGTAAATGCTGCAGATAGAAGTTTCATTGCTTTCTTACCCGATGATGAAGGGAATCCAGGCAAACAGGCAACTCTCTATTTGGATGAAACTGTTCATCAAAATGCCCAGAGATATTTCCAAGCTGGAAGAAAGCAGAAAGACAAATCTTCTGGGGCTATTCAAGCGCTTGAGGACACAAGATTAGAACTTGGTCGAGCAAAGAAAAAGCAGGCTAAAAGAGAGGCTAGTGGCCAAGTTGCAAAGGTTAAGCGAGCGAAACGGCTTTGGTTTGAGAACCACAAGTGGAGCATGCTTCCATCCGGGCACTTAATGGTTGGAGGAAGGGATGCGAAGGGCAACGATTCTATTGTCAAAAAGCATCTTTCTCTAGGCGATCGCTACCTACACGCAGATCTACATGGAGCACCTTCATGCTCTCTAAGAAATAGTCAAGGATTCGAAGTTGACACTCAACCACCTGCTCACATTGGAAATGATATGCCAGCATTTAGATTGGTCGATAAAATCGAAGCCGATTTGGATGATGANGTGACAGAACTTGCTGCGACGATGGCTCTTGCATGGAGTAGGGCATGGAATGGNGGTGGNGCTCATGGCACAGTATTTTGGGTNAANCCNGGACAAGTGTCAAAATCGGCTGAAACTGGAGAATACGTCGGTAAAGGTGCGTTCGTAATTAGGGGGCAAAGAACGTGGTACAAGGATATAGATTTGCGGTTGGGCATAGGACTGATTGCAATCAATGGAATTCCTATGTTACTGGCATCTAATGTCGAACATATCTCACAAATTTGCAACCGTTACATGGTGATTACTCCCGGCCGAGAAAAGAAAGAAAATATTGCTAATAAAATCTACAAATCCACAGGAATATCTGTAGATGATATTTTACCAATTCTACCTGGAAACTGTGAGGTCATCGAGGACTCTGGTCTTATCAAATTCAAGCAAGATGACAAAGCTGAATAAAGTCAAATTTATCAGATAATAACATCTGCTTGCATCTCTAGAAAGAATAACAAAAAACGGCACTAATATCAAGTAACCGTTTGTAATGGCCTCTGATATGAGGTCATTTTCTATCGTCCTGTGCATACTTCTTTTGTCNCTNNTTCCTCCNGTGGNAGAAAATGTCGAAGCNCAATCTACTGTCGCTGCTGTTGACCTAAATTGTACNTCTCCTTATCCTAGCGGAGCAATNGATATTGCAGTNCANCCNGGTGCGACTCTGACTGGATATTCTGTTTGTACTGTAAGTAATCCGTCTATTTATCAAGAGAAAATTAGTATTCAGGCTGATGCANNTGGNTTNGTTGTAGCNGCACCAGGCAGTATTACATTAGCGCCTGGAGGTGAATCAGAATTTCAGGTCACTGTCCGAGCAGAATCGAGAATGGCAATGCAGGCAAGAAGCCTGTCTACTACTGCAACAGTTACTGAAATGAATGGAGTACCNCCACCCAATATTGCTGAATCAACCTCAAATCAAATTNTCAATATCTTGCAATTCAGTGGCCTGAGTGTAGAAATGCTTGAGCCAGGTGTAGAAATTTACACTGGGAATGATTATTCGCTTTTTTATTATGTTTACAATCAGGGTAACTGGGCAGACAAATTTGTTTTGGAACTCGATTATGACGAAAACATTGATTTCAAAATAACATCCCCAGTAATTTCTGCTGAAATCCCCCACAATGACATAGGCGCCTTTAGATTAGACCTAAGGGCGCCATCAGACGGCTCGGCATGGCAAGTCAATGAAGACGGTGTGAAATCTCTTGAAGTTACAGTTTCTGTGACATTTCAAAGCGAATTTTCTTGCAGGTACGAAGGTGCATGTAATTCNGTTACCGTATTGCAATCTNTAACTTTCCTNCACAATGAAACAACAAGTTCAGATTCTGAGGTNTTATCTAGCGAAACCAAAGATCAANTGCTCATATACGGAGGCNGTGGNGNTGGCGTAATCCTACTACTAGTAGTATTTTTTACAATCAAAAAACGTAGAAGTTGAAAGAAAACTAAGGGTTTATTAGTCCCCAGACTATTCTTTGCACATGGAAGAAAACGTCGATAATACAAGGATTCTTTATTACGGCTATGGGTCGAATTTAGATTATGAAGATTGGACTAAATGGTGCAATGATCGNGGTGAAAACCCTTCNGGATTNAAGGAAATTGGNCCTGCNTGGCTTGATGGATATCAACTCATCTTTGATTATTANTCCAGTTCTAGANNATGTGGNGCTGCGAATTTGATCAAAGATTCTTCTGGCAAATCGNCTAANCCNGGAGCTTTGTTCGAAATAGANGNNTATACTCTCGATTTNTTNGACAGAAAAGAAGGTACNAAAATACAGGGGTGCTATCAAAGAGAAACTGTCACTGTGTNCNCNTCAGACGGCCAATTACACGAAGCGATTACATACATTCATCGTGCAAAGAAAGATACATTTTTCGAACCTTCANATGAATATGAATCATTGATTAGAAATGGGCTCAATAGNCTTGATTTACCNACTGGGCAACTTGATTTNGCTCTCAANANAANCGNCGANAACTGTTTTGANCTTGTATTCGTATACGGNACTTTGATGCGAGGAAAGTCTAGGNACAGTGAGATGGAAAATGGATTTGAATTTGTATCCAAAGGNATAGTAAAAGGCGACATGTATCACATTAGAGATTATCCAGGTCTTATTCCCGGAGAAGGATTTGTGCATGGAGAATTACATCGTGCATCCGATATTTCCGATGCTATACAACTTCTTGATTGGATTGAAGGTGCAAACAATCAGAACCCTCTGTTCAACAGAGTGATTCAAGAAATAAATACTGAACAAGGGAAATATTGGGCTTATGTTTATCATTTCGCACAAGAGATTGACCAATTCAGAAAAATCGAGAATGGCAAATGGGTATAATCAACAACAGCCTTCGTCGCGCATAGGTGCTGTTACGAAAACGATCTTATCTACGGAAACCGTATCTTGAAACATTTCAATTACACTGCGGAAACCCTTAGCGACACCACTCGCTTGAATAACATCTACACAGGTGTGGCTTTGCTTCAAACAAGAGTGATTATATGTTGCTACTTCTATCTCATCTGTGTGTCTTATATCAAGCAATTTATGCTCAATACCGTGTTGGTAGTACACGATTAGATGACCCTCGATGAGTTCATCATCTTGCATTTCAGAGAGTTCACCTCTTTGCTTGTAATCTGCAAAATGAAACACAGCATCTCGCATGAACCTACTGCGATTCTTGTAACCTGA
>NZGQ01000103.1 GCA_002689565.1 Methanobacteriota archaeon | reverse complement strand
CAGAAGGATGTGGTCAAACAGGCAAAGTTCTTTGAGGAGAATGACAAGTGTCCTACTTGTGATCAAGAGATTGATCGTAAGTTGAAAGAGTATCATCTGGGTAAGTGTAAGACCAAGGCGGGTACTATCGCAAACGCACTGGATATGCATAAGGTTCAGTCTGAGAGTTTGAATGAAGTTATCGAAGGACTTCACAAACAACAGGATCACATTCGTAACTGGCAGTCTAAGGTTGATGCAAACAACCAAGAGATCATGCAGATCAATAGACAGATCGACAATCTGAATGATGAGATTTCTCGTATTGATAATGAGAGTGGTGATCTGTCGGAAGCAAACTCTGCACTAGAAGAATTGCGTGAGAAGAAGGAAGAGTTGCAGGAGACCAAGTACAAACTGGCAGAACAAAATTCGTATAACCAAGTGTATGCAGAGTTACTGAAAGACACTGGTATCAAGACCAAGATCATTAAACAGTACTTGCCTGTCATCAATCAGTTGACCAACAAGTATCTACAGATTCTAGACTTCTTTGTACACTTTGATCTGGATGAGTCTTTCCAAGAGACTATCCGATCCAGACATCGTGATGCATTTTCGTATGACTCATTCTCTGAGGGTGAGAAACAACGGATTGACCTGTCCCTACTATTTACTTGGAGACAGATTGCAAAGATGAAGAATAGTGTGGCAACCAATCTACTGATTCTAGATGAGACATTCGACTCGTCTCTAGATGAAGAAGGTATTGAAAATCTGATGAAGATTATCTCTACACTAGGTGAGGATACAAATGTGTTTGTGATCTCTCACAAGAGTGAACTCGAAGATGCACAGTTCCACCGCAAAATCGAGTTCGTAAAAGAAAAGAACTTTAGTAAAATTAAGTCTTGACTTTAATTGAGTCGTATGTTATTATACCGTTTACAAATTTAAAAAGAGAGTGATATATTATGGAACTATCCGATACTACAATGCAAGTTCTCAAGAACTATGCTACAATTAATCCCAACATTGTTATCAATCAAGGGAATACAGTAAAGACCATTTCGGTTGCACGAAATGTTTTATCAACCGCAGAACTCCCCGAAGAGTTTCCTGCATCATTTGGCATCTATGACCTAACAGAGTTTCTGAATGTTCTGTCCTTGGTGGATTCACCTCGACTCACATTTGATAAGGACTATGTGACTGTCGGAGATTCTACTGGTCGTTCATCGGTCAAGTACTTCTTCTCTGATCCAGAGATGCTTACCAGTCCCGGTAAAGATATTATCATGCCAGATGCCGATGTTAATTTTGTACTAGATACAGATACTTTGGGTAAAGTCAAGAGAGCGGCAGCGGCACTTGGGCACGATGAGATTTCTATCACCCCAACCACTGGTGCTATTCGACTATCTGTCATCGACAGTAAGGATGCGACAAGCAATGCATTCTCTATTGATGTGGAAGGTGAGTATCCAGAAGGAGTTGATTTCAACTTCATTATGAATGTGAGTAACCTTAAAGTAATAAACGAGGACTTTGCTGTGGGCATCTCTAAGAAGTTGATCTCTCAGTTCAAGTCTCAACAATCCGCAATAGAGTATTATATTGCACTTGAAAAATCATCTACATACGGAGCATAATGAGATGGCAGAAGCAAAGAAAGCAGAACGAGATCACTCACCAATTTATGAATTAGGTAATCGGGTCTCTAGGTCAACAGTGGCAGTAATTGATACTGTGGTACAACGAGGTGGGTTCAAAGGAGAAGAACTTACTACAATTGGTCAATTGAGAGATCAAGCAGTTCAGATTATACAAATCTGTGAGGAGTATCAGTCTGAGCAGTCTGTCGATTAGACAGTTTGGGGGGTGGAAACACCCCTCTTTTTTTCTTGACTTTTTGTTTCATATAATGTACAATGTACAACTTACGAAACACTTTAATATTATGGAGACTATATGTCTAACGAATTCCTCTGGGTCGAGAAGTATCGACCTCGACTGATCGGTACAACCGTACTGCCCCAAGACCTGAAAGACACTTTCCAGAAGATTGTCGATTCGGGTGAAGTCCCCAATATGATGTTCACTGGTACTGCGGGTACTGGTAAAACTACGATTGCTCGTGCGATCTGTGACGAACTTGGTCTTGACTATATTGTCATCAATGGTTCGGAAGAAGGGAACATCGATACCCTGCGTGGGAAGATCAAACAGTTTGCCTCATCCGTCTCTCTCTCTGGTGGTTACAAAGTAGTCATCTTGGATGAGGCAGACTACCTTAATGCACAATCCACCCAACCTGCATTGCGTGGATTTATCGAAGAGTTCTCTCAGAACTGTCGATTCATTCTAACTTGTAACTTCAAGAACAAGGTCATCGAACCTCTACACTCCCGATGCGGTGTGTATGAGTTCAACACCTCCAAGAAACAAATGGCACAACTCTGTGGTGAGTTTATGACTCGACTGCAAATCATCCTAGATGGTGAGGGTGTCAAGTACAACAATGATGTGATTGCAGGACTAATTGGTAAACACGCACCAGACTGGAGACGAGTGCTCAACGAGGCACAACGACATTCCATCTCTGGTAAGTTGGAAACAACGGTACTCATTAATGATAGTAATGGTAACTATAACAACCTTTTTCAATCATTAAAGATCAAAGATTTCAAGAAGATGCGGTCATGGGTCGTGAACAATATGGACACAGANCCTGCCGCAATCTTCCGTGGCATCTATGATTCAATGGAAGGTAAGGTACAACCTCAATCGATTCCGCAACTGGTATTGATCCTTGCAGACTACCAGTACAAGAATGCGTTTGTTGCTGACCATGAGTTGAATCTAGTTGCCTGTCTGACCGAAGTTATGGCAAATGTGGAGTTAGTATGACAACACCCAATGAACGAAGAAATGCAGTCGAAAGAACCGAAAGGTTTCTGATCGACTTGCTGAACCCTGCGATCACTCCAAGAGTACCCAAGGATATTCGTAAACGAGCATATCAATGTCTCAAGCATTATCCGAGAGAGTATGATATGGAGATGGCACGAGAAGATGCACCTCGTATATTTGGGGAGTGGGATGACTAGGATTTCTCATCCACCAGTACAACAGGATGAGATTACAAAGTCTTTGTCTCGTGCCTTTGAGTATTCCTTTGATGGAGTCTCGGAGTTCACTGTACCCGATATGCCAGACATATGTGGTTCTTTTAATATAGGACTCATTGTCGGGGCATCGGGTAGTGGCAAGTCAACCNTACTCAAGAGATTTGGAGAAGAACTGTTTCCCTATTGGTTTGATGATAAGTGTATTGCTTCTCATTTTGATAATGAGGATGAGGCAATGACTCTGATGGGTGCGGTGGGTCTAAACTCGGTTCCTACTTGGTTCAGACCTTACAGCATTCTATCGGTAGGTGAACAGTATCGTGCAGACCTATCACGGAGACTTGTAGATAATGCGGTGATTGATGAATTTACCTCGGTGGTGAACAGATCGGTTGCCAAGTCGTGTGCCCACTCAGTGGCAAAACATATTCGTAAAGAGGACATACAAGGTGTCGTGTTCTCATCGTGTCATTATGATATTGCAGAATGGTTAGAACCAGACTGGATATATGACACTGCGACTGGGGAACTCACCTATAGGGGGTCACTTCATCGACCAACTAGGAGACCCGAAATCAAACTTGACATCATTCCATGTGGGGTCGAAGCGTGGTCAATGTTCAAAGACCATCANTATNTGACCGAGGACATAAATGCCTCTGGTAAACATTGGTTGTGTTGGTGGGGTGATGTTGTTGTAGGATTTGCATCGGCAATACCGTTTCCAAGTGGGACACTCAAGAATGCGTTCCGAGGACACAGGACAGTGGTGCTACCAGATTTCCAAGGATTGGGTATAGGAGTAAGACTGAGTGATGCGATAGCACAGATGCACTTGGATGAAGGGAAAAGATATTTCAGTAAAACNGCACANCCAAGNATGGGTAAATACAGGAACGAGTCGGAACTATGGAAACCGACATCTAAGAATATGCAGGAGAGGGATAGGGTAGCAACCGACACCGATGAAAGGATGTGGTTGGCACGAAACTGCTTCTCTTATTCTCACGAGTATATAGGTGATCTAGATGACTAAAAAGAAACCAAAAATACCAATGAAGGGTGGAGCAGAGTATGATCAATTCACCGATTGGAAAAAATATTATTGCTATCTTTCACGAAGTGGGGTTGCAAAAAGTATTAAAAGAGGGTATAATAAGAGATTCCGAAAAGAGGGAAAGAAGAATTTAGATGAGTAGGTGGTGGAGAATCTGGGCAAAGAGTCTGGGTGAGAAAGTAGGAGAGACTGACAAGCAAGCAGATACAGTGGCAGTAATTCGCACTGTGTGGTGGATAACCCACATGGCAACTTGTTGGTTCATTATATTAAACGCAATTGCCAACCACGGTTGGGGACTAATAGGATTATAAATATGTTTTATCAAGATCATGTAGAAGAATTTATGATAGCAGGAGACCAAGATGTACCAGATTTTGGTGGACTGGAATCAAAACAAGCAAAGTTGTATATGGATTTAATTGCAGAGGAGTTTGAAGAAACCTCCAATGCCTTTGCTGACAAAGACCTCGTAGAAGTTGCAGATGGACTTGTAGATATGGTATGGGTCATCATGGGTATGGCATCCACCTTGGACATTGATTTCGATAGGGTCTGGGAAGAAGTTCGAGCAAGCAATATGTCCAAGTTTGTCGATGGCAAAGCAATCAAAAATAAGGATGGTAAAATAATGAAACCAGATAGTTATTTCCGACCAGACATTGCAAAAGTATTGTCGGGTAGTTGAAGTGATTCGTTACATCCCTCATAATCACCTAGACACTGAACAGTGTACTGTTGACGAGTATGCCAATCTAAGGCATCTGTCTGGTGATTATATTATAGTCCTTCCAGATTCGGAAGAGAAACCTCAACACAAACCCACATCATTGACCAAGGTAGGTAATGAGTGGGTTGAAATTCAGATGGAGTTTGACTTTGGATAAGTGGGACAAAGCACACTTAGAAGTCGCAAAGACATATGCCAAACTATCATCCGCAAGAAGGATGAAGGTTGGTTGTGTCATTGTGAAAGACAATCGTATTATCTCTATTGGGTATAATGGTATGCCTAGTGGTTGGGACAACAACTGCGAAGATGAAATAAAATCTGGTAATACTGGATACGGTAGAAAACTAAAAACTAAAAAGGAAGTTCTTCATGCGGAAGCAAATGCGATTACAAAGGTTGCAAAGTCAACGGAATCGGCGGAGGGTGCAATTCTGTACTCGACCTGTGCCCCCTGTATCGACTGTGCAAAACTCATCCACCAAGCAGGAATCGAAAGAGTCGTGTATGATCACGGATACAAATCAGACGAAGGTTTGACTTTTCTTGAGCAGTGTGGTATAGTACTTGAAACTACAGAAGATGCTGATCCTTTTGACTTACCTTGGAAACGGAGTTTAATACCTTGATAAAACCTTTTGATTATGTGAATGCGATTAACTACTCCAAGAAAGATATTATGCAATCCTCGGATGACGAGAAAGTATATGTACCTTTCATGGTAAACCGTTCGTTATCTTACTTCTCTGATACTGTCGTGATTGCGAATGAGATGAACAAATACCACCACCTAGACTCTCGTCTACAATTCTCGTTTCTTATAAATATAATTAGGAAACGGAAGCGTTTCTCTAAATGGGTAAAACCTGAATTGGAAAATGACCTTGGGTCGGTAAAAAGATATTATGGATATAGCAATGAAAAAGCACGGCAAATCCTATCTCTTCTCTCACCTTCTCAAATTAAACAAATAAAAGATAAGGTGAATAAAGGTGGAAGAAAATAATTTAGTATCATGGGCACCAAAGAGTATGCTAGAGATCACTCTGGCAGAACCCGATGATTTCCTCAAAGTGCGTGAAACTCTGACTCGTATTGGAGTTGCATCACGCAAAGAAAACAAACTGTTTCAGTCCTGCCATATCCTCCATAAACAGGGAAGGTACTATATCGTACACTTCAAAGAACTGTTTATCTTGGATGGTAAGAAAGCAAACTTAGAGAAATCAGATGTCGAGAGACGAAACACTATTGCGACATTGCTATCGGATTGGGGTCTTGTAGAGATACAGAACAAGGAAGTAGCAGTAGATTGTGCACCTCTAAGACAAATCAAGATCATTGGTTTTAAAGACAAAGACCAGTGGGAGTTGTGCCCCAAATATAATATTGGCAATAAGTGATATAATCCCTTGACAACTCTTGATCTGGTGTGGTATAATACTTGTATTGAGAATGAGGATTTATATTATGAGTTTACGATCTGATTGGGAAACCTATCTGAAACCACATGGGGTCAAGTTCAATTTCCGAGAGGGGAGCAACAAGTACAAGACTCTGATGGTCTTACACGAGTACGAAGGGACTTGGTTGACCAAGGGAGAGATTGCCAAACTAATTAACTATCAAGGGTCTGATCTACAGGATGCCAGACACCTTGGTAAACAATCTGGTTGGTATGTCGAGCAGGATGGAAAGGGCAACTACCGACTGGTAACTACGAAGGAACCTCACCCATCATTCCATGCCAAGAAAAGATTGAACGAACTAAATACTTCTGACTTCACTGAGATGAAGAGTGCCTATGATAATAGGTGTGCTACTTGTGGAGAGAAAGAAGGGACAAAACATCGTTTTGAACATGGTAAGGTAATTTTAGAGAAGGGGCACTGCGATCCTCGGTTGGATATGTCACCTGATAATATCATTCCGCAGTGCCAATATTGTAATAAATTTTATGGTGACAAATTCGTATTTGATAGGATGGGTCGTGTCGTGGAGGCACTTTGAGTAGATTAAACATAACTATAGCAGAGACACCGAGTCAAAAGAAACTCGCAGATAATATTGTGGTCAAATATCACAGTTATGTTGCGAGTGCGAGAACTGTTGGTCGGTGTATCAAATATCTTGTTTACTATGATAAGGAGTTGGTAGGTACATTCTGGATTGGTAGTGGGTTTAAACCAACACCCAAGGCAATACTGAACTACTTTGACAAATCTCAAAAAGAGTTTGACCCTATGTTTAACATGGTTGCCGATAACAAACGGTTCTGTATGATTAAACATATACCTAATCTGGGAAGTCAAATTCTCAAGGCAGTTCGTAATCGTGCAAAGAAAGATTGGTATGATAGATATGGTGATGACTTGGTTGCCATACTCACTACAATCGGAGATGGTAAGAAGGGTGCTGTTTATCTTGCAGACAACTGGAAGAAGATTGGAGAGACTGCGGGGTTGCCAAAGGATAGAAAGTCTGTATCTATGAAATGGGATGACAGTGCAGGAATCAAAGAGAAGTATGTCAAACCCACAGGTGAGGATAAAAAGACAATTCTGATTACTGATAGATTGTCTAAATTTGAAAAGGTTACATTAGATAATTTTATTTATTGAGGTGGTTGAATGTTTAATAACTTTAAGGGTAGGTTTACACCTAAGAATCCCGACAAGTATCATGGTAATGTAAATCAGATAATATACCGTAGCAGTTGGGAACGACTGTTTATGGTATACTGTGATAAGAGTCCGAACATTACGCAATGGTCAAGTGAGGAGTTCAAGATTCCCTATATCTTTGAGGGCAAGAACCGCACCTACTACCCCGACTTCTGGATTGAGATGATCGACTACGAAGGTCTGCGTCATAGTAAGATCATTGAGATAAAACCTCATTATCAAAAGAAGTGGAAGATCAACAAGGTCAAGTGGGCAGAAGCAAGGAAGTTTGCCGATATTAACTTTATGTCATTTGAAGTATTTACTGAGAAGGAGTTGTTCTAATGAGAATTGTAAATCGTGGATTTGGTAAGGTATTCCGAAAAGTAGTAAACATTGCAGACCGAGTAGACATCTGGTTTCGCAACACATTTAACCGCAGTCCCAAACAAAAGGCACTTGAGATGTCTCAAGATGCTATTCCAATGAGAAAGTTGGACAAGACCATCGGAAAGAAATTGGGCATAATGGAATAATGACAACAGGTCTTTTTAAACATCATATCGAAGAGATTCGTGCGAAGAAGCATTGGTGGGGTCGTATAGAGGATATTGTCGGGTACGATTGGAACACCATGATGTATATGATCGATACCCATCCATCGAAATTATACGATTGGAATCGTGAGAAGAATCGTCTCGGATGTAATGAGTTTCATCGGAGACCATCTGCACCTCAGATTGCCAAAGAAATTCATCAAGAGATGACAGAGTTTTTTGTTGACCCTGCACCCAAGAAGTTTAAGTATACAAAGGGTGCACCCCAAATTACAAACATTGCATTTGTTGGATTTGGACAAGACTCTGGTTCATACCCTAGACATAAAGACAGTATGGATGTGTTCTTGCTCCAAGCAATCGGTGACTGTAAGATTACAGTCGGTTATACCGAGGAACCAAGCAACGCAGACGAGACTCGTATTTTGAAAGTAGGTGATTGTGTCTATTTACCTAGAGGCACATACCACCAATTGAAACCATCAGTATCACGAGTCACATTCTCGTTTGGTTTTGAGAGTGATCCCGATACTGATCCAAAGAACTTTATATAGAGAATAAAATTCTTATATATAGTAGTGTCACCAAAGTGACAAATCGTAAGGATGCCGTAATAGTTCGGGTTCTTACATAATCTTGCTAAAAAAATATAGGAGATATAGCAACATGACAAATCTAAAAGTAGGTAAACAACTATTCCCACGTTCCGCATTCATTGGTTTCGACCATTTGTTCAACGAATTGGAATACGCAACTAAACACGCTAACGACCATTATCCCCCTCACAACATCGTGAAACTAGGGGAAGATGAGTTCGTCATTGAGGTCGCAGTTGCGGGATTCAAAGAAGAAGAACTGACTGTAGAACAGAAAGAACGCTCATTGCGAATCAGTGGTTCGCATGAGTCTAGAGACCGAGAAGTGATACATCGTGGTATATCCACGAAGGACTTTAGAAGGCAGTTTAGACTTTCCGAGTATGTTCAAGTAACTGGTGCTTCACTCAAAGACGGTATTCTTGCAGTAAATTTGAAGTTAGAAATCCCACAAGAGAAGCAGCCTCGACAAATTAAAATATCTTAAATTTTTCGAGGAAACAAAAATGTCAACCGAAACCAAAATGGAGTTCGGGTTGTTCGTTGCAAGTATGGGTGTTCTCGTGCTTGCTCTAGCACCCCTGTTCTAAAACCGAGGTGGGGGAGGAAACTCCCCCTCTCAATATTATGAAAGCATACATGATTGCAGATTTGAACAACCCTGTCTCTGTGCAATACACAGAGATTGCTCTGGAATCATGGTCAAAACAAAACATCCTTGACATTGAAGTCATTCAGTGTTATACTCCCGATACCATCTCAGAATTAGAACCCCTCTATAATTGGCAACCTCTACTTCATAAGATGCAATTACAATCTACCAGTACTGCCTCAGAAAGAGCAGGAGATATTAGTCACTGGAGGATGATAAGAAATCGCACCGTAAGCATGGAACGGTTCTATGTGATGGAACATGATTCCTATCTACTAGACCCCGATGAATTCAAACGACAGTGGGAGTTCACTATGAAGCACGGACTGGACTATGCCAATCACGGACTGTTTATGTCTTGCTACTCATTCTCTCGTAGATGTGCTATTTTCATGCATGACTTGTTAGTGAATCAAGAGTTCCCTCTCAATGGTGGGCCCTATGGATGTGTAGAGAGACTGGTCAAGACTTACTTGACTCACAAGAATAGGAATGATCGAGACTATACATGGATGACACACTACGGTGATTGCCATCATGTTAATGTAGGTTCAACCGCAACCGAACTGCGTAATACATATAACTTTCATTGTAAGACAGATTCCCCATTCAAACTTGCATCGACCCAAGTGATTTCTAAATCATTTGGTATAACCCAAGAACATGAGGGTATGGAGTATAAACCTTGGGAGCGTGCCAACGGATTTAAAATTATTCCTTGACATTCTTAGTTCTGTCCTGTATAATGTGTAACATCAGATTATGGAGAGTTTATGGATTTTTACACATCAATTGACCGATATGGGTCTGCGTTACTCTATCGTGGATATTCCAACGGTCAACGAGTCAAAAAACGCATCCCTTTCAAACCTACCCTGTATGTCAGTGGTAAGGGTGATAGTGGGTGGTCTACCCTAGATGGTAGGTCAGTCGAACCAATCCAGTTCGAGACCATGCGTGAAGCAACCGAGTTCACAAAACGGTATCAACACATAGACACCTTCAAGGTCTATGGTCAGAATAATTTCATCTCACAATTTGTTGCAGAGAAGTTTCCGAGAGACATCAACTTTGATCGTGAACTGCCTGTGATCACCACTATTGATATTGAGGTCGCATCGGATGAGGGATTCCCCGAACCAGAACAAGCAAACTATCCAGTTATCTCTATATGCACCAAATCCAGTAAGGAAGAGTTCTTTCGTGTGTGGGGTCTGGGTGATTATGATCCACCAGAGAAGGCAATCTACACGAAGTGTGACACTGAACTGCAACTGCTAGACAAGTTTCTAGATTACTGGCAGGGTCATGGTTCACCCGACATTGTCACTGGTTGGAACACCAAGCAGTTTGATATTCCCTATCTTGTTAATAGAACAAGGAAGGTTATCGGTGATGAGTCTGTCAAACGGTTCTCACCTTGGGGCACCGTCTCGTCTCGTACTGTTCGTGGTAAGATGGGTATGAAGGATGTGGACACCTATGATCTGATGGGCATTGCTCAGTTGGATTACTATGATCTGTTTCGTAAGTTCACTGGTAATACACTTGGTCAACAGGAGTCCTATCGACTGGATCACATTGCCCATGTCGTATTGGGTGAACGCAAACTCTCGTATGAGGAGCATGGTAATCTCCACACCTTATATAAGGAAGATCACCAGAAGTTTATTGACTACAACATTCGAGATGTTGAACTGGTTGACCTACTGGAAGAGAAACTCGGACTGATCACTCTGGCAATGACTATGGCATACCGTGGTGGTGTGAACTATGAAGATGTGTTTGGTACAACCACTATCTGGGATTCCATCATCTATCGTATTCTGAACCTCAAGCACATTGCGGTTCCCTCGAAGGAAGAAAAGATCAAGGGTGACTTTGCAGGAGGTTATGTGAAAGAACCCCAAGTCGGTTCCCATGATTGGGTAACATCTTTTGACTTGAACTCACTGTATCCCATGATCATTGTACAATACAATATGTCACCCGAAACTGTGGTGGATGGTATCATCGATACCGATGTGGAACGAATGCTTGCAGGAGTAACCAACACCACTGGTAACTATTCGGTTGCCCCATCGGGTGTTCGGTTCAGTAAGGATAAAGAGGGCATCATCCCTAGTGTGATTCGACAGTACTATGCCGAACGCAGAGAGATCAAGAAGCAGATGTTGGAAGCACAACAAGAGTATGAGCAGTATCCTCGCAAGGGTCTTGCCAACAAGATTGCTACTCTTGATAACCAACAGATGTCGATCAAGATTCTGATGAACAGTCTCTATGGTGCACTAGGTAACAGATGGTTCCGATACTTTGATCAGAGGGTTGCCGAGTCTATCACTCTGGCAGGACAGTTGTCTATCAAGTGGGCAGAACGAGCAGTCAACAAAGAGATGAACAAACTTCTCAACTCAGATGAGGACTATGTGATTGCGATTGACACTGACTCGGTCTACATTCGTATGAGTAAGTTGGTTGATAAGTTCAATCCCAAAGACCCTGTCAAGTTTCTCGACAAGATTTGTTCCGAACACTTTGAACCTGTACTGACCAAATCATATGCTGACCTTGCTGATTATACCAATGCGTATGTCAATCGTATGGAGATGGGTCGTGAGGTTATTGCTGACCGTGCTATCTGGGTGGCAAAGAAACGATACATCCTCAATGTACATAACAACGAGGGTGTCCAGTACGCAGAACCCAAACTCAAGATGATGGGTATCGAAGCAGTCAAGTCATCCACACCTCAAGTGGTTCGTGACAAATTCAAGGAAGTCTTTGGTGTGATCATCAATGGCACCGAGGATGAGACACAGAACTATATTCGTAACTTCCGCAACGAGTTTACCAGTCTACCTGCCGAAGATGTATCATTCCCTCGTGGAGTGAGTGCGGTTGACAAGTGGTCGGACAAGAAAACCATATACAAGAAGGGTACACCGATTCATGTTCGGGGTGCACTGCTGTACAATAAGTACACCAAGGATATGCGACACGAGACTATCAAGAATGGTGAGAAGATAAAGTTTGTCTATCTCAAGACACCGAATCCTATCAAGGAGAATGTGATCTCGTATCCACAGAACCTACCTCGTGAGTTGCAACTGGAGAAGTACATCGACTATGACAAGATGTTCTCCAAGACATTTGTAGACCCACTCGAACCCATACTGGATGCGGTGGGGTGGACTGCCGAACCTCAAGCATCATTGGAGGACTTCTTTGGATGAACACCCTACTTGGTTATGACAATGTAGAGACTAAGAATTGTTCATCATGTGGTGAAACATTTCCTAAGACAAAGGATTACTTTCCTATAGCAAGTGGTGGTAATTACTTTGGTGGGAAGTGTAGAGTCTGTTGTAGAAAACAAAGTAGGATTACAAGAAAACTAAAAGAACAACACCCAACTCCCAATAGTGATTATCAATGTGCTATCTGTGGAATAGACGAAGAGGGTTTACTTGCACGAGGATATAAAATTAAATGGTGTTTAGACCACGACCACAAGACAGGAAAATATAGAGGATACTTGTGTGATAACTGTAACACTGGGATTAGTAAATTACAAGATAGTGTTGAAGTTTTAAAAAGTGCGATAAAATACTTGAAGAGGACTTCTTTGGATGAGTGAAGCATTCGTGTATATGTGGCACGATTCCAAGAATAGTATGTACTATATCGGTTCTCACAAAGGCACACCAGATGATGGTTATACTCATTCATCAAAAGTCATGGAGCAGTTCAAAGCAGACAGTATACCAGAAGGATTTAGTAGACGGATTCTCGCATATGGTACTGAACCTGATATGAGGCAGTTGGAGAATGACCTTCTCAATAATAGAAAGGAGAAGTGTTGGGACAAGTATTATAATGTTGTTATTACTTTTCCACCACCTCCTAGATATGGGAAAGATAATAATTATTATATTGATGGAAGGTCGGGGAAACCAGAGTATCAAAAAGAGTATCGTAAAAAGAATCTTGAGAGGATGCGAGAGAGGGATCGAGAGTATTATAAAGAGAATCCTGAGATGTTCCGAGAGCACAAAAAAAAGTATCGTGAAAAGAATCGTGAGAAGTTACGAGAGAAAAGACGAGAGTATTATAAAGAGAATCGTGAGAAGGAACGAGAGAAGAGACGAAAGTATTATAAAGAGAATCGTGAGAAGGAACGAGAGAAGAGACGAGAGTATNATGCTAGAAAGAAAGCAGAGAAAATGGGAACATCAACACTGGATAACTTTTTNNCTTGACATTAATTGATNACTGTGGTATTATTACAACATGAGATATTCACTTACAATATTCAAGAACACATTTGACAACCAGACCCATCGGGGAATGGAGATCGAATCGTGGGAACAGTTTGAAGAACTACTATATCATATGTTTGATAAGGAGGGTAGAAAAGGTGGTCGAGATTCTTCTGTGCTTATTAGTCCTGCTCGTTATTTTCCCAATACTACGAGGAGTAATAAGAATGTTGATATATGGGGTGGTTGGGCTGCTCTTGATGTCGATGATTATGTACTATGTGGTGATCCCAGTATTAGTCCTAGCGACCGCTTAAAAGAACAACTCGCAGAGAAGTATGGTCGGTTTCATTATATTTGTTACAATACTGCATCGTCAACCAAGGAACAACCCAAGTTTCGTTTGGTGTTTCCCCTAACACGCAAGGTTCGTAACAAGGAACTGCAACACTTCTGGTTCTCTATGAACAAACAGTTCGATGGACTAGGTGACAAGCAGACCAAAGATGTTTCTCGGATGTACTATGTCCCTGCACAGTATCCCAATGCATATAGTTTCATATTCATCAACAAGGGTGTACATCTTGACCCTGATATGTTGATGAACAAACACGCATATGTGGAACCGCAAGGCAAGACCTTCATGGATAGGTTGCCACCAGAATTACAAAAAGCAGTGATGGATCACCGCAAAAATTCTCTAAATAATACTGACATCACATGGACATCGTATCGTGACTGNCCNTTCTTCCCTCGTAAGTTGGAGCAAGAGTATCGTGCAATTACTGGTACAGGTTGGTATCACAAGATGTATCAGATTATGATTGCGGTTGCAGGAAACGCAGTATCCAAAGGTTATCCTATCTCGGCAAATCAGATTGCACAGATGTGTAGTCAGTTGGATTTGGAGACTGGTAATTGGTATGAGAACAGACCTTTGAACAAAGAAGCAGATCGTGCGTTAGAATACATTTACAGGAACGGTTAATGAAAGTTGATAATGCTTCAATATTCCCTACCACTATATCTCGCACAATCATTGATGTTTCGGAGGAAGAGAAAGATTGTTGGTTCGATCTGTATTTGACCCACTCTAATGATGATGGAAAGTCGCACGACTTTTGGGGATTTGAAAAGGTACAAACCGATGAAAGATTTCATGCTCTTTTCATGGATAGATTGAGGAAGGGTGTTGATACATATTTCGATGCTGTTGGTATCAATCCAAGTAAACTGGATGTGCAGTTGACAAAGTGTTTCTTTAGTGTTGTTGATCGTAGTACAATACATTTNCACGATCATGCTGAGAATCATTTATCATTCACCTATTATCCCAATGTTGCAGAGGGCAAAGATAGAGATATTTTGTTTTACATCAACCTACATAACAACGAACCTTATACTGGTTTCTTTGAAACTCATTCAGATGGGCACACAAAGTATAATGCTCTCCGAGAGGGATTTCCTGTGTCTGAGGGCACAATGTATATTTTTCCCTCGAAGTTGACACATCAAATAGAAAAACGAGATGGTGATGGTCTTGGGACTCAACCATTTTTAGATAAAGAATCTCTATCGAAAAGTAGATTTTGTGTTGCAGGAGATATGGTATATACAAGAAAGAATAACATAGATGAATATAGTAGGTTATTATCTTCNCCAGAAAATTGGAGGAAGGTATGATAAGACTATATAGTGTACCAACTACGGAGTAAGCAATGAGAATTTTAATCACAGGTGCCGCAGGTTTCATTGGTTCGCATCTTGCAGACAGTTTATTAGAAGATGGGTTTGAAGTGTTTGGACTAGACAACTTCAACGACTACTATGACCCTCATCTGAAATATGACAGGGTCGAGTACTTTGGTCACGAAGTCTATAATTGTGATCTCAAGAACTTTGATGACCTAGATGTCATGTTCGGTAAGATAGAACCCGATGTGGTCATTCACCTTGCCGCAAGAGCAGGGGTGAGGGATTCCTATGGTAAAGAGAATCTCTATCACCAAGACAACATTGTTGCTACACAGAATCTTATTCAAGTATGTAAGATGTATAATGTGTTGAAGGTTGTCTACGCATCTACCAGTTCGGTCTATGGTGGCACACCTATTCCACCTACTGGATGGGTAGAGCACGAGGTTACTGGTCATCAGTTGAACCCCTATGCATATACCAAGTACTGCAATGAATGTCAGTTCAAGATCAGTGGACTCAACAATGTTGGTCTACGATTCTTCACAGTATATGGGCCGTGGGGTAGACCAGACATGGCACTGTATCAGTTCACCGATGCTATCTGCCATGACGAACCTATCCAAGCATTTAACTATGGCAACATGAAACGAGACTTCACCTACATCGGTGACATCGTTGAAGGAATCAAGATTGCACTGTTTGCTGATCTACCTACCAATGAGATTTACAATATAGGTAGAGGCAAGCAAGTAGACCTTATGCATTTTATTTCACGCATAGGTAAGGAAGTTGGAAAGGAACCAGAAGTGATTCTGGCACCTAGACATCCTGCTGATACTCTAGAGACTTGGAGTAACACAGGTAAATTGAGAGAATTGGGGTATAAACCCAAAGTGAATATCGAGCAGGGTGTGGAAGCATTTGTTCGATGGTTTAAAGAGTATTACGGATACAAAGGATAAAATATGAACGAAGAAGAGATGATGGAAGATAATGATTACCCACTTCTTGATGCGGATGGAAACCCACCTAAATTGAGAATCGGTATTGTTGGTCATGGATTTGTTGGGGGTGCAGTGGACTATGCATTCACCCACCGAGACATTGAGAAGTTTTATGTTGACCCAAAATATAATACCACTATTGATGACCTATTGGATTGGAACCCAAATGTCACATTTATTTGTGCTCCGACTCCGATGGCAGAAAGTGGATTTGTGGATGCATCTATTGTAGAGGATGCTGTATTGAAACTCTTGGAGCATACCGAGGGTGGTGTTGTTGTCAAATCAACAATTACACCAGACATTGTGGATCGTCTGTATTCGTCTGTGTTTGAGGATGACATCAAACGATTGACTATCAACCCTGAGTTTTTGACTGAGTCAAATGCCAAGGAGCAGTTTGTGATGGCACCTTATCATGTGATTGGTGGTCATCCAGATGCCTGTAAAGGTCTTGCACAACTCTATGAAGTATACAGTCTGTGTGTTGCCACTGAATTTATGTTTACCAGTGGTGTTGAGGCGGCATTCGTGAAGTATGGGGTGAACTCTTTCCTTGCAACCAAGGTAACATTCTTCAATCAATTCTTTGATTCGATTGAGAAGTTTGGGTGTAACTATCCGACTATTATGAATGCAGTTGGTAGGGATAAACGAATTGGCATGGGTCACACTCGTGTACCGGGATATGATGGTAAACGAGGATTCGGTGGTGCGTGTTTNCCCAAAGATTGTAAGGCATTTACTTTATTCGATGANGACTTGACTTTAATTGATAAGTGTGTTANTATAAACAANGAATTATCGTAANNNNTANGAANTAGATAAACGTGAGGAAGAAAATAATGTCAAGTATGATGGACAANCTNAAGAAGAACAGCAAGATNAAGACNACNGNNNTACTGTCNGANAGTAANTTNTTNACNGANANAGATATGGTGCCAACCGATGTTCCAATGGTGAACGTTGCGTTGAGTGGAAGTATTGACGGTGGTATCACGCCTGGCTTAACGGTACTAGCAGGCCCGAGTAAGCACTTCAAGACTTCATTTGCATTGCTAATGGCAAGTGCATATATGAAGGCAAAGAAGGACGCAGTAATGCTCTTTTACGATAGTGAGTTTGGTAGTCCCCAATCTTACTTTGAGCAATTCGGAATTGATACCTCACGGGTGTTGCATACACCCATCGCCAATGTCGAGGAACTCAAGTTTGACTTAATTGGTCAACTTGAATCAATCGATAGAAAAGATGACGTAATAATCGTTATCGATTCAATTGGTAATCTCGCATCCAAGAAAGAGTTAGAGGATGCAATCAACGAGAAATCGGTGGCAGATATGTCCCGTGCCAAAGCATTGAAGGGTCTCTTTAGGATGTGTACTCCATATCTGACCATGAAGAATATCCCTATGCTTGCCGTCAACCATACATATAAAGAAATTGGACTATTCCCTAAAGACATCGTAGGTGGTGGTACTGGTATATACTACAGTGCAGATAACATCTGGATTCTGGGAAGACAACAAGATAAACAAGGAACTGAGATAAAAGGTTACAGGTTTATCATTAATGTGGAGAAATCACGTTATGTTAAAGAAAAATCTAAAATACCTATCACAGTATCTTGGGAAGGTGGCGTACAACGTTTCAGCGGTCTTTTGGATGTCGCTCTCGTTGGTGGTTATGTCGCTAAGCCTTCTAATGGTTGGTACTGTCGTGTGGATAGGGATAGTGGTGAATTGGTTGACCCAAGAGTTCGAGAGAAGGACACCCTTCAAGAAGAATTCTGGAAACCAGTCTTCGCAGATACCGACTTCGCAGACTTCCTCAAGTCACAATACTCAATTGGACTCGCACAAAAAGTAGATATGGAAGAGATAGCAAATGTCGAATGAAATTGAGAATATGCTCAGTGAAAAGATTCACTACGAACTTGTTCCTTCGGATGACCCCCATGGATGGGATGTCCGAATACTAGAAGAATATCCTGAAACGGTTATTACTTTTGGTGCAATCAAATTTGTAGGAATTGAAGGTGGTGGAGAAGATGGAGAGATTAGATTTGATTTCTCCATTAAATCCTCACCAGACCCAGAATTAACAACAGAAGACTTGACTTTTCAAGCATATGTTGGTACAATACTTAATAGCGTAATAGGTACAGCTATCGCAGAGGGAACTATGGTTGCAAAGGATAGTGACTCTGGTCAAATTATGGCAACGGAAGAAACACATGAGGACTTAGAAGAATTATATAATGAATATCAATCTAGAACAGACAGTACTGCGGAATCTACTGACCAATGATGAATACATGCGGAAGGTTCTTCCGTTCATATCACCCGATTACTTTGATGGAGTCTACAAAGGACTATTCAAAGAAGTCACTAAATTTGTAGCAAAATACAACAAACTACCAACTCTTGAATCATTCAAGATTGAAATCGATGAAGAGAACTCTCTTGCGGATGACCAATATCGTTCCGCAATAGACCTTCTTCCTAATATCTTTACACCTGAATCTGAGAACCTTGAATGGTTAATTACACGAACTGAGAAGTGGTGTCAAGACCGTGCGGTCTATAATGCGGTAATGGAATCTATTTCTATTATCGATGGTAAACATGCAACCATGCAAAAGAATGCAATACCCGATGTATTGTCTAAAGCACTTGGTGTTACGTTTGATACTAATATTGGTCACGATTATCTAGAGAATGTAGATGGTCGTTATGACTTTTATCATGAACAAGAAGAGAGGATACCTTTTGACCTTGATTACTTTAACCAGATTACTAAAGGTGGTTTGCCGAATAAAACTCTCAACATTGCACTTGCTGGCACTGGTGTTGGTAAGTCTCTGTTTATGTGCCATGTCGCTGCCAGTGCATTAAGTCAAGGACGCAATGCATTGTATATTACTATGGAAATGGCAGAAGAACGTATCGCAGAACGTATCGATGCGAACTTACTGAATGTTCCTATTGACCAACTAGAGAATCTATCCAAGACTATGTTCACAGATAAGGTTCAACAGATTGCCGCAAAGACTCAAGGTAAACTTATTATTAAAGAGTATCCTACTGGACAGGCAAATACTGCACACTTCCGTGCATTACTGAATGAGTTGAAACTCAAGAAGAACTTTGTCCCTGAGATTATCTTTATTGATTACCTGAACATATGTGCATCATCTCGTATGAAAGGTATGGGTGGTGCAATCAACTCTTATTCTTATATCAAGTCTATTGCAGAAGAACTACGTGGACTCGC
>NZGQ01000074.1 GCA_002689565.1 Methanobacteriota archaeon | reverse complement strand
CTTCCAGACGTTTGAACAAACCTACAGGAAGCAAAATAAACTTCAGACCATCAATTCTCCAGCCCTTTTCGACCTCGATTTGAAGCGACTCGCCTTTTTGATGAGCATCATAGGAAGATTTAGCATTTGGTACTGGTAAGTTTGTCTCATTGAGTGTTAGTAATGCTGTTTCTGCGGATTTTTCTTCCCATAGCATGCGGTAACGCATAGAATTGATCCTTTCAATATCCGCCTGTAAAATCCCTGCAAACAATGGTTTCAAGCCTGATGAATCAAAACTTGGTGGCTTTAGATTTGGCACTCCCCAACCGTGCAGTGCCCACCTGTCAATCAATGCAAGTTTGATTTTTTTCTTTCTGAACAAACCTGAATGATCTAATTCACCGGAGTTGAGTAACCATTCTTCTTCATCGCATGCTGAATTTACTAACTTTCTACCCATCGGAGCATCGATTATTTCTTCGAAAAATCTCCACCAAGAATCTAATCCATCAGACCTCCATCGATACCAACAATTCCCATCATTGTCGATAATCAATCCATTTCTTGAAGTGAAATTATTTGCAATTCTGTCCATCAGATTATTGTCGAGAAGATTCACAGCTTCATCGATTAATGGCATGCAAATCACAGTGGGTATCCGCTTAGGTTTCCATCATTGAAGCAATATCTGATGACTTGATATTCAGATTTGAACTGTGACACATCATTTTTGACGACATGTGGTTCTTCTCCATGGAGTAAAACTCTAGCATAAAATCTTGCTACATCAGTCATCTCGTCTGTACCCATTCCAACTCGAGTTAATTCCTGTACACCTAATCTCAAGCCTGAAGGTGTCATTGCCTTTGTATCACCTGGCAGCATATTCATGTTGGTAATTATACCCGCTTGCTCTAGTAAGTCTGCAGCTTTTGCACCTGCGCCTGAATCTAATTCACCATGTCGTGTTAACACTTGATGTGAGGCAGTGTAACCACGTGATTCTGCAAGTACATCAAATCCTTCAGCTGCCAAAGCAGCCCCTAGCGCTTTTGCATTAGCCACAGTATTTTTCGATAATTCTTCACCATACTCAATAAATTCTGCAAGTGCTACAACCTTTCCTGCAACATGATGTAAATGGTAAGAAGAACATGTACCAGGGAATACTGCATTGTTCAATTTCCGTTGATATTTATCGTCATCTGAAGATGATAGAATGAATCCACCCTGAGGCCCAGGGAATGTTTTGTGAGATGAACCAGTCATTACATCCGCGCCCTCATGAAGAGGATCTTGGAAGCAACCACCTGCGATTAATCCCAGTACATGCGCACCATCATACATCACAGTGGAGCCAACTTCGTGTGCAGCCTCTGCTAACTCCTTCAGAGGTGTTGGAAACAGGAAAACCGATTGTCCGAATAATGCAATTTTTGGCTTGATTTCTCTAATCAGTTTCGCTGAAGCATCGATATCTGGCTCCATCCTTTCCTCATCCCAAGGATATGTAGAGAGATTGAGATCACGTAATCCCACTGCGCCCATACGTGCATGGGAAATATGTCCTCCATCTGCAGTAGAGACTGCAGTTATCTTATCTCCTGGCTTCGATAGTGCCTTTAAGGCTGCAATATTTGAGACTGTACCACTGGTAGACTGTATGTTCGCAAATGGTACATTAAACAATTTTTTTGCAAGATTGATACCAAGTTCTTCAATCGTATCAAAGTCACCACATCCCTGATAGTATCGTTTGTTTGGTAGACCTTCAGCATACCTTCCATGTAAATCGCTAGCTACGATCTTTTGTACCATTGGGGAAACAATATTCTCACTAGCAATCATACCTAATCCTTCACGATACAAGCTTCCGCTTGAAGCAACTGCATTCATCACAGTTGTCGCATTATTCAGGTTTTCAGGACTCGGCTGCCATCCCCCTCTAGATTCAACCATGGTGCCACTCCTCTAGCATACGGCCTTTGACCCTTTGCAGTCAAGAGTTCAAATTTTAAGGTCAACTTGGTCTTCTTGGACCATTATTTCTAGTTGCCCTAGATTGCTTCTCTGACCTTATTGTGTTATGCGGTATNCCCTTTCTGCCGAGATCTGTTGACATTATACCACGAGAAGTTCTTGAGCCACCAGTAGGTTTTCCAGCCCTGCCTGATTTTCTTTTAATTTGTTGACTGCGTCCCCTGTACGCAACAGGTCCTACCAACCTTTCCATTGCAGGTATATCTGAACCTTCTTCCTTAGGACGCTTCAGCCACCAACCCGGTGCTAAATTCTGCATCCTTGCATCCCTTTCACGCTTCATAGAATTCGCTCTTCTAGCCAANTTAGGACGGACTAATCTTTCACTTTCTTTAGGTATCAAATTTGTCATCCAACCAGGGAATCCCACATCGTAAACTACTCCGTTAATGGTCAGTAGCATACCAGAAAGTAACAAGTGTGTGCCTACTGGTAGTTCGCTTCTTTGTAAATTTATTTTATGTCGCTTTACTCTCTTTGCATATGCTACCATTGCTTTCTGGTCACGATGACGGATTACTTTCATCTGTTGCTTACTGAATCTCCTAGCACTTTGATGTATGAAAATTAAACCAATTGCGATTGAGATACCTTCTAACATCCCTATTTCGCCAGTTGCATAAATCCCTAACATTATCCAAATTGGAGTTAAGACACCCAAGTTGAAAACCTTTGAAATGACTCCAGAACTGAATCTTGGGGTCATTTTCTTTTCGACTGCGACTGCCGAAGCAACCAAGATATTAGCGTTAAGTGCTTCGTCAACGCCGCCTTTGACCATTAATGCAGCAACTGGATTTACTGGGGCGTCATCAATCCATCGCCTTGATCGCTTGGTGACAGATTTAGTTAGAGCAACCTCTAGTATCTCACCATCATCTTCTGANTTTGGNCTTCCTAAGATATTAGCTAATGCTTTGACTCTTGGATCATAGGGGTCTGATTCCTCAAGTTCAGTTAAAACGCTAATTGCACTATGCCATTCTCCTTTATCTGTAAGACAAAGTGACGCTGCAATTCTAGGAAGTACCATCAATGGATTTTCTCTTACGAGGCGTAATGAGATATCCAATGCCTCCTTGTGCAAATTCTGGGCTCTTAACAAAGCAATATGTGTTAAACGAGCAGAAATTGAGATGCTATCCTTGTGTAGTGCACCATCTACAGGTTGGGGGCGCCACGCTCTTAACATTCTCATCAAATCATTCAAATGATCAATACAGGGATTGTTTTCCCAATCCCATAAATCGTCNTCATCTACTGAACCATTCCATGGATCAAACCATTCACAAATGAATGCCAATAGTTCTGGTTCATCGTAACCTTCCGGTTGTTGTAAGTTGTGAAGAGCCTCTCTNGCAGCATCTAATCTGCGACATGCAATGTGTCCTGAAGCGATGATCATTCTAGCTTCATCATCNTTACCACCTGATTGTGCAAGCACTTTTTTGGCTTCTTCGATGGCNGATGGCCACAATCCTCGNAATGCCATTTCAATCATTCTTGCTCTACTTTTAGCAAGGCGGACTACTGCTTCATCCTCACCAATTGACCTAGATTGGAATCTTATGAGCGCATCGATGTCATTTTTTAGAGCGGCATCTTCTATCAAATCAAACATCCAGTTTCCACCTCCACTCATAATTGCACCTTCACGACGTTGGTCTGGATTTAAGTCGAATTTTAAATTTCGAAGAGAGTTAAACTTGGAAATTGATAAAACCCACGTTAACAAGAAAATTGTCTGCCCTACTGCAATGAAAATCCATGTAACTAACAAACGATATTCTTCATCAAAACCTCTACCTTCAAACCATTCGATAAAGGGCATCAAATCACCGAATTCTTTGTAGCATACAAGAATAAGAAGCAATGCTGTATATCCACTGAATCCTGCAAATGCGAAATAAAGAACCCTAGCCTGAGCCTTATCTTCGGACCGAATTTCTCTTGGAGTTGCAAGCATAACACCTCCGAGACCTCCGAAAGACTGACCTCCTAAGAATAAGTTGCGAATTAATTCGAAAATGAAAGCAAGACCAACGATTGCAATGTTTAGAGAAAGATATGCCGCTAAAATTTCTGGTAGACTTTTCAATGCCTCCCATTCTGCTAGCAATGGATTTTCTTGGATTTGAAGATATACTTGGTGTCCTAAAATACCACCATAATTGAGTATTTCTTCAGAGTTTTCTGGCTGATTGATCATTACAAGAGCAACTGTTACAATTCCATTAATGGCGGTAAGTGGCATTGTGATTAGGAATAAAATAAGAATGAATGCAAATGTTCTTCCAACAAATCCTAATTTTTTAGCATCGATTGGATTTGGCCTACCTAGCCATGTTCTGTACTTGCCGACCATTAGCATATTCCATGATGCACCCATAATTCTGCCATAAGCTAGAATTGTTGGTCCCATGAAGACCAACACTGCGATTGCTAGAGCTAGTGGTTTTTGAGATTCCTCAAGCCGAGGTGCTAACAATAAGTATGTTGCAAGAGAGGATGCAAAGAGGCCCAGCAAAGTTCCTAGTCTTCTGAAAAAGAACTTGAAAAAACGATTTTTAGATACACCAATACGCTTTCCAACCAATTGGCCATTGAGAGATTCCCAAGGTGAAATTAAAATTGGTATCAGTACTAAAATACCCATCAGGAGTAAATTAGGGAGATAGTAAACATCAGGATCAAAAATAAGTTCAGCGATGAGAAGTAGAACACCGGTCATCGCCATCATGTAAAGAGCAATTCCAAACCCAACATTTGGAAGCTTCAATAATCGCTTTACTCCACCTCTCCCTTTTGTCAAACTATGAACTTCATACAGACCTTCATCAATCTCGAAGCCGACTTGTAAACCAGATAACTGAGTTGGAATCATCCACTTCCAAAGTACTAGTGCTGTTACAAATGCAACTAAGAATGGAATCGCATGATTGAGGGATAAATTCGTTGGATTTTCTACTGTTCCTGCGCTTGCTAGTGGTGCCAATACAAGGCAAACAAACAAAGCAAGCAGCCAGCGCCTCATCGTGTCACCCTAGAGAGTGGCCTTCATCACTTCTTCGCCGACCTGTGGCGAATCAGGAACGAATCAATTCGGTCAAATGCTGTATTCAATGTGTCTTCATCAGCCAAATACACAATACGAATGTGACCGGCGCCTTTCTCTGGAGAGAAACCACTGCCATGTACCACCAAAACGTGTTCCTCGTGCAGGAGATTTAGTACAAATTGCTTGTCGTCTTCAGCCCACATTTCATCGGTTAAACGCACAAACATGTAGAATGCACCACCCGGTTCTTCGACCTCTAAGCCCTCGATTCTTGCAATCCTGTCCAAGCATAATTGACGTCGCAGTTGGACCTTTCGAGAATGATCTTTCATCCAAGAACGATCACCCTCGAGTCCCGCTAGATACCCTAGTTGTGCAGGTGTACTAGCACATAATCTCGAGCGGAGTAATCTTTCGATACCATCTCTTACATCGACTAAGACATTCGAGGGATCGTGTATTGCCATGTAACCGATTCGCCAACCTGGAGCATAGTAGACCTTTGAGACTCCATTTAATGAAAATACAGGGACATCTTGAGAAAGAGATGCTACTGAAGCATGTTGACCACTGAAATCTAAGCCATCATAAATTTCATCCGCCACTATCATGCAATTTGGCCATTTTTTTGCGATAGCCAGAAGTTGCTCAATTTCATCAGCACCTGCTACGTTTCCTGTTGGATTATTTGGGTTAATCAATACCAGCAATCTCACATCTGAATCCATTTTCGATTCGATATCATCCAAATCAATTGCCCAACCATCATCTGATTTTAGAGAATATTCGATTGTTGTAGCTCCATACATCTGTGGATAAGCCATGTACGGAGGATAGTGTGGGCCAGGAGCCAGTACTTTGCACCCCTCATCCAAAGTTGCTGCAAAAATGATCTGCAATGCTTCAGTAACTCCATGACAGACATACACATCTTCAGTTGAACAATTCCAGCCCTTACTAGTCTCGTCCTTTGCAATAGCATTTCGCAAAGAATGGAGACCATAGGATGGAGAGTACCCGTTATTTCCGGAAGCTAATCCCTCTCTGTAGGCCTCAACCATATGTGATGGTGTTGGAAGTCCAGGATAGGCAATTGGATCACCGATATTCAGTTTGATAATTTCATGACCTTCGGCTTCAAGTTTTGTAGCTGGAACAACGACGTCTCTAATCGCATATTCAATTGTTGAAGCACGAGAGGCTACTGGAATCACGATATGCCACCCATCCTACAAATTTCTTCATACTGCTCTTTGGATACGGGTTGGACTGATAGTCTCTGCCCCCTTTGAACAAGGGGCATATCATCTAAGGCAGGGTTCGCTTTTATATCTGCAAGTGACACCATTTTCATCTCTTGAACGGGCTCGATGTCAACCATTATCCATCGAGGGTTATCTGGCGATGACTTTTCATCATAATACTTACAGTTTGGATCCCATGAGGTGTGATCGGGATATCCTTCACGAGATACCTTTGCAATTCCTGCAACATGAGGTGGTTTGGTATTCGAATGATAAAAAAGTACCATGTCATTTAATTTCAATTGGTCCCGCATCATATTCCTTGCTTGGTAATTTCTTACACCATCCCAATGAGTCGACCCATCAGCAACTAACTGGGAAAAAGGGTAGACATCGGGCTCGGACTTCATCAGCCAGTAGTTCACCATGTTAGGGGCGTCTAGGCGACATCCCTTAGATTTCACCATGCATCTCCATGGTCAGGAATAAGAGTTGCATCGACAATATCGATGTCACCTCTTGATGCAACCGTACCTAATCCAAGCTTTCTTGCCATTGAATTAGCACCGCCTGTTGAGCCAATACCCATCTCTTCGAGGAATACGAAAATAGCAGGCAAGAGAATCAAAGCACTTGCGGCTGCTATCCAGAGTAGGATAATAATAACCGTAATGAAAGGTTTAATTTCAGGAATCGGTATTTGATATGCAGTAATCATCCCTAGAGTGGTCACTGTAGCGGCTTCAAATAATGACATACCTGTACTTACTGTAGAGGTTCTAATCGCTTCTATTCCTCCACCCAATTCGCGTATACGGTTGGCTATGTGTATCGAAAAGTCAACTCCTACGCCGACTAAAATCGATCCTATCATCACCGTTACGAGTGATAGTGAGACATCCATTTGCCACATTACAAGCCATTGTAAGGCGACCGTCGCAATAACTGGCGCAGTTGTCCATAATGAGAATCTTATATCTTTGAATACAATTGCAAGAGTCATCAAAGTAAGGACTACAGCGAAACCTAAGGATGACCATTGGCTTCCGACAATTAATTCGTTAACAGCAATCGCAGTTGCAGCTACTCCTGTTAAATCTCCAGCATTGATATTTCCTTGGTAATCTCTTGAAGTATATTCATTGACTTGTTCCACTGCTACCGAAGTTTGTGCAACTGGAACGAATGGCATATCTACATAGATCAAATTTCTACTGTAGTCGTCAGAAATGAATAGACCTCTAGTCTCATCAGTGAGACTTGAATAGAATACATTTAGGAGGAATCTCTCTGCATTTTCATTTTCGGTTCCATTTGCACGAGGTGCGGTCAAAACTTCCCAGAAGGTTACGTCGTCTGAATACTGTCGATTCAAATACGGCTCCAAAGCATCCTTAAGATCATCCGGAACTAATGGGTTATCTGTCAAATTCCACAATGCAGTACCACTAATGTTCCCACCAAAACCGACCGATTTCATAAGGAAAACAATACTTACAGCATTAGTTTGTTCAATCGTATTGAGATTGTTTTCTAAAACCGATAAACCAAGCAATTTTTCCACTGGCTCTCCTTCTTCATAAGGAGCGTCGCCTGAAATGTCGCCCTCGATTAGAATCATTCCAACCTGGCCTGCATTAAAATCTTCAGAATATTGTTTCATCGTAACTACCGATGCTTCATCTTCAGGAGCCATACCTAAGAGATCGATATTTTCTTCGACATTCTCT
>NZGQ01000073.1 GCA_002689565.1 Methanobacteriota archaeon | reverse complement strand
GAACAGTAACAAGAATGTACTTCATTCACGTATTCATATTACCAGTTATTGTTACAACTCTAATTATCATACATCTGTTTATTGTATGGGTTCAAGGAATTGCGGAGCCGCATTGAGATAGGAGGGATAAGATTGGGATTAATAGATAATTTTGGTGCAGTAGCTTCTTCCTATATGGAGCAAAAACAGCAACTAGAATCCGCAGAGCAAAAGCGAAAGCGAACTCGTGAGGGTCATGGTTTCTGGCCTCATGAAGTACTTCGTGACACACTGATCTTCGGCTTCATGATAGCCACACTCCTGTTCTATGCTTGGCTGATTCCTCCACCACTTCACAGTGCAGCAGACCCATTCGCACAAGCGGGATTCGTATTCCCTGATTGGTATGTTCTCTTCTCATATGGATACTTGAGATGGGGAGAATATCTGCCTCAATTCGATGTACCACTTGGACCAATTGGAGACTTCTTCGGTCAACCATCGTTCCCATGGAACGCTGCTTGGTGGGGAGCTTTCCTAACAGGTATCCCAATCGGATTGTTAGCCCTACCTCCATTCTTGGGCGGTCGTGAAAAGCGACCCGTTGAAGACCCATGGTTCGCAAGTGCCGGTGTGGTCTATCTTGCTCACATATGGTTCATTTCAGTATTCTCAATCAACATCTTCTTAGAGCTATACGGAAAAAACAGAAGTGATTACTGTAAACTTGATAGCCATGGGGATTTGCTGTGTGGTACTAGAGACCCTTGGATTGCAGAATTATTCAACATGATACCCTGGGTGATGACTGGAATTCTTCTTTGGATAGTGATCTACTTCATCGCAAAATGGCTATTCAACAATGCGTGGGGTGCTAGATTTACTCCTGCGCACGGTAAGAAACTCATTGTTGGGGCATTCATTGTAGCAACAGCAGCAAGTGTTGTGACATATCCTGTTTACGACAACGGATTCTGGGATGCTAGAGGATTACTCACAATTTCCGATTATGAAAAGTTAGAAGAGATGAGATCTCAACCAACTGATGTCCAAGTAAATGAGCGTACAGAATTCATGGACGAACAAGGATTTGATACCGACATAGTGCCAGCATCCGCCTGGATGGAGTGGAATATTTACCAACCCTCGCGTTATTATCTCATAGATTTCTCAGATAATAACGGACATCAAGATTTAGATTCTAAAATCAATGGTGCGAATGGAATAGAAAATTACACTGCAGATGAGAAAATATGGTCAAGTGGAACATTCACTATTACCGATGACTATTGGCCCGAAGATAATGACTTCAAAACCGTCCCTGTCGATGCGACATGTGCTACAAGAGCAAGTGAGGTTTTGATAGACGGAGGAGACTCTACTTCAACCATGATTCAATCTAGCCTAGTGATTACCGAAAGAAGCAGCGGAGATGTCGTAATAGACACCGATTGTAACACTGGTGAACTAGGAATAGAACTTGATTCTGGTCTCTATGATTACGAGTTCAAAGTCGAATCGACTGATGGATTGAAGACTAACAACACGGTCACAGTCGAGACACTATTCACCATCCAAGCTTTCCAGCCCCTACTATTGTACGACGATGATGCTGGCAATGGACTGGCAGGGATGTCCGTCAATCTATCGAACTCAGTCGATCTTGCTCTAGAAGGAGACAGTATGGGAGTAATTGTTAATCCAACATATCACACAAACCCACTGGCACTAGATGCAAAGTTGACTTATGCTATGTTTATCCCTTGTATTACTGCTGGTGCTATCACCTTCGTAGTTCTTCGAAATATGGCACGTGGATATGAATTTGAGATGAACAAATGTTACGGATGTGACCTTTGTGATGACGCATGTCCGGTTAGACTATTCAATGCAGGTGACAAATTGAATATTATCTACAACTCTTGGAATAATGAGGACGATGGTGTCCCGCTTTACTCGTGTTTGACCTGTACTGCTTGTACTAACGCATGTCCTCAATTNGTCGACTATGACTCATATGTTGACATTCGCCGCTCTCTAATTGTTGGAGGCCCAGCAGCGGAGATTCCGCATACAGTTCTTCAAGCAGTTCTTGCTGCTGAAGCTGAAGAAGAAAGCAATGCTGACTTTGTATCAGTAGAAGANTATCCAATTGATTCAAACATNGGNTACTATCCAGGATGTGTNGACTATCTAGACCAAGAGATGGTCTTCAGNCACCTGAATGAAGGTTCNATGGACCTNGGTGAAACCACAACTGCTGCATTNACNCTATTCGAGGAAATGGGAAGCGACGTTTCCTACCTCGGACGTGATTTCCTAAAGTGCTGTGGACACGACCAAAAGTGGCAAGGTCTTGACGAAGTATTCGAGAAGTTGAAGGCTTACAACCAAAAGAAGATTGAAGCCTCTGGAATCGACACTCTAGTATCTTCTTGTGCAGAGTGTTTCAGAACATTTGCACGTGACTATGAACTTGAAGGTGTAAAAGTCATGCACACCACTGAATTCCTAATCGAGAATGGATTCGACATGGAAATGAAAGCAGAAAATGACCTTACTGTCACATATCATGACCCATGTAGACTAGGTCGACAGATGGGAATCTATGATGAACCAAGAGAACTGGTTGCAGGAGTCGAGGGTGTTGAATTAGTTGAGATGGAGCATCATGGGGAAGACGCAATGTGNTGTGGAGTTTCTAGCATGATGTCATGTAACGAAAATGCAAGAGCATTGAGAGTTTCACGNATGGAAGAAATCCGTAACACGGGTGCTGACATGATGATCACGGCCTGTCCAAAATGTGTATCACACTTTGAATGTTTGAAATTCGAAGGCGATGAAAGGCATGACATCGAAATTCTAGATGTCGTATCATTCTTAGCACGCCAAGTTGAAGCGAAGAAATCGCTTGCTGCAGATGCAACAACTCAATTCTCTCAATGTTCTGTAGATTTTTCAGTAGAAGCATAATCAAGCACTTGGATGAAAAATCGGGTCAAACTTGAAAAGTNGCANCCATAAATANTNNTCATGGACTATGATAGNCATACNCTACTTGAGCTCAAGACTATGTGTAAAGACAGAGGTCTGAANGTCAGTGGAAGCAAGGCTGAAGTTGTCATTAGATTGATGGAAGATGATGAATCAAAAGAACCTCAAACAATTTCGATNCCTCNNCAAAACATACAATTGAATCAACAACAAATGTATGGCGGTCTACCTCAGCAAATTTTCATTACAAACAACACAACTAATGTTGTTCAAATTACTGGATTTGGAATTGTCTGTTATGGGTTTTTCAGAGTAGTTATGGCCATGCTGTTTAGCGAGTGGCAAGCAGAAGAATCATTTTTCGCACTCGTTATTGGCCTATCATTTATCTTTGGAGGTATCTTATCGATTCAAGGATACAAGATTGGTTTACAGGTAACTCTCANAACGCTATTGATTTCNGGAGCCTTATCACTTGCATACCATGACGAGTTCGGCCCATTATCNGTTGGGATGGGTGGGGTTTGGCCACTTGAATTGTCCTTAACTTGCTCAGCATTCTGTATGTTAATCGTTGCAATGCCACTTCTAACTGCAGACCCGTCGAACTTCAGAGCAGGTTCTCCAAATTATCTCAGNACTNTTTTTGATATGGTNGANACTGNNTCACCAATACCACTAATGTGGGGGGCGGAGAAAAAAGAAGTAGATGCAAAGATTGTAATTAATTGTGCTCACTGTGACTCACCATTGAANGTACCTAGNGGTTACAAAGGTAGCGTTAAATGCCCTTCNTGTGGTGANAGTTTTCAAGTTAAGTGATCAAGAAGANTCTTCTTCTTCCATTCCCCTAATTTCNTAGTTTGATGGGAATAGCGCTACGATNACTCCTGCTATCAAGAATCCAAGTCCCATACCGAACTTTTGTTGGACAAATAGGAATTCAAGTGCGAATACCACTAACAGTAAACCACCAATGTTCGAAACCCAAACTAAAGTTTTGAATGTTGAAAGAGAAACACCTGTTGTGTTCTCTCCTCTATTTGGACCAAATTCTCCTCCAAATCTCTGTGCACCTTCGTGTTCTGGTTGTTTTGACATATAATCACCTATCTATCATCGTAATAGCATCTGTTGGGCAAGCGAGGACGCAAAGTCGACAACCCGTACATTCATCTCGAATAATCTTGGCTTTTCTATTGCTAGGAACCTCGAGAAGGGGTGATGCCATCTCCTTGAAATACAATTCAATTGCATCATCATCACAAACTATTGTACACTGATCACAGCCAATGCACAAGTTCTCTGTAACCCATGCAACTGTACCCTCACCGCCTTTGATTGTAGACCTTCTCTCACCTTTCTGCCTTGCAAGAGAAATTGCGATACGCTCCGCTTCAGCTTCACGTCGCTTAGCCAAATCCTCACGAGAGGTCATTCAATTGCCTCCAAAGGGTACTCACATTCAAACTTCTCTACTGAAATATTCACTAACCAATCACCTAGGCAGTAAAATGCTCCAACCAATAATGGAGGATTCCATGCGGTTAATCCAGTCCATGGTACTTCGTTTGCCCAGGTCCAATTTGTCAGATAGGTCCCCCACAATTCCATTAGTAAGGCAGCCCAAGCCATAGTTGCATACAGGGCTGGTTGCGGNCCCCATTTGGTGAAGGCTAGCACTAAAATTAGCAAAAATATACCAGATGTATCTCCACCAGTCCACAAACCATAAGCAACTAATGGAACAAAAGGAGCTAAACTTAGCATTGCATGTCTTGAAGGCAAATACTGACTAATTCTGCGTCCTGCATCAAACAAAAACCAATGACCAACTGGAACGAATAGAGGCATTAGACCACGCTGATATTCGTAAATCAGCCATACCTCTGAAAAGAATAGTTCCATTGGTGTAGCAAATGCTAGTACCGTCAACATCTCGATTCTTTCTTTACGCTCTGCATTGTTGAATAACCAACCAAATAATCCAAGACACCAGATATTTACTGGCCATTCTGCATATTCCGCACTGACATAGAGTCCTATACCAATCGTCAATGCGTAAACTAAGACTCGCTGCATTAACAAATCACCATTATTGTAATTCGATTGATACCCCTTCTGAGCGCATTACGTCGATAACTGAATCGATTACATCATCGGGCAAATCTTCCGGTGCATATACTCCAGATTCAAACATATTCGGACGATCTAACCATGCAGTAACGCAGCACGCCGTTACAAGACCAGTAGTTCTAGCCATACTGGAATCACCATTCTTTCCTAAATCCTCGATTGTCCAAGTTCTTGTTTTATTACCGGATTTAACAAAGACTTCCATCCAAGTAAATTCGGGACGAGAATTATCCATCTTCCATGCACTGACAAGTTCATCTGGATTCAATTCACTTTCCTGATATTTCTGAATATGCCCTGGCCAACGTACGGTATACTCCCCCATTTTTTTTGCTGGCATGCTGAGTAATGACCGCAATCCATCAGTCAAAAATGCGTCCATTTCCCTTCCATTTGCATCGATTGAATGTAAGTCACTAATCGCTTCAACCTGAACTTGATCTCCATTTTCGATAACCCTTGCAGGACGAGTATATTCTGCAATAACATCATGAGGAGAAAATGGAGCCATGTAAGACCATTCTCCATCAGGTTGTTGTGGGTTGCCACCAACCTTGATACTAACTTCATCTAAAGATTCGAGTTCCCGATAAGCCTTAGCAACCAACATATTGGAGAGACCAGGAGCGATTCCAACATCCCAGAGTATTGAGCTATCGACATTGAGTAGTCCATCAGGAGTTGATTCGCTAAATGAGAGATCTACAATTCTTTGACCCGTATCTTTGAGCAATTCTGTCATCCTATTACCCAATGACCCAGGTAACATGTTTACAATTACATCAGCAGCACTGTGGTCTGCAGAAAAAGCATCACCAAGATGAAAAATCGCTGAAGTATCTCTTTCAACTACATCGTAAAGGTGGACTTCCAATTTGGCTTCAACCAGCCTTCTGGTTACGAATGAGCCTACCAGCCCCCCACCTAAACAATGAACCCTCATACTAATCCCCCATCTGTTTTTGAGATTCTGCTCCCATCGCTAACATAGACAATTCTGAAACCAAAGCATGCCAACCATGGGCATGCTCTCCAAATTGTTTTCCAACTTCACTGTAAGGTTTGAATTCTGCAGATGGTGAGTTTAGATTCTCCATTTCACCTTTCTTAGAATTGATTCGGTAAAACCAAGATGCTGCTTCACCATCAACCAAGTAAACCACCGGTTCTACTGGAGAACCAGTTTCTGTATTAAGAGCGGTAGGAACTCCTTCTTGAATTAGGAAATTCTCAACATCAACACCGCCTTTCGAGTACATCAATCGCTTGAATTTACGATTGGATAGGTTTAGCAATTCATCTCCACTTGTAACTGCCATTATTCCTAAACCATAGGTTCCTCTATCGTTTTTTATGAACGCTACAGGTTGCCTTTCAATACCTAATGACTCATATTTTGCAGCAATCCTTGCGAGAAATTCATCTACTTCTGAAGCTAATATTTTTCTGCAGGATTCTTTTTCCAAACATTTGTCTTGTGATACAAACCATGAGGTCATTAAGTGCCAAGAATCGATTCCTATAATTTCAGAAATTTCATCAACGTAAGACTGTAAACATTCGTAATGTTCGCTCTTTCTCCTTCGCTGCCAACCCATATGAGGAGGGGGTGAGACTTGATGTGCACCAAGGCCTCCAACCATTCCCTCAGTCAAATCATTATTCAGTAAGACAAGACATGGTTTCTCTCCATCAACCAATAACTCATCTCCATTGACCTCAACTGGATCCAATCTTAATGGCCCAGTAATTCCGTCTAGAGAACCGTGATTCTCTAATTCTGGAGAGCCAACTGTGCATCTAAATCCTGCAATTTGAATTAAGCGTTTTATTGTTGCAACATTCTCAACATAGCCAGGATTTCTGGTGTGAGATTCAGGATATAGATGCACCCAAGTACATCCTTCATGCTTTCGATTTATGTGATTTTTTAGAAGTGCCGCTAAATGAGGTTCATCTTCTATGGAAGTATTGTTGAACCCTGCTGGAAAGTGGTTTGCATCAACAACTGCGACTTTCCATCCAGCATCCCTGATATCGACGCTTCCATAGATTGGTATAGGAACTTCACCTCTCTTTTTCACCATCCATTCGCTAATAAGATCTCGATTTTCTTCGAGTCTTTGAGTCAAGTCGTGAACAAATGTCATCCAATCACCTCATCCAATAATGATGCTGCATCTCCGTGTTTGGGGTTTCTGCCACCATCAATAATATGCATTGCTTCAAATAATCCCAAGCCTACTGCAATGTCAGGTTGCTTTAGCAACGCCTTTTCCATTGAAGGATGTCTAGCAGCAATGCCCTCGACTCTTGATTGAAGTTCACTCAACACAGCGTCAATCATACGAGGAGATGTCGCTCTACCTGCAGGAAGTTTTGGTCGTCTAACTATTTCAGCAGGTAATTGTGTCAAATCTGCTGCTTTTCTTAGAGCCGCTTTCTCTTCTAAACTTGGTGGCAAACGCCAATCCATCGGTAATTTGTTTGCAGCTTCTCGATGACTTTGTCCCAAAAATGGTACTCTAACCTCTAAACCATGAGCCATTGAATGCCTATCTACGAGACGTAATTGGAAGTTAGATAATTGTCCATGATCCAATTCAAATTGCAAGAAATTCTCCAAACTACTGCAATGAGATTCTGGAGAATGGTCTTCTACCCACCACTCTGGGCCATTTAATTTGGTCAAGTTGCAATTTAAATCATTCAAACGTGATTGTATCTCATTAGCATGGGCATTCAAATCTCTGTACCTTGGATACCCTGCATGAAGTTCATCTGCACCTTGACCACACAAACCAACTGTAACTGATTCTGACATTTTGGAAAATAGGGGTTGGAAGAAGAGTACAGTCAAATCTAGATCTTCACCATGCCAAGCTAAATCTGGCAACATTGAGTTGAACGAATCTTCTTCCAAGAGATACTGATTATGTTCAAGGTCAAGGCTTGATGCTACTAATTCGGCTGCTTTCCAATCAGGGTTGTCTTCGCTTTCAGCAACAGTCCAACATGCTGGAACCGGTTGTTGTGCTCTCTGGGCAGCCTCACGTGCGACAGCACAAACTAAGCTAGAATCCAAACCTCCAGATAGGACAATGCCTACAGGGACATCTGCCATCAAGCGGTCTTTCACACTCACTACAAATGATTCTAGTAAGGCTTCAGGATCATTCCATGATTGTGCAGGTTTAACCTCCTGTATCTCAAATCTTGAGATGCTAGTCATTACTGGAGAGCCATCAACTAATTCCCAAACCTCTACAGTACCTGGACGAACTTGGTGTACTCCCTCAAACAGAGTGGTTGCGTCAAGGGGATATTCCCAAGCGATCCTTGCTTTCAAAGCCAAATCATCTATTGCAGGAATATAAGATTCGTGTGCTCTCAGAGCTTTTGCCTCAGATGCAAATAACAGAGTGTCATCAACAATTGTCCTCATCAGAGGTTTGATTCCAACCGGATCACGTGCTAAAATCAATTGTTGATTCGACCAAAGAGCAAATGCAAACATACCATCCAACTTTGATATCCACTCAGCATGAAAACTCGCATCACCCTTTCGTGAATGAGATGACAGAATAACTTCACTATCGCCGTTAGTGGTATAGGAATACATCGAATCCCTTAATTGATTATGATTGTAAATCTCCCCATTTACTACAGCCACTTTACCTGGGCCAAACAAAGGTTGAGGAGAGCCTGAAATGTCTAGTATTGCTAACCTTGTGTGAGCAAGACCACAATCGTCGTCAGAAAAGATTCCTGCACCGTCTGGTCCTCGATGTTTCATCAAATCATTCATGCGCGATAATACTGTACGGTCAGGTTGACCTAACATGCCACCTATACCACACATAGTACGTCCTGAAACAAGTCATTCAAGATACCTTGCTTTGGTTCTGCTTACCAAAGGGGGTAAACAAAGAAGGTAACCATTAGTAATACGAAGGACAGTAAGAATGTCAAAAGATAGGTACTCTGAGGAGGGTCCTGGGATGGCACTTCGTCACTCATGGCGTCTCACCTATCCAATGGCGGTACTAGGAGCCATTTCAACATAATGGTCTACATCCATGGTGCTAGCATAATTACTGCACACAAAGGAATCAACAACATGGTCGCATTATCGTCAATCCATCTAAGCCTTGGCCACTCTGCAGCCACACACAATGGAGCCATAACAAATACCAGCCAAAGAGGAGTACCGAGTTGTATGTAACATACTATCCAAATCATCATGATAAAGATGGTTCCATAAACGAATACAGGTTTAGGCTCGAATCCTTTTCTTCGTATTTCTCCCAAAAATGGATCTCCCAGAGATAAAGACAAAATTAACGGCCAGACAAGTTCAGGCGAATCTGGTAAAGTTAGGAATGTCATTCCGACCGCAAGACCACCCCATGCTAAGGCGCTAACTTGTCGTGATTCGTAATCGCGCTGTCCAAATATTGTAATCCCTAATTTTAGCCTAACCGCTTCACTGAAAACGATTAATAGAGTGATTGCTGAAACCATTTGCATTACATCTATCGAAAAATAATCTGCAATTTTTTCACCAAACTCATAGTAAACTAATGGTATGAAAGACATTGCTAAATGAAACACTCTACGAAATAGGTGCCCATACATGCCACCAACTGAATGATCCACGGGATCTGTTAACTCAACTTGTTCACTCACTAAGTTCCCTCAGTGCATCTTCGAGTGCTAACCCTTCTTCAGACATGCGGTCAAGAATAGCCTCAAATTGTGGATTTTGAGTTAAAATGCTTTCATGCGCCATCACTAATTGTTGTCTATGCCGAGCTCGTTTTGATGAATTTCTCACCTCAAGATTCGGAATCAAATTTGCTAGTTCTTCCAAGCCTTCTCCATTTACAGTGCTGGTTTTGATTATTGGAGGTGGATCTTTGGTAAGCCCGAGTGATATTGTCAAATCGTTTACGACTTTATCTGAACCTTCCAAATCTGATTTGTTTACAACTATCAGGTCAGCCAGTTCAAGCAAACCTGCTTTTTCAGCTTGTATTCCATCTCCTCTTGCGGGTCCTTCAACAACTACTATTCGATTTGCAATCGCTGCACATCTCATTTCAGATTGACCAGCACCAACAGTTTCTATGAAAATTAAATCGAAGGAATTGTCGATTAAATGGCTCGCTAAGTCTCTAACTATAGAAGGTATTGAACCGCTTGAGGATCTTGTTGCCACGCTTCTAAAGTAAATCGAATCGGATTTCATCTTGTCGTCAAGAACACTCAATCTAATCCTGTCTCCAAGTAATGCTCCGCCGCTTAGGGGGGAAGTGGGGTCTACCGCTAACACTGCAATTTTTTTCTCAGGCGTCAATCGCTGTAAAATAGCATCCAGAATACAGGATTTGCCAACTCCTGGAGGACCGGTTATTGCAATGACATCTCCTTCGACATAATCAACCTGCATCTCACCATTTTCGATAGCAGATAACTGCCTAGCGAGAAGCCTACGGTCCAATTACTCACCCCAATGCCAACTGCTGTCAGAGCCGACACCACAATCCATTGTTGATGCCTGATTGACAAACCTAAGAATCTCATCAGACGGAGTACCTGGCCCGAATATCGCTCTAACTCCAGATGCATACAAAGGAGGACGGTCTTCGGTTGGAATTATCCCTCCACCAAATACTACAACATCATTCAGTCCTGATTCTCTTAGTAGTTCGCATATTTTCGGGAAAAGGTGGCTATGTGCACCTGAGAGGGAAGATAGTCCCACAAAGCGAGCATCTTCGTCCATAATTGTCCGGACGATTTGCTGTGGAGTTCTTCTCAAACCAGTGTAGATTACCTCATGGCCTCCATCTCTTAATGCCCTTGCAACAACTTTTGCTCCACGGTCATGCCCATCAAGTCCCGGCTTGGCTATCACAATGCGCTGCCTTCCGCTCATGTCCGGGGGTGTGAGGGGCGTCTATGAAGGGGTTGCGGTGTAGAAATGCTCACAAAACCAATAAAGACGGTCTAATCTTTTCTCGGTTTGGCGAAAGGCATGGCGGGTACCGAAGAGAGACTCAGAGACCTGCGGGCGAGAAAGGCTCGAGTGGAAGCAGGAGGCGGCCAAGCAAGGGTTGATGCACAGCACAACAAAGGGAAAATGACTGCAAGAGAACGCCTTGAAATGCTGCTTGACGAGGGTTCATTCCAAGAAATTGATGCACTTGTAGAGCACCGATGCAGAGATTTCGATATGGACAAAAATGTCATCCCCGGAGACGGTGTTGTAACCGGTCATGGAACAGTAAACGGGAGAGAGATTTTTGCTTTCGCACAAGATTTCACAGTCTATGGTGGCAGCCTTGGTGAAATGCACGGATTAAAGATCTGCAAAGTCCTTGATATGGCACTCAAAACAGGTAGACCTGTAATCGGTCTGAATGATAGCGGAGGTGCCAGAATACAGGAAGGTGTAGCAAGTCTAGGTTCCTATGCAGAGATTTTCTTCAGAAATGTGAGAGCTAGCGGAGTTGTACCCCAAATTAGCGTAATCATGGGGCCATGTGCAGGTGGTGCTGTATATTCACCAGCAATTACTGATTTCGTAATTATGGTAGACAAAACCGCACACATGTTCATCACCGGTCCAGAAGTTATCAAGACAGTAACAAATGAAGAAGTCTCATTCGAGGACCTAGGTGGAGCAAGTACTCATGGCAGTAAGTCAGGAGTGTCTCACTTCACTGCTGAAGACGACCAAGGAGCCATTGATTTAGCAAGAGACTTGGTAGATTTACTACCTTCAAACAATATGGAAAAACCTCCTCAAAAGAAAACTGCCGATTCACCTAACAGGGTTTGTGATAAACTAGATTCCATTGTACCAGAAGACCCAACCAGGCCTTATGACGTCAAAGATGTCATTACTGAAGTACTGGATGATGGCGGATTCTTAGAGGTTCAAGAAAATTGGGCAGCAAACATCGTGGTTGGATTCGGCCACCTAAATGGTTCAACGGTGGGAGTCGTAGCAAACCAGCCAAAGATTTTGGCGGGATGCTTGGACATAGACGCTAGCGACAAAGCTGCAAGATTCGTCAGATTCTGTGACGCATTCAATATCCCGCTAATTACCCTAGAGGATGTCCCTGGATTCCTACCTGGGACTAACCAAGAATGGGGAGGAATAATCAGGCACGGTGCCAAACTATTGTATGCGTATGCTGAAGCAACTGTTCCAAAATTAACGGTAATCCTTCGAAAAGCATACGGTGGCGCATACGATGTAATGTCATCAAAGCACATCAGAGGAGATTACAACGTTGCATGGCCTAGTGCCGAACTTGCGGTAATGGGTGCTGAAGGAGCTGTCCAAATTATTCACAGAAGAAGATTACAGAATGCAAGAGACCCGGAAGGAGAGCGTGGAAGGCTGATCGATGATTTCGAAGAGAAGTTTGCAAATCCCTACAAGGCGGCAGCATTAGGATATCTTGATGATGTAATTGAACCAAACCAAACTCGAGAAAGATTGTGCAAAGCACTTGGAATGCTACTTGACAAAGAAGAATTAAGACCTGCTAGAAAGCATGGCAACATACCATTGTGAGTGATATTATGGCAGAATATGAAACACTTCGCATGGCAGCCATAGCAGCTGTTTTAGCCGCTACTTCGAATCGCGATGACCCTTCACAAGTAGGAAGGCAACTAGGCGAATCATGGTCTCAGGACCATCGTCGAATTAACATGGGGAAATCTTCTCTAATGCATCATAGGAGCTCTCGCTCCCCTTGGAGGTGAAAAATTTGGGTGACATACGTAAAGTAACGGTTAATGGCGAAGAATTCGAGGTGGAACTTGATCAAGAAGGCGATGTTTGGACCGCTGTAGTTGATGGTCAAACCTTCGAGATTACCGTACCTGATGCAGGTCCTGCTCCAAAGCAAAGAAGATCTTCGGGAGGCAAATCTAAGAAATCCGGAAAAGTTACTGCTAACATACCTGGTAAAGTAGTAACCGTAGAAGTCTCCATTGGTGATGAAGTTGAAGAAGGACAGGTCGTCATGATTTTAGAGGCCATGAAGATGCAAAATGAAATCCAGGCCCCAGTAGGCGGAACAGTTACTGAAATTCACTGCGATGAAGGTCAATCGATTGAAGCAAATGTACCACTCTTGGTAATTACACCTCCAGAAACCCCTGATGAGGAGTGAAAAATTACAACCATTAAAGCGTGAAGGAGGATAGGGTGGTTTCATGGGAGAAGAAGCAGTTTGTGATTATCCGGGCTGCAGCAACGTAGGAGAAATCGTATCTCGACTCTCCCCCGAAGGCTACTTAGTGGCCACTGGAAAGAAGGCTTACTCTTTCAGAGAGGCGTACCGCAGATTCTACTATTGTGGCAGTTGCCACGACAAATTGATGAGTGGTGTATGGTCAAGAGTTCGCAAGCCTGATGACAAGAAAGACGGTCACGTCGCCCCTACCGCAATTTAATTGCTTGTGGGGAATAACACTCATTCATATACTAACTTGTCAAGTTTTGGACATGTTAGGTTCGGACATGCTGATTTACATCCTTTGTACAATGATTGTTGTTTTAGCAACAATTCTGGGAACTAAAGCTGTGAGAAGGCGAAATAACAAGCCGGTAAACATCTGGGAAGGATATGCTAACTCCCCTGTAGCACCTCAACAATTCAGATCACCATCCAGGCCTACCGCCCCTCCACCGCCACATGCTTTCAATCGCCGCTGAATCGGCATGTGCAGTTTGACAAGATTCAAATTACGCCTTGAGCCATCATTGCTTCAGCAACCTTGAGGAAGCCTGCAACGTTTGCTCCAAACACATAGTCACCATCACGGCCATACATCTTTGCAGTAGAGTATGCTTGCTCGTGGATTGAAACCATGATGTCGTCAAGTCTCTTGTCAACTTCTTCACGGGTCCAAGATAGACGCAGTGAGTTCTGGCTCATCTCAAGTCCAGAGGTTGCTACACCACCTGCATTGCTAGCCTTACCTGGTGCGAATAGAACTCCGCCCTCTTGGAAGACTGCTACAGCTTCAGGAGTACAAGGCATGTTTGCACCTTCAGCGACTGCAATTACTTTGTTAGCCACTAACAATTTTGCTTCCTCTCCGTTCAACTCGTTTTGAGTTCAGCCCTGCTGCATAGCCTGAAATGCCTCACGAAGACCTCCCACTGCAGTAACATACATACCTGTGGCATATTTGCGGCTTGTTAG
>NZGQ01000072.1 GCA_002689565.1 Methanobacteriota archaeon | reverse complement strand
ATTCCAACTAATATGTCTCGGTCTAGGTTTGCCATTGAAGCGATTATGTCAATTTCTTTAGCTCTACCAATCCCTTTCAGTTTCAAACCGATGTCTTCTGCTCCAACCGGATGTGCGTCTTTCAAACCATAGGACCGTAATCTATGAGCAACTGCAAGGGCACTCAGCCTCTCGCCTGCCGCTAGGATTAGATTTTCCGAGCGTAATGATTCTTCACCACTAGAATATTTGATTAATTCATTTGAAATTCCTTGGATAACTTTCGCAAATAGTTCACCAAACTCTCCTTTATCCAAGCCCGGTGCAAATCTAAGGTGCTGATAAATAAGGTCTTGAACTAGACGTCCAGCATATCTTGGTTCTCTGGAAGCACGAATTAATCTGTCAGTCATTCCCCAAAGAGCGGATACAACGATAATTGGTGTTCCTTCAGAATTACGAATTATATCTCCAATCCTGTCTATATCATTGCCGTCTCTCAGACATGATCCTCCGAATTTGTGCACAATAATGTCATCCATCAATGTAACCACCTTGTATTCCGAGGTCTGCAATAACTAACCTTGCAACAGCTTCGACAACAGGTCGAGCCCTAGGACCTATCACTGGGTCATGTCTTCCTTTTATCGCCAATTCTTCCATCATTCCTGTTACTTGATTGAAAGTTTCTTGAGGTTTAGAAATACCACTAGGTGGCTTGAATGTGACTCTAACATGGATAGGTGCACCACTTGCCATGCCGCCCAATGCTCCATCTGCTCCTTCAGATAATGACATGTCTTCTTTCCATGAGTCGTTATGCCGGCTACCTCTCATCAATCCAGCATTTACACCTCTTCCAAATTCAACCGCTCTCGCAGCAGGGATTGCCATCAATGCTCTTGCAAGAGCCGGTTCTATTCCCTCGAACCATGGCTCTCCAAATCCAACAGGAAGTCCAGAAATAACCAAGTCAACTCTACTACCCAATGAGTCACCTTCTTTTCTCGCTTGTTCGGCAAGAGCAATTCCATCCTCTCCTTCTAATCCTCCCAAAGCGCCAACAGTAGCTTCAATTTTCCATTCATTTGGAATAATATTACGCGAAATGGAAGCGGCAGCGACCAATCCTGCAGTCAATCTAGCAGAAAATGAACCACCTCCTCTCAGATCAGCAGCCCCTTCAGTCTTGATATTAATTGGATGATCTACATGTCCTGGTCGGGGTTGGTATGGCAGGAACGAGTAATCTTTGGATCTTACATCTCTGTTTCGTATAAGCAGTAAAATTGGCATACCAGTGCTCTTGCCAGAATTAACTCCTGACATTATCTCTACTTCATCGGTTTCTTTTCGTTTGCTAGCAAGACCAGAGCCTGGCCTTCTTGCAACCATATCAGAAATTAATTGATCAGGATCAATCTCAATATTTGGCGGCATTCCTTCTATAAGAGCGCCTACAGCGGGGCCATGAGACTCTCCAAAGAGAGTTACTGTGATGTTCTCGCCCAAACTCATGCGCATGAGATTCAGGGGTAGCGACATGCCTCTCATTCAAGAATATGATTATTCGTCCATAGAGGAGAAATCTGCATTGATGACCTTGGTTTCAATTAATTCAACGCTATCGAATTTGCTATACCACTTCTTAATTCTCTCAATGCTTTGTATACTGACAGAAGGAACAAAAATTACGATTGCAGAGCCAGAGCCACTAATTCCAGCGGCTCTTGCACCATTAACAAATGCGTCATTAGTCATTTTCCGGCCGGCTGGGTCATTCAATGCTCCTACTACACCACGTCCGTTCCACGTCAAGGCAACCAAATCATTTCCTTCCTGTAAAGCGTTCAATGCTTGAGCAAAGGCTTGTTGGTGAAATGCGAAATTTTCTAGTTCTGGTCTAATTTCTCTATCGCCGCGACAAACGATAATCACATTCCAATCATCTGCGGAAGGTCCGGGAGATTCTAGAAGTAAACCAGTACGTGCATCTTCAGCATTGACATCTACCAATTTCCAACCTCCCTCTAATGCAGCCCATGAATCGTCATAACTTCCAGTGATTGATACACCTGCAGCAAGTTGTGCCGCTGCCGCTAAATCTACAATTTGAGCATTATCTAGTTGAATTTCATTCGCTTCACATAGAGCCTTAATTGCAGCTACAGATACGGCAGAACTCGATTTTAGTCCTTGTCTTGGAGGGATTTTAGAATTTACAGACCAGAATAAGTCACCTTCAGGGACAGTGTATCCTGCATTTGACCAAACAGTCATCACATTTCCCAACAGATCATCAGGGTCCAATAATTCTCTTTTTGGCTGCTTATCCAATAATCGTACTTTAACAGGTAAATCCAGCGCTAATGATGCTCCGTAACCAAGACCAGCAGCATGAAGCAGGCTACATCCTCCATTTGATGTACCTAATCCTAGAACTGCCATTAAACCGCCTCATTTCTCTTTGACTGTTGCACTAATTTCTTGTCCGACGTGTCGTCCAGACCCTCCAGACCATCCAAGTAATTTCATACCAGGTTTCAGCCCTGTTATCGAAATTAATCCAGAATCTGAAATGAGCCTCACTGTCTCTGCTTGTTGCAGGAGTGCTCCTGATTCATTATGCTTTTCATCTTTCCATTTGAATAAAATAAATGGCCTACTCTCAATTTTTACCCTTCCCACTACTGCTGGGCGGCTAGAGGAATCGCTAGAAATTACAAGTACTCTATCTCCCATTTTCAGTTCGCTAAGATATGACGTGGAACCATCTGCCATCATGATGTAGGAGTGTAATGCACCAGCATTTACCCTAAATGGGCGTGTAGGTACGAATTCGGATTCTACAGTTTCTCCATGGACTAGAACCATTGAACCAGAACTAGAGCCGACAAGCATACCTTCTCCCGAGTCGAGCATGGTTGTTAGATCAACACATACTCTGTCTCCTACTCCTCCTTCCTTTACTTCTGTGACTTCTACAAAGGACAAATCATAGTTTGTTGATGATTTTCTTTCAATCGGTTTTGATACAGGTTCTCCTCTTTGTGATTTTGCGATTAGGGCGGTTGGTAGGGTTTTTTTGTCAACCAATAATGCATCAACTCCTATTTGTAATGCAAAAGCTGCCCCAAGTACTTGTTCAGCAGAAGAAATACGTGCTGCTACTTTTGTTGGTCCACCGTCACATGCAGCGATGATATTTTCGATTGGAATCATTTTCCATTCTCCTAAGTCGAGCAGAACCCATTCTACACTGCCCGCCATTGCTCTTGCCTTGGCTTGTCCCTCTGAATTACTGACGTCGACCTTTCGACCTACTTGTTTTCCATTGACGTATAGTGCATCACCATCAATTTCTAAATCTTCACCCCGAACAAGATCTACACCATGTTGGCGTTCTCCATCCTCGAGCCAGATTTGCATTTATATCACAGCCCAAATTCCTGCATGGCCTGTTCTACGTTTGCACTATCATGAATGATAGCCTTGAGGGCTGAGACCATACCCTTTGGATTTGAGTGAGAGAAAACTTGCCTTCCCATACACACGCCTCCTGCTCCAGCTTGCATTGCTTGTTCAACAATGGTTAGTATTTCTTTGGTACTAGAGCCGGCAGGGCCGCCTGCGATTAGAACAGGGATTGGAACAGCAGAGGTGACTTTTTTGAAGGATTCAATCGAACCAGTCCATTTTGTTTTTACAACCTGGCATCCTAATTCAAACGCTAATCTAGCAGCATGGGCTGCTCCATCTGTATCATCTTCCTCCATGACATTCAGATATTTACCACGAGGATAAATCATACCGAGTACTGGACAATCCAGATAATGAGAATCTTGTGTAATCAGACCTAATCTATCAATCATTTCTGGTTCTGCGGGGCTACCCATATTGACTTGAACACTAACTCCCTTTGCACCTCTTGACAAAGCCTCTTCCACACTACCAACTAGCATTTTGTCACTGCTTCTTTTACCAGCATGACGAGTCGATACTGAAAGGTGTGCTACAAAATTCGCCCCACTTGAAGAGTAGTGGGAAACAACTCCTTTTTGGGCAACAATTGCATCAGCATGAGATATTTGTTCGATAATTTGATCTAAGTTTTCCAACCCCTTTACAGGAAAATCAGAAACTCCGTGGTCAATTGGTATCCACACTCCTTTTCCGCCGGGAAGCAGTGTGTCCATCTCGCTCATGTACACAGGGATAAGGTGGGTGAATACAAGGCTTTCTCATTTTGACAGATGAGTGTTTACGGCCCATTCAACCAATGCTGCTTCTGCTTTGGATAAGTGCTCCTGCAATGTAGATCGTGGAATTTCAGTAAGTTCAGAAAGTTCTTTTTTGCTTATCTGTCGTGGGTTTTTGTAGTATCCAGATTGTACAGCGAAAACAGCAACTTCCAGTTGCTTAGGAGTAAGTATTTTCATTATACTATCCTCTATTTCAGCGATATCCACGACATTTACATTGTCAGGGGGTAGCAATGCTCTAGCTGCTTTCAGAAAGCCACTAACCCCCTCAGGAAGGCCTCTTATTGTGATTTGAACACCATCTTCTCCAATTAGATACGGAGGGATTACGTGTAAGCTGTCAAAATTAATTGCAGCAACAGAAAGCGGATGCTTATTCCATACAACCACATAACCAGTCTCACCCTTTCCAGGTATTGGATAAGGGTTCAATGGCCCTTCTACCTCAAGATAAGGGACCTCGTTGAGATCTTCAGATCCTTTGTCTTCTTTGAATGAAATATTTACTAATTGTCTAACACCTATTTTTGTGACTTCCAAGTGCGCTACAACTTCGAATTTAGAAGCAACTTTGGTAATAAGACCGATATCTGAATTAACTACAGACTCTGGATTCCACTTAAGTTGAACTTCTCGCATGGTGTGGTGTTCTTAAACAGAGTATATCAACTGTGGGCCTATATGCAATAGGCTGTTAACAGAAATTATCTGGTAGGTGTGTTAAACATGCAATTGATTTAGTGGATAAAGTAAAGGATTTCTCACAATAAATCTTTTTTTGGTGATTTTTTCTCATGATTATAGGCGATGGAAATAATACTTAGTTTGTTTTAGGCTTGGCTAATGGACTTCACATCTTGGCTGATGATTGGTATCCTCGGGGGAGCGTTCCTCCTTGGTATTTGGTTCATGTTAGTACGTAATGATGACAGAAATACGCGGTCAATGACGATTCATCGTCAAGATTTAACTCGCCGTGGTACCCCTGATTTTTCACAGGCTCACAATGAGTTTGATCGAAAACTAGCAGAGGTCGAGCGCCATCTAAGTGCTAGGCGAAGAGATGAGAAAGCAATAGCACTCGCCGAAGAAGAAGTTCGTAAGAAATTGGCTGAAGAAGCCGCTGCTAAATTATTGGCAGACGAAAAGGCCAGACTAGCTGAGATTGAGGCCGAGGAAGCTCGCAAGAAAGAGGAGTACGAGGCAGCAAGAGAAGCGGAATTGGAAGAAGCACGCAGGCTTGCAGCAGAGAGAGAAGCAGAACGTCAAGCCGAAGAAGAACGCCTTGCAGCAGAGAGAGAAGCAGAAAGGCAGCGTGATTTGGAAGAGGCTGAAGAAGAGAGACAAACCGAAATTGAAGCTCAAAAAGAATCTGATGCACTTGAGGAACAAATGGCTTCAGAACAGGCGGACATAGAATTGGAAAAGCGCTTGGAAAGAGAGGGTGCAAAGAGTTCAGAAGTACAAGTTTCATTGATGTGGGACAATTACAACGACTTAGATTTACACGTACTATGTCCATCTGGAGAGAGAATCCACGGTGGTAACAAGAATTCAGAATGTGGTGGAGAACTTGACGTTGATGCGAATGTTCGTCCAGAAACGAAGAAACCAGTTGAGAATATTGTCTGGCCTGACTTCAAAGCACCTCCTGGTGAGTATAAGGTATATGTTCATCATTACAAGAAGCATAAGAAGCGACGTTCAAAGGATCCCACAAGTTTCCGTGTTGTAGTAAATTCTGGTGGAGAGATCAAGCACTATGAAGGTGCTTTGTCTTCAGGTGACCCGATTATGCTTGTCTGTGAGTTCAGTCTTGAAGCTCCGGAGGAAAGAGGTTCAGAACAAGAGATTGAGCAGGCTCTAATCACTCAAGAAACTGAAAGAATTGCTGAAGAAGAACGTATTGCGATCGAATTAGAAGAGCAAAGGCAGGTTGAAATCGCTGAAGCAGAAGAAGAACGCCTAGCAGAAATTGTAGCCAATGAAGCGGATGAACTGGAATCGATTAAGGCTACAGAGCACGCCCTTAAGGAACTTAGAGAAAGACTAGAGAGAGAAGGTGCGAAGTCATCTGATGTTCAGATTTCTCTAATGTGGAACAATTACAATGACCTTGATTTACACGTTGTCTGTCCATCTGGTGAAAGAATACATGGTGGAAACAGAGAATCTGCTTGTGATGGAGAATTGGATGTAGATGCCAATGTAAGGCCTGAGACAAAGAAGCCTGTTGAAAACGTAGTATGGCCAGAAGGAAAGGCTCCAGGTGGAACTTACAAGGCATATGTCCATCACTACAAGAAACACAAGAAGCGACGCTCAAGAGACCCAACCAAGTTCAAGGTAGTCTGTAACGCAGGCGGAGATATTCTTGAGTATGAAGGGGAAATCACTCACGGTGATCCAATTATGCTGATTTGTGAGTTTACTATTGATGACCCGGAAACAAGGGCTTCTAATGCTAGTGATGCTCAGGCAAGATTAGCTGCTCTTGATAGTGGAGAATGGGACGGTATTGAAGAGCCGAATCAAGCTGAAGAAGTTGTTGAATCTCCAGATATTCTAGGTGACTTGCTTGACGAAGGAACAAGGGACACAGTTGAAGAAATCAATGAACGTCTCTCTCGTGAGGGTGCAAGGACTTTCGATCTTGAGGATTGAATGTTGGAACTATTTTTGATGATTGATTAGGAAAGAATCTGTTCAAGGCAATCGTTTTTGATAGCCTTCTTTATTGCTCGAGCAATCCTTCTTCCTGTCGACATGAATGGTTCATTGATGTCACTGTAAGGTGAACCTCCCACAAACGGGTTGGAGCCAGCAACAATTCTCGCACTTATTTCGAATACTCTGAATTCGAGTTTGTCAGTGACAATTGTTTCCAAGCAGAATGAACCAATCATTCCTCTAGAGCCTTCTTCTAATTCAAATGAAGCAGCTACAGTTCCTTCAGCCATTTCGAATGCACGAGGAAGAAGACTCTCTCTGATAACAACCGGTTGATTTCCAGTAACTACGAACGAAGGCTCAAGACTCATTTCTCTTAAATCTCTCAAACTTCCAAGTTTGTAGAACTCATCAACATTTGACTCATCTCTTCTATCCATGCTCATTAATTCAAGACGTCCTAGATTCTTACCGGCATTAGAGCCGCGGCCTTGTACCTGGAACCCATCATCCGCAGTAGGATCGAAAAAGAAGTGCAGATAGTATCTACAACCCAATACATATTCTTGGATGGTGTATTCTTCTTCCAACTTTACATTTCTTCTAAAATCGCGATAATCTCTAGCGATGAAGTAACCTTCTCCTCCTTTCGCTCCAGCGTATTTTACGATAACAGGTCCGTCGATCTCATGAGGGTCATCAATGACCTTCGGCATCGAACAGCCACCTTGTTCGAGCCACTGTCGCTGTCTCTCTCTACTACTTTCCCAGTGTAATATGCCTCTATTTCCAAAGGTTGGAACATGCAGATTTTTGAAATTTTCACTTCCTAAATATTCAACAAGAGAGCCATGTGGTACAATGATTACATTGTTTTGTCTAAACCACTCTGCGTGGTCTAACATCTCCTGATAATTGTCTAACATTAACCACTCATCAGGATCNGCACCAGGGAAAGCAGAATAGAATCTTCTTCGGTTTTCTCCGACNGCGATTCCAAGAGTTCTGAANCCTTCTTGTCTGGCGCCGTGAAGGATTTGAAGTGATGAATGAGAGGCCACAACGCCNATTGTGATCTTATNTGAGTCATAGGATTCTAGCCAATTCCGCAACAGTCCTATGTCTACGCCCATGTCGACGGCTTCAGTGTCTTACTAATGACAATTACGCAAATGAGACATATTTAGGCCCAAAATACGAACTAAGATTATGCTCTCAACAACACTTATTTTTCCGTCAAGGTTTCAAGCCCTACCCTCTCTGCCTGAGTCATGAGCGAGGATACTCCCGGCAGTCGTATGACTTATGGCAACTATCTACAATTGGACGAATTGCTTTCTCTGCAAACTGGACCTGAGGGCCATAATCCTCCTCCTTCCAATCATGAGATGCATTTTATTATCACTCATCAGGCGTTTGAGCTATGGTTTAAACAAATCAATTGCGAACTAGAAGAGGCTTTGATCTTGATGAATGTACCAAATGTGGATGAGAAGAATATCCCTGTGGTTGTNAGACATCTTGAAAGGTGTTCTGAGATTTTNCGTCTACTAGCGTCTCAATGGAAAGTAATGGAGACGCTATCTCCTCAAGATTTCTTGGCATTCAGAGATCGNCTTGGTACTTCNTCAGGCTTTGAGAGTTGGCAAATGAGGACTCTTGAGATGTTATTGGGTCTAGAGTCTGAACAGAGNATTGGCGGTATGGACCCGATGGAGCATAACAAAAAGTTGCATTCCGAGGGTAAACTGAGCGATTCTGTGATGCAGACTATCATTCGTATTGCTAATCTGCCTTCACTCAATGAAGTCTTAGGAAGATGGTTAGCAAGAACGCCAGTTAATGGCGTTTCAGGTGATGAAAATGTGTTAAGAGAATTCGTTGAAGGGCACTTACAGTCTATGTCCGAGCATAGCGAGTCAGTAATTGCTCACATGGTAAAAATAGGCCATGGAGAGGAAAAGACAATCCGCCCTAGGATCGAATCTGGAATCGATGGAGCAAGGGATTTCCTTNTGCCAGATGGCNAAGTTTCACCAGCAAGAGCAGGATTGCTTTTCATCGAATCTTATCGTGAATTACCATTACTTTCTTGGCCCAGGAGATTGATAGAAACAGTTGTAGAATTAGAGCAATCGATGTTGCTNTTCCGGTCTCATCATGCTCGAATGGTTGAAAGAATGATTGGAAGAAGAATGGGAACAGGTGGTTCTAGTGGAGTNGACTATCTGGATATGACTCTCAAATATAGAATATTCACAGATTTATGGGCCGTAAGAACGATGTTGGTAAAACGTGAAGTCTTACCAGATCCGAAAAACTCCGAATTTTATGGATTTACAGCNAGGANCTGAAATCAATTTTCGTGAGGGTCTGTGTCGATTGGGATGAGTTCGTTATCATACTCATACATAGCAATCTTTAGCGGGTCCAGAACGAAGCGAACAGATGCTTCTTCNANTCCATAAAGGGAGANTAATTCTTCTCTGAAAGCCTCACGTAGAACATCTTCAGGAGCATTTAGTGGTGCGCCCATTCCAATCTGGAGAGCACGTGCACCGATGATTCTAGCTCGTTCAAAGCGGGTGTGGGGGTTCTTTGGTTTTACCATAATTGACACCTCATGCACAGTTCGTGCGAAGTTTGCGACCATCGCCCTGTTCTTGAACCCTGCGCAACATGGTATTGGTTCATTCTTCTTCAGAATCGTTGGAAAATACGGTATCTNTCACTACTGAATCTTTGATTGAAACATTTTGGATATTGATATTTGTCTGCTTGGGTTCTCGCATTACTTGGAACAGTTGATACGTTGCNGGAAGAGAAATCATCATCANCAAAANAGTGATNATTACTATNGTTGAACCGCTAATGGAATCACTATCTCNTCCTATTTCATCTATTCCGCCATCGGGGGTGTAGTCATTTGCAGGCATTGATGAACCAGATGCAAGAGCAATGAAACCAGGTTTTGATAACACAATAACCAATCTATCACCATTTAGATCAACAATGTTTGAACTAGAATAATTTGTATGATTAGTCACTAAATATGGAATTGCTTGGTCATCACTTATTGTCCAAATATCAACAGACATGTTAGTCAAATTACCCTCGATTGAAATATTTGAGCCATTCAATGTGACATTGGAGATTCCGCTGTAGTTTGAATCATATTCAGAAATTAGTGAATCCAAATCTCTAGATTGAGTTGGGCCTGCTAGGATATAATGCCCATCCACTGCTATTGTCGGATAGCCCCATAGTCCGTATACTTCTAGGAATCTATCTTTGGATGCTTGCAGCCAAAAGTCATCACTTGATGAAGGTCTATGGCTGATTATTACAGCAGATTCATCTGACATGTTTTCTAATTGGGCTTCTACTTCAGGACATTCTTCACACCAGTCAGCACCATAGTATCCGATAATATGACTTGGGCGATGCACACAAGTTTGATTTTCTTCGCAGTTCAAATCTACAACTATGACATCGGCAATATACCCTTCAGAGTGGGCACCCTGAATTCCGTGTGAGCTAACTGTGCAAGGTAGAATTGCAATCATTACAAGCAGCGATGCCATTGTGATTGCCCTCATGGTTTGGCGCAAGAAGTACGGTTTGTTAAAAGGGAGCCTCCAACCCCCTAGAATCAATGGAATCCAAATGGTTCCGCCGTCCTTCCACTTTGCCGCTCGCTATTGCGATTATGGCAATGATGATAATTGTCGTAGGTGGTACGATAAGAATCTATGATGCTGGAGAATCTTGTCCAGATTGGCCACAGTGTTTTGGCACTTGGGGATTTGATGTTTCTGAAGAAGACCAAGGCATCTGGTATGATGAAACAGAAGAATATGACAGCAGGGGTCCAGATCAACGCTATACGACATTTGAGATTTTTATCGAATGGATTCATCGTGTTTTAGCTAGCCTAATGGCAATCCCTGTTTTAGCGAATTTCCTAATAATTTTGAAACGCAAAGAACTCTATGGCAGTAGCCTAGTGAAGATTTCGTTTTTGACTGGAATTCTTTTGACAGTCCAAGGAATTGCAGGTGCAGTAACTGTCAGATTTGATAATGCTGATTGGTCAGTTGCTCTACATCTAGGACTTGCCTGTTGTTTTGTTTACATGCTTTTATGGCAATTTATTGCAATGAGGAAAATCGAAGGGGCCAAGTGGAAGGTCTTCTCAGTTCCAGCCGATTTCAAACAAAAAGAATTCAAGAGGTATACGATTCTAACTGCAGCAATTTTCCTACTATTGATTTTGGGAGCTTGGGTCTCATCCTCACCTAATGCTAATCAAGGTTGTTCCATAGGTTTCCCAGATGGTTGGCCAAAATGTCAAGGTGATGTTTTACCAACTCTAGACAACAGTGGGATTCTTGTTCAAATGGTTCATCGCATAGGAGCGGGTGTGGTTGGTATAGCCCTAATTCTTGGAGTAATGAAGTTCAAAGAAAGTGCAAGAGAAGCGAATATTGATCCCGGCTATTCAAAGTGCCTAGATACCGCAGGAGCATTTTGGTTAGCAAATGTCTTTGTCGGTGGTTTGTACGTTGTAGAAGCAAAGATGGGTGACTTCCCAGAGGGTCTTTCATTACTTCATTTGGTCTTGGGAGTGGCTAGTTTCCTTGCAGCATCGATTGGATTGATGCTACTGCAAATTAGCGAAGAAGGTGTCGAAGATGAATGACAAACCAAACATCTTCAAAATTTATCTTCAATTGATGAAATTGAGGGTAGTAATACTGCTTCAAGTCACTGCGATATGTGCTATTCTTGCGCATGACCTGATGGTCCGAAGTGATTCAATTTCAGGGGACAGGACCTGGATTGACACCTTTGAAGCATGTATTGTTACAATCGTTGGTGGTACATTGGCAGCGGGTGGCTCAAATGCAATCAATATGGTTTATGATCGTGATATAGACCCCGGAATGTCTAGAACCCGAACAAGACCAATACCAAATGGTTGGATATCTCCTAGACATGCACTACTTTTTGGAATAACAATAGCGATAATCGGTAGTGCTGTATTCCTTCCATTTCATTGGAAGGCTGCCTTCTGGTCAATGTTTTCAGTATTATTCTATGTCTTTGTGTACACTATTTGGCTAAAGAGAAGAACTCCACAAAACATTGTCATAGGAGGAATAGCAGGCTCAACTCCCCCTCTAATTGGATGGATAGTTGCATCTTCAGCCACCATTCCAGATAACATGAATCCAATCGATTTAGCATCTCCAATACCCTGGATGCTCTTCTTCCTAATCTTCGCTTGGACCCCACCACACTTCTGGGCTCTTGCATTGTATCGCAGTGGAGAATACAAAAAGGTCGGTGTTCCAATGATGCCTGATGTCAAGGGTGCAAATAGAACTCTGATGGAATCCAAATTCTACTGCATTCTGCTATTTTTTATTGGATCAGTACCCTGTTTTTGGCCCGAATATGGTTTACCATTAGCATGGGCATTCATCTCGGGATTCCTGACCTTGTGGTATTCTATATCGGTTTGGAGAATAGATCCTAATGAGGAATTAGATTCCAATGGGAGGATGCCTCTGGCCTTTGCTTCATTCATGCGCTCACTTGGATATCTCGCTTGGATGTTCATCGCGTTTGTATACATAGCAGCAGTTCCAACTGAGGATGTTTGGTACTATTCTGCAGGATTCATACTAGCTGTGCCAATTGTAAACATATTCGCAATCAAGTGGAAAGATTCTGCAAAGAGCAAGAATCGTAAAGTCCTCAACGCTGAATGAAAAAGGCTTTCAGGACAGAGATAATATCTCTACAGGATCAAGTAAGCTATCCTTAGACTTGGTTTATGGTTTCCAATCTCGATAGAGGACATAAGCAGGCCCTTCAATCGGTGGCTGTTCATCCATTCTATCTAATAGCCAAATAACCCAATCCAAAACNGCATTNTCTATNNNTTCTANACCNCGNTTNTCTACATTTGNTAGTAGAACTTTAACAAGTGTTCGTAATCTATTGCCTACTATTTCGTTTATTGGTTGCATGAATCTGGTTACTGATTTGAAAGATAACTGCTTGTCAAAAGTCATCACCCCGATTGAATTAGTATTTATAGCTAAGAAATTTAGAGCATCCATCTCTTTTCTTTCTAATTGCACCATCTCTTCAAGACCGAAATCGTCAGATAGTTTGTTGATTAAAACCGACAAACCTGATTGATACATAGGTGATGCTAATAGATTTGCAATTTCTCTGGATGCTTCACGTTCTTTTCCTTTGTTCAACTCGATAATTTGTCTTATACCAAATATCAGCGTAACTAAAATTGCCAATCCTCCAAGTAGTTCTCCAAGATTGGCAGCTTCCTCGAGATTCATACTACAAATTTCATCAATTGGTTAATTATTGTTCCTTTAGCCGAACTAAGCTCAGATTCAATCCTTGCAAGAGAATTAGTCTCACGGGCAATACAAAGGGTACTCATTGCTTACCCATCCGAGCAGAGGGTGCAGAGTGAGCGGCAATCTTCTCAAGCACAAGCCAAATTTTGAATTGTGCTTACTTGAGTACAAATAGATACCCTGTGTTCAAAGGATTATGATTTGTGTCCGGAGCAAACTATTTGCCGTGGTCCTCAAATTAGGTTCTATGGAGAGCTCTGATTCATCGCCACCCCCAATAATCATTGAATTTGATGCTGAACAAAACACTGGCCTTCAGAACAATCTGCCAAAAAGTTCCAAAATACAGATTGAACTATTAGCGGCAATTATTGGGTTGATAATGTTCATCATCGGTGTAGGTATAGTTGTATCAGGTGATGATACTTCTGGTTCTATATGGCTATTTTTTGGAATTCTTATTCTGTTATTTTCAGGAATCATATTGGGCTTAAAAAAATGGGGAATGAAAATTTTCATCACGATATTTGTTCCTGGAATGGGGATATTTTTTGCACTCGATTATATTATCAGTGGACAGCCATTCTTTTAGATCTGAGATTTGGTACTCATAGCGGAATTCGATACCGTATTTCCTGGGAACATTGGGTATCCTTTGAAACTTCCAGTTTACTATCTGCAGAAACTTGTTTCAAGCGATACGCTCGACAGTTTCTGGAGTAATACCTTCTTCTGGCGTGACTCTGAAAACCATAATCGACAGGTTTTCTGGAGCGTTTCTAAACTTAGATACGATCATCGATGTTTCGAAATCTGAACCGATTGTTCTTACCTTAAAATCACAAACCATGTCTGCAATAGCAGCCATTTCTTGCTTAATAGCAGGAGTTATTGTATCCTTGGAAACCGTGACGAACAATATTCCACGGTGAATTTGAGTGTGTGCTTGCATCATTCTAAGCATAGCTACTACACGACTTGGATCTTCTCTTTGCATAAAGAAGTCAAGAGAGTCGATTACCGCTCTAAAATAAGGACCCATTGCCATAATTTCGTTGGTCATCTCTGTTAGGAAATCCTGTGTATTATCATCAACGAACCTTGTCTGTGCTAGGCGTTGTATATCTGGTAACTTGAAACCTTCAAGTCGATAACGACTGGCAAGCAGTTCCTTTTCTAGTACCCTTGCGTTGTATTCTTCGCCCAGTGTTCTTACTGCAATATCAGTTGGCCATTTGTACTTGCTGAAAACTCTAGCAATCTCTAGTTGACTTTCGTTGGTAGAGATTAGAATCGTATTATCTGGCTCTTCTGCAGGAGAAGTCAATTGTTTAGCAAATAACTCTGAACCCGAGCCAGTTTCGGTAAATCCAACGACTAGGAATCCTCTTGGTACTCCTCCGTTCATTGCATTATCGAATTTTGGAACTCCAAAACTACCAACGCTACCAAAGAATTCTTCATCATCAGGGCTAAATTTAATCTGTTTACTCATCTAAAAACCCTCAATGAATTACCACTTGGCCTCGATCGATTAAATCGGTGCAATATAGATCAAGATTCGACAATACGGAAGGAGGAACTTGGTCAGGTATGTTCAGTATAACCGACAAAACCTCCCTTTGGCGGAATGTATTGATAAATGTGTGAAGATACTCTGCTAGCATTCTTTCTTCATTGTATATCGAGAGCGCATTTACAGAATCGATTAGGACAAAGTTCCTTTCAGTGTTAGCAATTCGCAAGATGTAAAGAGTCTTGAGTAAAACACTCTCTAGCATGATTGGGCTGTCAACGAAAGTTATGTTGCTGTATGGAACTTCAGTTCCTCCCAAAATCCCAGAAGATACTAGATCAACAAATTGGATATTTGAAACATCTACTCCAATCGCTTCGAATGCTTCGATAATTTCAACAGCACCTCGTGTTGCACAGATGTAAACGCCACCCATTTCGAACATTTGCATCAAAGGTATCATTGTAGATGCAGTAACCATGAAAGAATTAGAATTTCCACACCTAACCTGAATCGATGAGTTCAAACTGACTTCTGTGAGTTGCTCGGCAATTCTTTGATCTAGTTCGAACACAATCATACACCCATCCTATTTGTTTTATCACTGACGGCTCCCCATTTTAGCATAGGAGTTAGCATGACTCCTAAGGGGGTCAATTCTATTGCATGTTTTGCACGACTATGTGATGTACCTCGCATTTTAACAACTTGTAAGAAACGCAACAAATGCCCCATTCTCTCTACGTCACCCATTACGATTATCCCATCAGCAATTGCTTCTTCCACGCCAAAAGATGACCAGTGAGCATTTTCTGTAGCTGAGGTAATTTCTGAAATCAATATTGTTGTACATCCCAAAGTAGCGAGCTTCTTACCTAGAGTAAACAAGAAATCTCGAATCAATTGCTCGCTTTTAATCTTGTAACATAGCGTAGTAACTGAATCAATTACCAGTCTTGTAACACCAATCGTGTTCACAATGTCGACAATTGCTTTGATTAAAGCGTGTACGTCGTCCAAGTCGAACGAGGCCTTGTCCAGGCCAAGCCACGAGTACAAAACGTCCATATCAAATACGTTGATCAATCCACTATCGATCATATTCATGTCGAAGAATGCATATTGTCTGATGTTTTCTAGCAACTTTACACTAGGTTCAGTTGCTGTGAAGTGCGCGCAAGCTTCTCCAGCAAGTGCGCCTCTGACTAGGAATTCCATTCCCAAAGTTGTCTTCCCTGAGCCACAAGTTCCTGCAGCCAAAACAGTGGAACCATATGGTATTCCACCTCTTAGAATTTCGTCCATTCCATGAATACCCGTGATACAACGGTCGCGGGTGTAAACAGTCGAAGGCTGCATGGGTAACACTATGCCGAATCAATCACACTAAATGAACGATACGCCAAAATCACTCAGACTTCACCCGGTGTGGGCGAATCTGAAAGGTTCCAAGATGATGCTTGTGAAGGCGGGCCTCCATTCCATACAATCGTGTTGTCAAACAATACTCCCGTGGATGCTCCCCATTCAACTTTGGAGACCTGCGTCCCATCGGCTTCATCCTCTTCTGCAAACAACATTCGTAGTCTTCCTGTATTGTCGTCTAAACCACTAACTGAGCCGACTCCTAGGAATCCTGTTGACCCAAGGTCATATACTACACTTGCATTACCTATTTCTTGCGAAGACGGGTCACCTGTGAACAATGCAATTTGCCCTCCTGGTACGACACCCTCCTTGTATAGGTAATCACTTGACCCCGAAGTTCCACTTCGCTCAAACGACCATCCTTTGAGTGAAAGTGCAAAGCCGTTGTAATTCTGAACTTCTATCCACTCAGGACTTCCTCCTGATGGGCGGGGTGAGAATTCTGTAATTCGTAGAACTTTAGGTGCTTTAGCGCCATCGTGAACCTCCAAACTCACGGAAATCACATCACTTCCGCTGATGAATGTCCTGCTTGCTACGGAAGATTTCGATGCACTTGACCGGTCGGATCCTCCCTCAAATAGAACTTCTCCGATTCTTGATGAATTTGAGGATTCTTCAACTTGGATCAACAATCTTACTTGCAAATCATCTGACAATCCTAATCCAGAGGTCATTGCTTCAATACTGACATTTGCTAAGGCCTCAACCCGTTCTAAATCTAGTACTCCGTTGCTAATAATCCCTGGCTGTAGTACGCCTTCATATAGTTCGATAACGGGAACTTCGTGCCAATCCTTTGTCGAATTAGTTTGGTCTCTTACTCCGTCGTTATAGGGTACAAACCAACCTTCTCCATTTGTTAAACGATCTAATCCATCGACGGCAGAACGGTCAACTAAATCCGAGTAAGGGTCGTTGCTTCCTAGCTCAAGTTGTGCTAAGGACATGAATGCAGTCAGTATCATCAAGAATAGTGTAAACGCTGAAAGGAATTCAACTACAGCGACTACTCCTGCCTCTCTGTCAGAAGAATCTCGCCAAATTTGACTCCTCTGCATGACCTATGGGAAGAGTGTACGAGTCAAGAGTGTGTCGCTGGAACATTTGATTTTATCAACAATAGCGACAAAATCGACGTTACTCACCGATTGATATTTGAGGGGCGGATGGTAGGACAACATGATGTCCAGTGCATACGTTGTAACTAACAGACGCTCTTCGAAGAAGAGTATTGGGTTAGTGGCACTGTTACTTCTCTCCTCTCTAGGGGGAATAATGCTTGTACCTAATGCAGCAGCTTCGATAAGCGGGGATTATGAAATTTCAACGACAATTTCACCAAGTGATGGTATTTACCTTTCATCATGGGATCCGATAGAGTTCGAAGTACAAGTAAAGAATTCAGGTTTCTTCTTCAATAGCCAACCACGAGGCATTGAGATGTTCATTTGTGAAGGAGATCAAGATGAAACCTCTTGTTATAATGACAGAGAAGAATATGCCAGTGGCTCAATCGAACCATTACCGATTGGAGGAATCGCCAATTTCACATTTTCAAAGTTATTCTACCCCGATGGAGCAGAAGGCGTGCACACATACGTCTACAGGTTCATAGACTCTGATTCAAACACAACCAACGATGTTGGCATTTACA
>NZGQ01000071.1:12047-12778 GCA_002689565.1 Methanobacteriota archaeon | reverse complement strand
ATGGTGGAACTCCTTTCACCCGTTGGGTCAAAATGAATAAATCTACAGTAAATACCCTGTCGATAATACTGCTAGTTTTTGCCGCATGGAGTGGAATAGAAGTATTATCAAACGTTGCTGGCGGAGAAATACCACCTGTTACAGGAACAGAGACAAACAGTGATCCTGACGATAAACAGCGACTCAATAATGGCTATATTGTTGGGCTGGGAGCAATTGCTCTTTCCTTGGGATTAACGCTTCAACTAATGATTCCACGGGACTTTTACAACAACATAGGCGATACTCCTGCTGAATCTGTCGAAGAAACATCAGCACCTGAAGTTGAAGAAACTCCAGAGCCAGAAGTTGAAGAAGAGCCTGTGTCCTATGATGAAGATCTTGTTAAATTGACAAAATGGCTTTCCGCTAGAGGAACAACAACTGCTCGATTCTTTGAATGGGCTGATGTAGATGATTCTGGTAAGATTGACAAGGATGAACTTGCTGATGCTCTNCGTACAGCAGAAATCGCAAACCTACCTCCATGGGANATTGAAGAACTGGTCAANGTCATGGANATCAANTCTGATGGCCNAATCAACCTTCCAGAATTAGACCTAATGGTCATAACAATACGCAATAGNCTGGGAATAGAATTCATCCCTTATGACGAAAANGAAGCAACTGAAGANGNCACTGAAGTNGCAGNNCGAAGCAGCTGNANNNGTNGAAGANGTCTGNAGANGAAG
>NZGQ01000071.1:0-12042 GCA_002689565.1 Methanobacteriota archaeon | reverse complement strand
GAAGANGNNACTGAAGNNGAGNCCGAAGAGGAAACTGTAGAAGAAGTCGCAGAAGAAGCAGCTGTAGAGGTTGAAGAATCTGAAGAGGAAGTTGTAGAAGAAGCAACTGAAGAGGTTACTGAAGCAGAGTCTGAAGAGGAAGTTGTAGAAGAAATCGCAGAAGAAGCATCTGAAGAGGTTACTGAAGCAGAATCCGAAGAGGAAACTGTGGAAGAAGTCGCAGAAGAAGCAGCTGAAGACGTTACTGAAGCAGAGTCCGAAGAGGAAACTGTGGAAGAAGTCGCAGAAGAAGTAACTGAAGAGGTTGAAGAATCTGAAGAGGCTACTGAAGAAGAGTCCGAAGAGGAAGCAGCAGAAGAAGTCACAGAAGAATCTGAAGCACTATTAGCTGCTAAGCAACTCTTAGAAAATACGCTCAAAACTGCNGAAGAAACAACTACAGTATCTGAAGCAGAAGATGTTCAAGAAAAGGTCGAAGAACCTGTAGTAAAGGACGAAACTCCAAAGAAGAAAAAGAAATTTTAAGGTGAAATAAATGTGGGAACATAGAGCAGTATCGCAGAAGCAATTTCAGGAAAGTGGGAGAATTTCTCCGTCTGAAACATACGTACAATTGATGGACAAAGTCGAAGACGCNGTCAAAGAAGCACAAAAAATGCCTTTTGACCATGAAGAGTTTTTGAATTACGTACCACAAAAAGGACCATGGGAAGTAGTTCATGCAACTGATAACACAAAGGCAGATCCTAGGACTAGATATATCGGCCCCGGAGTTCCTAAATTGTTGAACACTAACCTTGTTCTTGGTTCAACATGGATTGAATCAGAGAGATTCAAATTCGAGAGAAGAATCAGCACTATTTCCGATTTCCTAAAACAGAAAACTGTCGTTAACGCAAACATGTGGACACCAAAACAATTGGTAACNACACAAACCTTCTTTTTCTGTTCCACTGGTGACGAAGAGCGACTAGGCGGTTCTATGCTAACTGGTGAAACATTACCAGAGAACCACCCGCTACTCGGAAATGGAGGATATGATGATGGTGAAACAGAGTGGGAACCAATCCTTTGGGGATTGGGTCACAGAGGAGTCGTTCCAGACTCCGACCCTCAAGACAAGGTATACTATCCNTCCCTTATGCACAGAGGCGTTGCNTTCAACAACAGNTTCGGATGGATTCGNTACTCTCCTGCTGGATTCGGAAAGGATGCAAGCGGTTACATGATGACTAAGCCAACTACCTGGATTACGCCAGCTGTAGACGGCAATAGAGATACTGCTACTGCATTCAACCTACTAGTGAATCTACCAGACCGCCGAATCTCATTCGGTGAAGAAGGAATTACCGATGTTTACCTAACAACCGGTAAGACATCTTTGTACTCAATGATGGGGATGATGTCATCCTCAACTGTACGCCAAATGTTTGGTGCAGGTTCTGAAATGGTCCCACTTGAATTCCATTGTATTGAACCTGGATTGGACGAGTGGATCAAGAACGCTACTGATGAAGACAAGTATGCTCGTCTATTCGAGGTTACTGCAACACTTGGATACTTACTAACGGACCCGAAGATAGGTACACTTGGTGGCGCTGCTAAGAGACGTAGATTGCTCATGTACCCACACGATCAAGGAAATCTATTGACATGCGTAAATGCTAGCCAAGTCGCTGACCACGCTCTAAAGTCAAACTATGCTGCAACGGTGTTTACCAAGTTAGACCAAGCAGACTTCATGAATAGAGTCACTCGAAGATACAAGGCATATGCAGACTTGATTACAGCGAGTGACCAAGCAAAGGGTGCAAGATGGATTAGCCAAGCACAGGTTGGAGAAAATAAGAAAATCGGACCAAACGTTCATTCAATCCTNGCAGTTCGTGGCTATGATGTACTAAACCTAGACGAATACATGGAGACATTCAATGATGTATCAGCAGCTCCTGAAAGNCTAATTCGAAGAGTTGTCCAATCGGTAGCAACCAATGCTCTGAAGACATTATTCCCAGTAGACATGCTAGGGGAAAGCGGTGGCTCGCAACCATTCTCGCACATCTTTGCTCCGAGTGGCAGCAGTGAACAAGCACTGGTTTACTACACCGACATTCGTTTCCTTGTACCAACTTCAATCGATAAATTACGAAGTATCACAGGTGCTCGTGGTGCAGACCGTGGACGAATGCGAGAAGCATTTGGTAACATGACTGGTGCGGACCCAATGACTGGATTATCAATCAATGATCTGTGCCTGCCTTTCCTTGCTGACATGGGTGAAGATTCCTGGCAAACCGGAACAGGTCTAAACGAAGATGAAATTATTGTCGAAGTAACAATGGCAGTTAACCCAGCAGTAGTTTGGAAGAACTTACTAGAACCGACTACCAAAGAAGTGTTTGACCTTCCAAAAGGTAAGAAAGGAACCGCAGCAAATGTATGGGGAGACGTTCTAATCAACAACGAACCGCTACATGAAAAACTAGTCAAGGATGGGCAAGAACACTACCTTAGCCTCCTTGAATTAGCCTACCACTGGAGCCATAATAAGTCAAAACAAGACCATGGTCTTGAATGATTTATTCCACAATTGGAATTCTACTATTAGCCAGACAGGTCTAGACTTCGTCTAGAAGTTGTTGTTCAATACATCAGTATTGTTATAAGAATCGTGCATTGAAATTAGTTGCATGGCAACATCACGACGATACGTGGTTTCGGCTGCGATGTTCATTCAATTGCTAATGCTAACAGCAGTAGCATCCCCACTTGCGGATGACGTTAACCCGCTTGGGGACTTCACCAAGATGAATGATGATCTCATTGAAGAATTAGAGAACTTCGAGAATTCGAAGGTGATTCCAGTGATTTTCCAACTCAATTCACCTGTAACAGAAAGTGATGAATCTTACTTCGAGACCTTAGGCTTAGAATTACTAGGTCGTGCTCCGCTTGTAGACGGTGGACTTGTCGAAGGAACAATTGGAGAGATTAGGACACTTTCCAATTGGGAAAGAGTAGAGTACTTGGAATTGGATAAACCTCTGGAATTCTTCTATCTACCATCTGAATGGGGCGGTGAGCCGACAACAGATGCAGGAATAATGATGCATGAAACAACTCATGTTGTAACAGCGACCGACTCTTGGAGTAGAGCGATTATTTCTCCTTCAGGAGATGTAGAGTATGAAATTGACCAATCATTCACAGAGTGGGACGGAGATGGCACTGCTATTGTCGATTTGGACACAGGGGTCGATGCAGGGCATCCTGACTACGATTACCTAGAACCTTGGACTGGTGACAAAGCAATTTACTCTGCTAAATTCGATGGTGTTGGATGGACTGAGACAAGAAATTCAGACACTTCATCGGGACACGGTACACACGTTGGTGGTACCATTGCTGGAAACGGTGATGCATCAAGTGGACGCAGAGCTGGAGTTGCCAAAGGTGGACAATTAGTCGCCCTTGGAACTGGTGATGGTGCTTCGATTTTCGCTGCTGAGCAGGGTCTAGAATGGACATATGCTCATTCGACTCCTGGTCAAAACCCATATCATATCCGAGTTGTTTCAAACTCTTGGGGTACTGATGGAGATTACAACCCGCAGGGAGTGATTGCTCAATTAACAGATATGTTGACTTTCGATAATGGAGTTGCTGTTATCTTTGCTGCTTCAAACTCAGGTGGATCGGGTGCAGAATGTGCTGGTGATTTGCGAACCAATGTTTACGCAAATACTCCTTCTGCAGTCTCAGTCGCAGCACTAACTCACGATGGAACTGCAGTTACTTCCTTCTCATCACGAGGTTGCATGACTCAGCAACACACATGGCCAGATGTTGGAGCACCTGGTCGTGACATTTGGGCAACAGCACCTAGAGGAACTGCAATCGATGCATCAACTAGGCTGCAAGGAGACCTATACTACATGTCAATTTCAGGAACATCGATGGCAACACCACACGTTGGAGGCATTGCAGGACTTGTGTTAAACGCAGCTCCTTCCCTAGGTGTAGCAGATTATCACCGTGATGACCACGATTTCGGAGACAGTCTTGTTGGTGGAGATGGAACAGCATCTTATGGACAGTATGATGACTGGAATAGTGGAAATTACAGCAGAGTTCATGAGTTTGAATTAATCCTAGAACTCACTTCTAGGTATGATGGAATGGCCAATTCTTGTGAAGCAGGTAACGATGAAGATGCGTGTGCAGACATTCCTGAACAGTGCTACAGAAGCGCCACTGGAGAATGCCATGACTGGAGAGTCGGGCATGGACTAACCGATACCGATGCAGCAGTAGCTCTTGCAAGGACTCTACAATTGATGAGAGACCAGGATGGAGACGGAATAGTTGACCATCCTGAATACGATGTATGGGACGCATACGAAATCTACCAAGAGATGATGGGAGTTGCTACAATACCTATCAACACAGACAGAGTAAAGCATTCTTGGAAGGGTGATTGGAACCACTTCAATAATGGAGCAAATGGCGCAGTCTACTACACAGAAGATTCGCATTATGTTTGGATTCCTAATGGAACTGAACGCCTGGAAGCAACATTTGCTGCCTCAGAATTTGAACTCGAAACCGCACAAGCAGGTCAACTCCAACTTTCTATCGACCTTGGCGAAGATGGATCAAATGACGCACAGGGAATGGGAATTAGGATTGCAGATACATGGTACTACGACCTAGATGTGGACAGTTCTTCTTGGGGGAAATGGGCTCACTTCGATGTATCTGGGCAAGCAATAACTCTTCTTGGAGTATTTGAGGATCCTGAATTCTTTGAATCAAGAATCCCTTACACTGTAGATGTACTGCTTACTTTGGACCTCAGCGAACCGGTGAATATTGCATTCGAACAACGGCCTGATTTCTACTCAGACCTAGACCCTGCTCTACCATCAGATGTATACGATTCAGGAAATGATGGTAAACTCACATTCACGAGATTAGTCTATGACCAAGCCGCTATAGTCGCTCTAATCAAACCAAAAGAGACTGGTAGCAAATCCTCAGAGGAAGGTTTCTTTTCATCCCTAGGAGAGATGTACTCAAAATACCCTCTATCAATGTCTTTCATGACTCTGATGATGATAGTGGCCCTCCTCGGAGTTGGTTACTCAATGAGGATTTCACCGGGACGTCTAGTTTTAACAAATGAAGATTCGGAAAATGAGATATTAGAGGCAGAAATTGTTTGATCTACTATGGTTAAACACTGTATCTACGCGCATCATTAATAGAATCCAGCAACTAAATTTGGCTCTCAAAGTCGAGAAAGACTTTGTATCGGCTACCATGGAAGTTTTGCAATGGTAACCATCGAAGATGTCAATCTCGCACAGCAGGCGTGGGGTAATGGAATCGTAGCAATCGCTTCAGCACATTCTTCCGGTGGAGACTATGTTGAACTTGCAAGAAATCATGTAGAAACCCTCTATGCATACGGAAGGACTACTGTTTTGTTCAAGCCGACCCTTGCTGCAATTGAACAGTTTAGACCTAACTTTGAGAGCGCTCTATCCTATTTCGTAGCATCAAATAATGAGTGTCCTGAAGACAAAGGTTTTGCAATTAAAGGATGGACTAAAGTACGATTTGAAAATTCAGATGTCATAATTGATGGAAATTCTGCTATCGCAATGGGCAACTATTTCTTTACAGATTCGAATGGAGATGAAGTAAAAGCAGAGTATACCTTTGGATATATTTCAGATGAAAATGGGGATTTACGTATTCAAGTACATCATTCATCTATGCCTGCGACAACAGATTAATCGGTTTTAGCAAATCTGTAGAATTTATTATTACAATAAATGTAATTAGATTCATTATTTTTCTTTCAATCAATCTATATGGCACATCTTAATCCGGAAAACATGTCAATTATTGCAGCATACAATGAAGCATGGGAAAATGGAGATGTAGAAGCTTTAGCAGAAATCATTCACGATGACTGCGTATTCAATCCACACGTAGGTGGGATTACAATGAGCAAGTCTGACATCCTAGGTTTCGCTGGTGGAGAGGGTACTCCAAAAGGTGAAAACGAAAGAATCCTATATGAGAACGATGAAGTTGGAGTAGCACACTCAATAGTTCACTTCGCAAACGGATCTACCTCTGAGGCAGTCATGTCCTTTATGAGATTCAAAGATGGAAAGATCATTCTTATGGAAACCGGTGCTACACCACTATCCGATGACTACAAGTTAGTAGGTCAAGAATAAGAGTAAACTGCCAAATTTGTTGACCAATAACATTGGTGATAATTCGCTTTTGGTGCCAAAACAACACGCTAGTATTGGCACTGTAAATTTGAATCGACCACTAACATTCAAGAGGTCTCAGAATCAGGCGACTCCATGGTTGAGATGCCGACAATTGGTGAGCGAGTAAAAATTACAACTAGCGGACCTGCTGGAACCACCACTCATGAAGGCGTAGTCTTACCAGGTGCAGCACCCGAACATCTGACTGTCAAACTTGCAAATGGTTACAATGTAAGCCATCCTATCTCAATGGTAGAATCGGTGGTATCAATCGCTGACGCAGATCAGGTACTAGCTTCAATCTCAAGTGTTCAACAAAATCAGGAATTGCCCAAGGTTACGATAATTCATACAGGTGGAACAATCGCATCAAAGGTTGATTACGCAACAGGAGCAGTAATTGCGCGATTCGAGCCTGAAGAATTGTTAGCAAGCGTACCAGAGATTCTGGAAATTGCAAATATTGATGCCATAAAAATCGGTAATATGTGGTCTGATGACATTAGGCCGATTCATTGGAATAAAATGATTGATGCTTGTCAAGAGGCTTTCGATTCAGGATCTGTTGGCGTAATCATCACACATGGTACAGATACGCTACACATTAGCGCTGCTGCACTTTCATTTGCATTCGCAGGAAATGGAGGGAAGCCAGCCGGCAGGATTGTGTTCACCGGCTCACAGAGATCATCTGACCGTGCCTCATCCGATGCTACTGAAAATCTGTTGAGTGCAGTATATTGGGCAGCAAACGGACCAGAAGTGAGTGGGAATGGAGATGCTGCTGTTACGGTAATGCATGCAGGATCTGGCGACGGAGTTTGTGCGGTAAGCCCTGGTGTTGGAGTAAGAAAAATGCATTCAACAAGACGGAATGCTTTCAAAATGGTAAATGGTGAAAGGATTAGTGAAATCACAATTTCTAGAGAGGGATTAACTCATTCCCCAGTTACAATACAAGAATCTAGAGAGGTCTCTAATCCTACGAAGTACGACCCTGATATACGAATTGCACAATTCATAGCAGGGCCTCACTTACATGCTGATTTACTAGAAGCAGCACAGAATTCGGGATACTCTGCAATACTCATTCATGGGACAGGACTAGGTCATTTACCAATTGAAAATCCAACAGGGGATGCTCCAGAAAATGATAAACTGGCAAAGGTGATTGAGAACTCACCTATCCCAGTAATTGTAGCAAACCAATGTATCAATGGGCCAGTTGATTTGAACGTTTATTCCAAGGGAAGAAACCAGCAAGACATCGGTGTACTTGGCCATGGTTCTACCAGTTCCCCTGAAGCATTACTCGCAAAAATTCATTGGGCACTTTCCAATGAAAAAGGCTTAGATATATTATCTGAAAATCTATGTGGGGAGAATCAATCCTCTCTAATGTCATAACCGCTTTAATGAATAACCGGAAAGGAGTGGAGGTAAACATGTCAAGGGATTCGAGTGAGGCTCTTGAGGACTTGAAGTACCGTCGCGAGAAGATCCTCATGGGTGGTGGACTCAAGCGACAAGAGAGTATTCGTGCATCAGGCAGAGGTACTGCTAGAGACAGAATCCGCAACCTACTAGACGAAGATTCCTTCGTTGAAATCGATACATTTCTTACTCACAGAACATCAGATCATGGCATGTTCATGCACGAGACATTAGGCGATGGCGTTGTTTGTGGACACGGCACAGTCGATGGCAGGAGAATCTATTGTTTCGCACAGGATTTCTCAGTCCACGGTGGTTCAATGGGTGAAATGCACGCCAAGAAAATCTCAAAGGTCGTTGAAATGGCAGAACGAACCAAAGTTCCAATCGTTGGAATTTGGGACGGCGGTGGACAAAGAGCTCAAGATGGAATAAATTCACTTGGGGGAACTGGAGAATTACTAGACAGATTGGTTCAGTGCTCAGGTAGAATCCCAATGATTTCTTTAGTTCTTGGCCCCGTAGTGGGAGTTTCTGCATTGGGTGCAAGCCTGGCTGATTTCACAATTCTTGGCAACGACCACGGACAATTATTCATGTCATCTCCACTCGAAACACCAGAGTGTATCAGTGGTGAAGTAGATGCTGCAGGCCTAGGAGGTGCAAGCCTTCATGCTAGTCGTTCTGGAATCGCTTGTCTGATTGCAGAGGATGAAGAAGAGGCTTGCGCATTAGCAGCAGATATCCTCGGATTCCTGCCTGATAACAATCAATCAAGCCCACCTGTTGAGCCGACTGCAGATGATCCTACCAGATTGAATCCTGATTTGGAAGCACTAGTTCCTGACAATCCAAACCGTCCATATGACATGGTAAAAGTGATTGAAGAAATTGTTGATGATGGCATATTCATGGAGTTGTTCAACTCTTATGCTGAGAACATCGTAATCGGATTTGCTAGACTTGATGGGAAAACCATTGGAATCGTGGCTAACCAGCCAAAAGTACTGGCAGGTTGCTTGGACATTGATGCTTCAATTAAGGCAGCAAGATTCATCAGAACTTGTGATGCCTTCAACATCCCTCTCGTGACCTTCGAAGACGTACCTGGTTTCCTGCCGGGTGTCGTTCAAGAGTGGGGTGGAATTATTCGCCATGGAGCGAAATTGTTGTTCGCATATGCGGAAGCGACCGTTCCAAAGATGACTTTGGTTACGAGAAAAGCATACGGCGGTGCATATTTAGCAATGAGTTGTAAACACCTTCAATCCGATTATAATATTGCATGGCCGACAGCAGAGCTGGCGGTTATGGGTGCTGAAGGTGCGGTAAACATCATTCATCGAAGAGAGATTGCTGCTGCTGATGACGATAAGAAAGAGGAGACTCGACTACAACTTGTTGAGGAATACAAGTCAAAGTTTGGTGATCCATATGTCGCTGCTAGAAACGGTTGGTTAGACGATGTCATCGAACCTGAAGAAAGCCGCTTGCGGTTAATTCGTGCACTGAGGATTTTATCGTCAAAAAGAGAATGGTCACCACCAAAGAAGCATGGAAATATTCCACTTTGATCAATCTTTTTTAGATTGTAACATGTATCCGATAAGGAGCAATACAACCAACCCTAGACCGATTGGCAATACCCATTCTCCGATTTCTATTTCTGATTCTGAATCATCTTTAGTTTCCACTTGAGGAATTACTTCAATTTCTTGCAAGGCTGTATTTGACCACTGTTGAGCGTTACTATCCCATACTTTTACTTCAGCGGTATAGAATCCATCGAGCGTTGCCTTTGTGGTCGTCAGGCAAGTCAGTAAAACTGTACCAGTACATTCTGTGCCTTGTTCAATCGATTGGTTATCAAAGTTAACAGAATAAACAAGACCTGTGTTTCCGTCTTTATCGGAAATAGTCCAAAGAATAGATACTAAATTTATTTCAACGTCAATCGAAGAAATTGCAACCGTGGGTAGGTCAGGCACGGAATTCACTTTGACATTGAAAACAGCTGAAGTCGAATTTAATCCATCACTTACCTCAATAGTGTAGGAAGCGGTGCCGAATAAATCTGGGTTTCCGGCTAGCAGCAATTCACTTTCTGCTAAAGAGTATCCAAGAATATCAGATTGTCCAGTGATTGTGTAAGAGAGAATATCGTCATCCACATTGATTGTATAATTGTCTAAATCAATCGACAGAGTTTCATCTTCATCGAATTCAACAGAAAAGGAATCTGATGAAAATTCAATCATGTCATCAACCGCCTCTATATTGATTGGAACGAATATTTGCAATGATTGTGTAACTCCATCCGAAACAGTGAATTCAATGAATTCTGCCCCATTCCAGTGTGTTTGAGGATCGATTAAAACAGTAGATTGAGTAGATTCAATTCTAATCCCTGGGTAATCTCTCGTTGCATTAACGACAAGAGGCTGATTCTCGGGGTCGCTAATATAATTCGCAAAATCAACGACTATGCTATCTCCATCCTCAATCGATTTTTGTTGAGGGATTGTTCCAGTTTGAAATACTGGATCATTTACTGGTAGAACTGTGACGTTTGTTGTCAAATTCACAGACTCTTCACTGGTCGATAAAGTAAGATTGACCTGAATTGTACCGTCCCACTCCTGATCAGCTACATGAGAAATATTCAACTCAGCACCTGAGTTAGACAACGACAATCTGTTGTCATCATTTTGCAGTAAAGAAGCAGAGGTGAAGACAATATTTTCTCCATCTGGATCTGAAGCAAACAAACTAGATTGCACTGTTACATACGAATGCTGGTCAAGTGTGATTTCAGGAATTGGATTTGTAATCTCCATTGGCATCCCTACCCTATTGACAAATAATTCTAGCCAATCTGAAAATGAATTATCATGGACGTGTAACTCGATTAGCGAGGGTCCAGGAAGCAGTGATGAGCCCTCTATTTGACACGAAGCAACAGCGTTTTGCAAAATACCGATTATTACATCTCCATTTGGTAATTCACAAGATACATTTCCAGATGCAGGGCTACCATCCCTCATCGTAACATTTGCAGAAATTGTGAATGATTGGTTGAGCATTACAGACAATAAATCTGAGGTGATATCTTCCATGTGATACAAGCGTGAACGTGAAAGATCCTCATCGATGTAGGCATCTACGTCTCCTGAAACAGACTTGTCTTCTCGATTATACGCTGTTTGATAGGCCGAATCATCTCCTTTCAAAGAGAGGTTGAGGTAAGGCAGGATATGGTCGAGGGCATGTCTTTGCTGACCATCACGGCCCATTGTTGAATCTCCGTCTGCCAATCTTTCGAAGAAACCATCTGTCTCTTGATATCCAATATGGTTAGCACCTCGAGCATGCATAACTTGCCAAGCACCAGGCCATGTGTTTAGGTATGACATTACGTTCTCATTGGCAGGAGCGATATCATCGGTAGTCCCGGTCAAGAATAATGCTGATGATGGCCTAGATAGTACAACTGATTGTGAATGCTGTGAGGATGATCCATCAAGACCTAAACCGAATAGACCATCGATTTCGTAATCTCCACTCTTTACTATTTCAGCCGCAAAATGTGCACCTGTCCCATGTCCTCCCAAGGAAATATAATCCAAGGCAAACATATTCTGTGCACCTGGAACTGAAGAGAATGATCCATTATTCCACCCAGTCAATTGAGATTCAACAGATTCCCAACTAACTTCATCCTCAACAACTAAGGTGATGTATCCCCACAAAGCTAATTCATCCTGTAACCAAATGTACTGATCGGTATCCTCTGATTCATCGGCATAGAATACGACTACTGCAAATGGTCCGTTTTGGGCCATATTCACTTCCTCACCCTCTGAGATAGAAGGATATGTTAAACGATATTCACCTACCTTTTCGCCCGATTCAATCTGCCAACCTACAAACCCGTAATTTGGATTCTGATTTGGAAAAGACTCCGCTAAAACTGTTGGAAGTAGTAGTATGGCAATCAGCAGGATAGCACGCTTCAACTCAAATGCACCTCCACTGCCACAAGCCTCGTCATTAGCAAAGATAGTGAAGGTAATTCATCAATGTATCTAGGAGCCCATAGGCTAGCCCAAGAGTAAAGGTGCTGAGCACAAAGAAGCCATCTGCCATCAGCATTGTTTGCGAGATATTCAATTCTAGAATCAAAATCTCCTTCCATTTTACCATACCTTACTGAAAGGTCTCCGCCGTCTTCATCAAAGTTAATTACAAAATCTGCGGATTTTTTACAGAGGTTCCATGGACCTTCTTCTTCCAGTAATCTCTTACCGCCTAG
>NZGQ01000070.1 GCA_002689565.1 Methanobacteriota archaeon | reverse complement strand
TTGCCGCTTCTACTGCATCAACATCAAGGCACCAATAATCTGGCTCTACATCAACAAATACAGCCTCAGCACCAGCAAGGGGAATGGCAGTGGCGCTTGAAATAAAAGTGTAAGATGGAACTATTACTTCATCGCCCTTTCCAACACCGAGGATACGTAATGCTGCCCACAAAGATGAGGACCCATTTTGACAAGGTGTGGCGACAAGGGCGCCACAATGCTCGGCAAACTTCTTGCCAAACTCTCGCCCCTTGGGACCCTTTACCCAGTGTCTGGAATCAAGGGTTGAAACTGCTGCATCGCGCATCTCATCATTCCATGAAGGACGAGCGGTTGGAATCCTATCCATAGCCAACCGTGGAACTGCACCATTAAGATGCTATGTTTTTACGGCTTAATCAAGAATAATGTTCTCGTTATTCAGCGCATGGTGCCACAGACTGCAAAGTCGGACTAAGTTGTAAGCTGAGCGTTCAACCCGGCTGACGATATTTACAACATCCAGTCGTGCTGACTTACCGCCCATTGTATCAGATTTTAATGTTGAAAGAGCGTTAATGGCAACTTTGTGTTCATCTTTTATTTTGCGCCATACCGCTCTCAATTCATCTCCAGGCACTTCTTCCACCTCGGTGAAACATTTCGAAGTAATATCGATTAAAGCATTCAGTTGTTTGTGCATACCAAGTACTGATTCAATTATCACTTCAGGCAATTCGGTTGCATTTTCATCTAATGAACGGTCTGACCTTGCAATATCTCTTGCATGGCGGATTAATCTCTCGATGGTATCTACACTACGCAAATATGCCGCAACGATTCTCAAATCTTTCATTAGTGGTTGGTTTAATGCTAAAATAAGCAACAAATTATTTGTTAAATCCCAATTTACTTCTCTTGCATGTTGACGTATTTTCTTAACCTCAGAGTAAACTTCCGAGTCTAGTTTAGTGAACGCTTCGATCGCATCTGAATATGCTGTTTTAGCCTCAGCAAAATACTCTCTCAATTCGGCTCTCACTTCTTCAATTCTACTATCTAGTCCTGTTCTAATTGGCATTTTTTCACCTCAACCAAATCTTCCAGTAATGTAACGCTTAGTCAATTCATTATCTGGATCCGAAAATATCTTCTCTGTCTTATCAAATTCTACTAATCTACCAAGATACATAAAGCCAGTATAATCACTCACTCTTGCAGCTTGCGACATCGAATGCGTAACGATAACAACCGTGAAATCTTTCTTCAACTCTAGAATTAATTCCTCAATCGCTGCTGTAGCAATTGGGTCTAATGCACTACATGGCTCATCCATCAAAATAACATCTGGTTCAATCGCAATAGTCCTAGCGATACACAGTCTTTGTTGTTGTCCGCCTGACAATGAGGTCCCTAACTCATGTTGCCGGTCCGCCACTTCTTTCCATAGTGCAGCTCGCTTCAAACTCTTCTCAACTATAGCATCAAGTTCTTCTCTAGTAGGCTTGAAATGTAATTTAACGCCATATCCAACATTGTCATAAATTGATTTGGGAAATGGATTAGGTCTTTGAAAAACCATACCAATTTTTTTCCTAATTTCTACTAAATCGGCATCTTTGCCGGTTATTTCGACATCACCCATTGAGATTTTTCCATCATAGTGACAGATTGGAATCAAATCATTCATTCTATTCATCATTCTGAGTAACGTACTTTTCCCACATCCCGAGGGACCTATTAGCGCTGTAACGCTATTCTTAGCAATTGGTAATGATACGCCATATAATGCCTGTTTATCACCATACCACAAATCCAAATCTTCAATCATTAACTCTTTTTCATCATCGATTTCTAGGTCTCTGGTTGAGTTTGGTATCTCTTCGGTTTGTGCCTCTTCGCTCATTAGTTTAGCCTCCTTCTAAAGTGCTGTCTTAGTACGATTGCAATACTGTTCATTGCTACCAGTAGCGCAATCAGGGAAATGCTGGCGGCTGCTGCCATTGCATGCCATGCAGGGTCTGGCTCAGATGTCCAGAAATAAATTTGAATTGGTATCACCGTGAAGTTAACATTACCGCCGAGCAGGCCTGCTAATGGTTCTGGGTCGAATACTATCATTGCCGTTGCCCCAACAACTACCAAAGGCGCTGCTTCTCCCATTATTCTCGACATTGCTAGAATACTACCGGTCATAATTCCAGGCATGGCTGATGGTAGAACGTGATCTCTGGTTACTTGCCATTGAGTACAACCCACACCATAAGCCGATTCTCTCAAACTCCTGGGAACGCTTCGAAGTGCCTCTTGGCTTCCAAGTACAATAATTGGCATAGCCATAACCCCCATGGTCAAACCAGCGGCTAAAATCGATGGGCCTAATCCCCAACCAATACCTCCCTGTTTGACAAATATCGCCAATCCAAACATACCGAATACAATAGATGGAACTCCTGCAAGATTTGTCACGAGTGCTTGGATTAGTTTGGTAGTCTTTGTTGGCTTAGCATATTCTTCCAAGTATATCGCGGCCCCAACAGATATTGGTACAGATGAAATCATGGCGATTAGCATTACCCAAATGGTCCCATAGAAAGCAGCCCTAATACCTGATGAATATGGCGAGAATATATCTTGATATCTCTCGGTTAAGAATGGAATATAAATTTCTAGAGGAATAAACAGTGTCGAGGTAACTAGCAACATACTGCTCCACATCAGCAACCCGTCTCGATTGCTTATCGAATGTTTTAATCTCGATACTTCTGATAGTTTGCGGCCTGAGTGTAACATACGTTCAATCCCTTTAGTCAGTGCAGATATCATTCTAGCCGCAAGTATCCAGCAAAGCGCAGCAAGAGTTGACGATACAGACAAATTGCCAGCGATTAATGTAACCAGAGCTAATGCGTAAAATATCGCTAACACCATGCGTTCTTTACCAACCAATTTGTGCATGATTTCTAGAATATTACTTTTCGGGACTCGGTAAATAAATACCAAAAATATGAGGGTGGCATAGGCGATTATCTCTAGAGGTTCAAAAACTAAACCATCATCATATAACACCGCAATATCATACTCAATTACGAAGGATGAAACTAGTGGCTTTCCAGTCTCATCTGCTGATGGAACCGGGCCAGATTTTTGTTTTACTTCAACAACTTCAGTTAGGGTCGAATAAAGATGAAATTTGGTTTTCCTGCCGATTTCAACCATATTGGTGCTTAAACCAGATTCATTGATGTAGACATCTTCGTAGACGTTTCTTTCAGAGATAATATTGATTTGCAATTCGTGGACCTTGTCGCCGCCGTCCCACGAAATTTCTAGCACTATTGCATCAGTAGTAAGAGCGCCGTTAGAGTCTGTGTTGGGATAATCCCATTCCATTTCATAATCGCTTTCAGTGATGAATTCATTAGCTGCAGGAATTTCTCCACTCTCCCCATCAATGAAAGTAGGAGCAGTAATTTGCCAGACCAATATTGCAAGGAACAGTAGTCCGACTAACCCGGTAAATGCAAGTCCGGAAGAACCCATAGTTTCAGCGAAGTCCCGTAGTTTACGGCTTCTTTTTTGGAGGTTGTCGATATCTTTCATCAGTAAGCCTCCCGATATGCTGCTAGAACCCTATTACCGATTAAATTCAGAGTCAGTGTAATCACGAATAAGTATAATCCAACCGCGAAAATTGTCAGATAACCGATTTCACCAAACGGCAGATCTCCCCCCACTCTTTGAGCGATATATGCTGTCATCGTTTGCGCCGGAAGGAACATGTTTGCAGTAAATACTGCCACCGTTCCAACCGCTAAAGTAACAGCCATTGTTTCACCTACTGCTCGGCTCAAAGCAAGAATTATGCTTGCGATAATTCCAGAAAGAGATGCTTGTATCATTACCTTGAAAGTAGTCTCAATTTTTGTTGCCCCTAAGGCTAGAGAGCCTTCACGCAACTCATTTGGTACTGCCCTCAATGCATCTTCAGACATAGAAGCGATTAGTGGTAAAATCATTACTCCAACGACAATTGCTCCGTTAATTGGGTTCAATACATTTGGCGGCTCATCAATCCAGCCATTTGCGTAGAAATATTCGCCCAATTCTACTACTAGAGGTCCGATGTAAATGAAAGCAAAGAATCCGTAAACTACGGAAGGTATGCCGGCTAGTAATTCCAATGTTGGCTTAACTACTGCAACTAGTCTAGGTGGAGCATATTCTGAAAGATATATCGCGCATCCAACGCCGAGAGGTACTGCAATGATCAGTGCACCAAATGCGACTTGTAAAGTAGTCAGTAGTAGACTGTTGACTCCGAACGATACTGGTTTTAGCGCAGGATTCCAGTTAGTTGTCAAGAAAAATTCTCCTAGGGCGCCGCCATAATTCATCGTGATTGATTTTGCTAGGGCGATTAAGAAGAAACCTAGAGAAATGTTGCGCCAAAGTGTACTATCACTAAGTTGCATACCATAGCGTTGTTTGTTTACCGCTGATGCAAGTCTACGCCAGGTGATGAAGACAAACACAAATGCTACTCCCATCAGTAATGTGTCTAACACGAAAAATTGTACAACAAGTAAGACAGCAGTGATGTAAATAACAAATTGTTTTGGAAATAGTATAAAGTCAAACTTGGTCTCTTGCTCAATGGTGAATTTAGTTATCAATAATTCAGCTATGTACACTAACAGGAAAATCGCCGCTGCGATACCTGTACCTGAAGTAATGCCAGCAAAATCCCAATCGAATGTGAACCATCCACGGGTTTCTGCAAGCTCAGAAAAGAAATTGATTGACTCAAATAATAATGTCTGAATAATCCCTAAAGTGATTAATATCACAGAAAAACTTGTCAAGAATAGAATTACCCTTGCGCGGTTGTTTTTGAAGTATTCAAGGTATGACATCTGCTCACCTTATTCATTTTCTAGTTGTTTATGCATGAGCATGTTCAGCAGAATTTCTGCAAAGTTAACACTGTAAGCACATAGCCTTCTTATTGATTCGGAAATTCTGAATTCGCACAATAAACGTTCTGCTGACCCCTTTCCGGTCCATAATTCGTCTTCCTCACCCTCAATTTTATTCCTTAATTCGACCAATTCTAACTTGGCGTTATGGATAATATTGACGTCTTTTGTGTACATGTTATGTACAATGGTTTTCAACTGCTTAGCCCAAATAGGGATAGCCGAAAGAGGCATTTCGGATGGTTTTATTTTGATTACTTGGCTATTGTCTTTGATTAGATATGCCAATCTCGTTGCGTGGTCGCCCATACGTTCAAGAATTCGCGCTATGTTGGCGTGTTCCATTGCAGTAAAGCGATCTACCGCTAACTTTCGCTCTACTGAAGGCAATTGTATGGAGGCAGCAACCTGTCTTTCGAGTAACAATCTACGAGCATCAATCTGACGTTCTCGATCATCAATATCGGATAATAAATCGATTGGCTCGCCCAATAGAACATCCATAGCATCGTTAACGAGACTTGAGATTAAAATATACATTCTATTGATTGATACTTGAAGCCGTAGTTCTGATGGGTTAAGTATTGAAATTATCCTAATCTCTTTATCATCATCGACCTCTATTTCCATGCCACGAGTATCTCTTAGAAATTCTCTAACATCTGATCTCGTTCGGCGTGGAATCTTATTCTTGCACGAGATTTTTATCACATCTGCACCAGATAAATATGCTCCAATCATTAAATCTGTTAATCCTGTCATATGTTCGCAGCAATCAATTGTGGCTACTTTTTTTGATGCTTTAGATTGAATCGAGGAAAGGCGTAAGTCACCTGAGGCTAACTCTTCAAGATTGACAAAATCGCCTTTCCCCAAGTTGTTCGCCCTAATCCATTCTTTTGGCAACGAAACGATTACTGTAGAGCCTCCGGTGACTTGTAGTTTCCTCAGATCGTTTTTGCTTGAGTTCAATCAAATCTCCCCTGCAATCTGCGACAAATATGGTTCATACATAGAAGGCCTATATATCAACCATATATCTATATATTGATATATATAAATTAATATTATCTATTGCTATTTCCTATTGCCAAGCGGCCTAACGCCGAACCAACAGGTGAACCTGAATGATGAAAAAATATGGAATAACTTTGATGATGACTTTAACAATACTAAGCGCAGGACTGGCAGGATGTATTGGTGGAGATGATGATGGTGAAGAAAAAACGATTAATATCGCTGGAAGCAGTACTGTGTATCCGGTTGCAAGCGCATGGGCTCAGGCCTACAGTGCTTCTAACGCCGATTATACCGTAACTGTGGCTGGTGGCGGATCTGGTGCTGGTGCATCCAAGGTTTGCAGTACAGATGCTGACTCTGTTCACATCGGCGATATGAGTAGAGATTGGAAATCTTCTGAGGCGACCGTTGGCGCTGATGGTTACACTTTCTCTTGCTTAAGTTCAGATACTACAGTAACTCAACTTATAGTAGCTATTGACGGTTTGTCTGTAGTGGTAAAGAAGGGCGGGGCTGCTGACCAGTGTATTTCCGCTATGGGGGGATTATCTATGGCTCAATTGAGGTGGGTTTTCACAGATTGGTCTGAGGAAGACCTGGCAAATCACGAGAAAGGTGGATTAGACATGAATTCAACCACGCCAAGTAATGATGGTGATGGTGTTAGAGAATGGAGTGATCTTGATGACTCGAGTGCATGTCTAGATAATGAAATCAAACTATGGGGTGCAGACTCAGATTCTGGAACATACGAGTACTTTGGAGAGCAAGTATTCTGTAAGAATTGTTTTGCTGACGCAGAACCAGTTGCAGAAGGTTTTGACACTGTCAGAGGTTACCAAAATTCCGCTGATGACAATCAAATAGTAAACGGCATCAATAGTGATGAAAATGCAATAGGATACTTTGGTTATGCATACTATGAAGAAAATAGTAACACATTATCAGTTGCTGCAATCGCCAATAATGATACCCATGGAGTACAAGATGCAGGGAATGCTGTAACGCCAGAAACAAGCACTGTTGCTGACGGATCATATGCGCCTCTATCGAGATTCATTTACATGAATGTCAACAATAACGATTGGGATTTGGTACGAGATTTCATCACTTATGGTTATTCTGACGAAGGAATGGATCATGTGTCTGATGTTGGATATGTTGCTCTTCCAGCAACAATGAATGCTGAAATGGTATCAAGAATCGGTTGAAGGTCCTCTCTCCCGAAAAATGTTGATTCGTCCCTCACCTTCAGGTGGGGGCGTTTCTTCATTTTAAACGAGTTGGCACTTAGATATACCTTACAGTATAGCGATAGTGTAGAGCCTATGTTGCGGATGTTTCAAGACCCCTAGCCAAGTTGGAGGGGGTAATGGTTTCAGAAGATGGAGCGCTCAATCCCGATGATTTGGGATCGGATGTGGGGGTTTCTGAGCCTAATTTGGCAGACTTAGTTGGAGATATTCTGTCTATTGATAATGAAACTAAGAAAGAGCCTGATGTAAGTTCAAAACCCACTAAACATTACAAGCCAAAAGGATTGTACTTAGGTGAACGTCGAGATAATGGAAAACCAGTAGATATCGCACCCCAAGTTCTTGCCAGACACGCAGCAATGCTAGGTTCCACTGGTTCAGGAAAAACTGTGATGGCTAAGGCGTTAATTGAAGAGGCTGCAATTGCAAAGATTCCATCTCTAATCATCGACCCTCAAGGGGATTTAGCAAGACTTGCATTAGGAATTGCGCCGGCTGATTTGGCTGAGCATGGTGGAGATTACACTCGAGCAAAGAAATGCAAGAAATGGGAAGCTTGTGCTCCCTGGCAGAAAGTGAATTAATACTTGTCTT